>NZ_CCSE01000001.1:0-316875 GCF_000756715.1 Jeotgalicoccus saudimassiliensis
TGGCGGCGATGGCGGAGAGGCCACACCTGTTCCCATGTCGAACACAGCAGTTAAGCTCTCCAGCGCCGATGGTAGTTGGACTGACGTCCCGCAAGAGTAGGACGCTGCCAGGCGAATATTTTTATAATTAATCCACAGTAGCTCAGTGGTAGAGCTATCGGCTGTTAACCGATCGGTCGTAGGTTCGAGTCCTACCTGTGGAGCCATTTTTTTATCTGATGGCCCGTTGGTCAAGCGGTTAAGACACCGCCCTTTCACGGCGGTAACACGGGTTCGAGTCCCGTACGGGTCACCATTTTTAATTTTATAGTTCAATATGGAGAATTAGCTCAGCTGGGAGAGCATCTGCCTTACAAGCAGAGGGTCGGCGGTTCGAGCCCGTCATTCTCCATTTTTTGTCTGGAAGGGTAGCGAAGTGGCTAAACGCGGCGGACTGTAAATCCGCTCCTTCGGGTTCGGCAGTTCGAATCTGCCCCCTTCCACCATAGATTTTGGGCTGTAGCCAAGCGGTAAGGCAACGGGTTTTGGTCTCGTGACGCGAAGGTTCGAATCCTTCCAGCCCAGTTTAATATATTTAGAGCCATTAGCTCAGTTGGTAGAGCATCTGACTTTTAATCAGAGGGTCGCAGGTTCGAATCCTGCATGGCTCATCGTGGAACACTTACTATAGTAAGTGTTTTTTTTTTATGCATAAATAATTATATAATTTATATTTATAAGGGGTTGTATAAAAGCGCTTTCTTTAGTATATTGTAACTATACAAAGGAATAACTGGTGGGGGGATGTCAGTGATTAAAATAGACATCATAGGCGCGCCGACAGCTTTTGGACAACCGAAGTTAGGGGTATCTTTGGGTCCGGATGCGGTGCGTCTTTGCGGTTTAAAAGCGCGTTTAACAGCACTTGGTCATGAAGTGTCAGATAAGGGAAATGTATATGGAAAGTACCGTGCAGAGTACGGTAATCACAGCGAAAGAAATGAAGAAGGACTGATGAATTTCGTTCAGGTTAAAGACTTTAGTGAAGTACTTGCAAATACCGTGGAAGCGTCATTGAATGATAAGCATTTTCCATTCATCGTCGGCGGTGATCACAGTCTGTCTATCGGTTCCATAAGCGGAATTACGAAAAAGTACAGCAATCTCGGGGTACTGTGGATCGACGCTCACGGGGATATTAATAACAGCGATACATCACCTACGGGTAACATACACGGTATGCCGCTTGGTGTGCTCCTCGGGGAAGGAAGCAGACGTCTTGTGGATATTCATCATGAAGGTGCAAAACTGAAACATGAGAATATCGTACTGATCGGTGTGCGTGATCTAGATACAGGTGAGAAAGCATATATTAAAGAACATGGAATAAAATGCTACACGATGAGCGATGTCAAAAGACTGGGACTCGATGCAGTCATCACAAAAGCACTAAAGCATCTGGAAAGCTGCGACGGTATTCATTTGTCACTTGATGTGGACAGTCTGGACCCGCTCGAAATTCAAGGGACGGGAACGAAAGTTGACGGCGGTATTTTCCTTTCGGATATGCTGTCTGGTTTAAATATACTGAGCAGTACAAAACGTCTCGTGTCGGCAGATCTTGTCGAAGTTAATCCGCTGATAGACAATTGTAATGAAACTGCAGAAAAAGCGGTAATCCTTTCGGAGTACATATTCGGACAGAGTCAGATATAAAAAGAGAAGCCTCAGGCTTCTCTCATAGTTTTCAACATGTAAACAGCATACTCATCTGCAGTAGCTGTTTCTTTTTTGTTTTCATTATCTTTTTTGCTGTTTTCGAGTGCCGTGAGACGGGAATTGAGTATTTCAAGCTCATGTTCATCGGGCGAAATAGTATATGCTGCGTAAGGTACAGCACCGTTCTTATTGTTAAAGTTAAAAATATTGATGGAAGGCACGATTGCTTCTGCAGCGGGCCGGTAAAATTTCTGGATAATACTGCTTTTCTCAACGGTATGCGATACGGTGATAATATTATGAGAGAGCAGCTGGTTTAAATGGTAATGTATTTTAGCTCTCGGCAGTCCAAGTTCGTCGGCAAGCATCTGACCGGTCTTCGGTTCATCCGCCATCATACCGACGAGCTGCAGTCTAAATGGGTCACTGATTGACTTAAGCTGATCCAACTCATTAATGATGAGCAATTTTTCCATTAATATCCTCCATATACTTTTTATTTAATTATCATGTAAAATGTAAATGCAGTCAATTAAACTGTTTTAATAAATGAGAATATTTGTTACACAATTGTGAATTTGGTATTATTAAAATGTTAAGTACTTAGGGGGATGAGTATGATAGGTCAAAGAATTAAAGAAATCCGCAATAATAACAATTTAACCCAGGAAGAGCTTGCTGACGGGATCATCTCCCGAACTTATTTAAGTTTGATAGAAAAGGGCACGGTGCAGCCGTCGACGAACGTTCTTGTAAAACTGAGCAAACGTCTGAACTGCACGGTCAATGACTTTATGGCTGAAGTATCGCATTTCAAATACAATAACTTTGAAATACTGCGCGAAATCGGCCATTACGAACTTAAAGTGGATAATGAAGATTTTGAGATCGTGAAGCATTTTATCGACAAGGAATATGAACAGATTGAAGATGTACCGCTGCCGGACAGCGGAAGAATACATTTAATCTATGCGCGCTATTTTAAATTTAAAGGGGATTTAAAACGGACGAGACTGCACGCTGATAAAGCGCTGCAGAAACTGTCGACGGTGGCTGTCAATCAACACTATGTTAACGCTGTGCTGTTAAAAGCGGAGCTGCTTACAGAAGACGGTGAAGCCGATGCGGCGATAGATATACTTGAGGACACTGTTTACCTGATGACCAAGTTTGGTGAACTGAATATTTCCGATATTAAGTTACGGTTTGCACTTGTGAAATGTTATATTATATTTAAACAGTATTACACTGCGCACAGACTGATTGCAGATATTAATCATATAGCATCAAGACTTAACATCACTTATAAAGAAAAAGATCTTAAGAAGTATGAAATACTGCTGCTCGTGAAGCTCGGCAACTATAAAGAAGCGCTGGAGCTTGCGGGAGAAACTGCAGAAACTGATGAGAATATTATGCGGGCGTACAGTCTGTGGCAGCTGGACAGAGTAAAAGAAGCTGATGAATTATTAAAAGCGACACCAGTGCCTGATGAGGAAACTTCCAGCATACCGCAAATAGGTAGTCTGTATAAAGAACTTACCGGGAGATTAGGTGGCTTATAACATAATAGAAAGGAAAATCATTATGGAAACAGCCAACTTTTTTGATAATATCTCTACGTCATTTGTAATAACCAGCATCATTGACATCCTGATTATATGGTACGTTTTTTATTTAATACTGACGGTCATTAAAGGGACGAAAGCTGTACAGTTAATCAAAGGGATATTTTTCATAATTATTGGACGGGCAATAAGTAATTTTTTAGATTTAACAACGACGACACAATTGTTCGACATGGTGCTCCAATGGGGTTTCCTCGCCGTCATTGTTATCTTCCAGCCTGAACTGAGACGCGCGCTTGAACAGCTCGGGCGCGGCAGCCTGTTCAGGAGCGGTGCTGCCGGCGATGCGTCGGAGCACGAGAAGATGCGTCAGGACATGGTTACAGCAGTCCGCTATATGGCGAAGCGACGCATCGGTGCACTGATTGTGCTTGAGAAAGAAACCGGCCTGAAAGATTATATTGAAACGGGAGTACCGTTAAATGCCGAAATTACGTCGCAGCTTTTAATCAATATATTCATACCGAATACACCGCTGCATGACGGGGCAATGATCATTCAGGGCGACAAAATTGCGACAGCCGGAAGTTATCTGCCGCTGTCGGAAAGCAATAAAATAGCAAAAGATCTCGGTACACGGCACAGAGCCGCTGTCGGTATTTCAGAAGTTACCGATGCATTTACGATTATTGTATCGGAAGAAACAGGTAACGTGTCAGTTACATACGACAGCAAACTATCCAAGGAAATTACTCTCGAGAAACTTGAAGAGCTCCTTCAGAAACACTGGATGGTAACTGCCGGAAGCAAGGAAGGAGGCGGTTTGTTTGCTCGAAAATAAATGGGGCCTCAGTATAGTTGCACTGCTTCTCGCGCTGTTTATGTTTGTCAATGCAAACAATGTCTTTGAAGATATTAACCTCTTTAACGATGACAGTGAAACAGAATCGGATACGGAATTTATCGAAGGTGTGCCTGTCACAGTACTTTATGATGAGGAATCATACTACGTATCCGGCGTTCCGCAGGAAGTGACTGTAGAGCTCGGCGGAGCAAACTCAAACGTCAAACGCCTGCAGGCGACGCGTAACTTTGAAATAATTCTGGATCTCAGAAACCGCGAACCGGGTGAGCACGAAGTATTCTTCACCGTAAATGGTCTGCCTGAAAATGTATCGGGAACTGTGCAGCCGGAAACGGCAAATGTTACAATACAAAACCTGGTATCACAAACATTTGAAATCCAGGCTGAAGTCAGCGAAGGCCGCGTCGGATCAAGCTACCAGCTCGATTCGGTAAACGTGGAACCGTCGACTGTCACAGTCCGCGGCGGAGAGAGTACGATGAACCGTATACAGTATGTCCGTGCGATGATGACAGATACGTCGAGTATTACGGATGAACGTGTGGAAGAAGCTGAAGTAAGTGCATTCGATGCACAGTATAATAAGCTTGATGTAACGATTGAACCTTCGACAGTAAGGATTGAAATCCAGGTCGAGGAACTGAGTAAAAAAGTGCCGGTGCACTTCGAAACTGCCGGTGAAGTTGCCGATAACAGAACATTGTCGGAAGTGAAATTAAATCATGATACAATTGAAATATTCGGTGACAGCCAGACGCTGGAAGCCATATCTTCCGTAACAGCGGAAGTTGATGTAGAAGGCATGTCATCATCGGGCACGAAAGACGTCCGGATAGAACTGCCTGAAAATGTAACGAAAAGTGAACCTGCTGTACTGGAAGCAGATGTTACGATAGAAAAAGACGAATAATTGCTGCTTAAAAAAGGAGATTACTATGGGAAAGTATTTTGGAACAGATGGAGTTAGAGGTATTGCAAACGAAGGATTAACACCTGAAATGGCGTTTAAATTAGGACGTTTCGGAGGATACACACTGCTTAAAAAAGGTTCGGAACATCCTCGTGTATTAGTCGGAAGAGATACTCGTATTTCCGGTGAAATGCTTGAATCTGCACTTGTTGCAGGATTACTGTCAATCGGTGCGGAAGTTATGCGCTTAGGCGTTATTTCGACACCGGGTGTCGCTTACCTGACGAAAGACATGGAAGCAGATGCAGGTGTCATGATCTCTGCATCACATAACCCGGTTGAAGATAACGGGATTAAATTCTTTGGTCCGGACGGATTTAAGCTGACTGACGAACAGGAAAATGAAATTGAAGCGCTGCTGGACAGCGAAGAAGATAACCTTCCAAGACCGACAGGTGTTGAAGTGGGTACAATTTCGGATTACTTTGAAGGCGGACAGAAATACCTGAGCTACCTTAAATCGACAATTGATACTGATTTTGAAGGACTTAAAATCGGTCTTGACGGTGCGCACGGTTCGACGTACCACCTCGGACCATATCTGTTTGGTGATCTTGAAGCTGACACTGCAACAGTCGGAAGCAACCCTGATGGTACGAACATTAATGCCGGTGTCGGTTCAACACACCCTGAAAGACTTCAGGAACTCGTTAAGGAAGAACAATGTGACTTCGGCCTTGCGTTTGACGGAGACGGGGACAGAATTATTGCAGTGGATGAGAACGGTGAAATTGTCGACGGTGACAAAATCATGTTTATCCTCGCACATTCATTAAAAGAAAAAGGCGAACTGAAAGACGATACAGTTGTATCCACAGTAATGAGTAACCTCGGTTTCTACAAAGCGGTGGAAGCGCACGGTATGAAGTCTGACAAAACTCAGGTTGGTGACCGATACGTTGTTGCTGAAATGCGTAAAGGCGGCTATTCATTAGGTGGAGAGCAATCAGGGCACATCGTAATGATGGACTACAACACTACTGGTGACGGTCTGTTAACAGGAATCCACCTTGCAGCAATTGTTAAAGAATCAGGCAAGAAGCTGAGCGAACTTGCAGCGATGGTTGAAACATTCCCTCAGGAGCTTGTAAACGTACGTGTGAGCGATAAGCACAACGTAACGAACAACGGAGCAGTTAAAGCGATTATGGACGATGTGGAAGAGCGTATGGCCGGTAACGGACGTATTCTCGTTCGTGCATCAGGTACAGAGCCGTTAGTACGTGTAATGGTTGAAGCGGAAACAGAAGAACTCGCGGCGGGCTACAGCAGAGAAATTGCTGAAGTAGTTGAAGCTGAAATGGGCCTCGACAAATAATATATTAAAAACGCCGTCTGAAGAAAATCTTCAGACGGCGTTTTGTTATGAAATAAAGTATACGGGTTTTGCCATAAGCTCACCCATGTTGAAATCGTTAATAAAATTAAATATGTATACACCTAAAACCTGAAAGCCGAAATATAAAGAGACGAGACACAGCAGACTGAAAATAATATTCTCTGTAAAGCTTCCCGTTCGTGTAGTGACCGGAAATCTCACTTTAAAACTGATTGGGAAGAACAGCTGAATGCCGCTTTTAGTCGCCATATCCAATATGTAATGACTGATCATGCCCGTAATGAGGCCGAGCTTTAATGCGTCATTGGGAATAAAGTAGTCGACAAGAAAAGCAACAAGTACGATAAACAGCAGGCTGTGTGTAAACGAACGGTGACCGAAAACGAAATTGATTAATTTCGAAATGACCGGAAACGTCTTACCAATCTTGCTGCCGCCGTGGCAAATATCGGGCAGTAATGAACCCGCTATACCGGCGCCAATTAATAAAACCGGATCGGCGTATGTAAAATGAGCGACTGCCAGACTGGATGCGACACCACCGATGATATGAGTTTTACCTTTCATGATGTGACCTCCTCTGACCTGTATATTATAACACTTTTTAGACATAAACATAACTTTTTCTAAACATTAATTATAAGATGTTAAGTTATTAACGGGCGGGAGAGAACCGGTATGAAGCCGATAAATTTATACCGGAAATGGTATGATGAATATACTTAATTTTGGTTAATAAGGAGAATGAATATGGACGGAACAAAAAGAGCCGACATTAAAATCGGCAGTACGGTAAAAGTCGTGCAGAAACACCATCAGAGAAGCGGAGAACTTACAGAAGGCACCGTTGCGAGAATACTGACAAACTCGGCAAACCACCACCACGGTATTAAAGTGAAGCTGGAAGACGGAATCGTCGGCAGAGTGAAAGAAATAATTGAATAGCATGATGTGCCGGACAGGAACGATACTTTTATCGTTCCTGTTTTTGTTGGGAGCTAAATTGGGCGGGGGACAATCCGATATTGGGATTTGACTGACAATGTGAGTCGGACACTGTCACACAACGGGATTTGACTGACAATGTGAGTCGGACACAGTCACTCAACCAGTAGATCCCCAAACTTTTTCCATTAAAAGGTAAAAAAATCTTGTAATCCAGAAAAAAATAAATTACACTTTTATTCTGAATAAAAAAGGAGGGCAGTTTGTAAACTTAATCGGAATAGCGCCTGAGCAGTACACGCGTACTGTTGACGAGGAGGACAGCGATCGAACTTTCGGCGGATGCTGTCCCGGATACTGAAGTATTCGTAAGTGTATCTGTTAAAATTTCCGGGCAACCGGACTGACAAAGCAGATATCCCACAGAACTTAAACTAAATTATAAAGAGGAGTTTATCTTATGTGTGGAATTGTTGGTTATATTGGAACATCAGATACGAAGGAAATATTATTAAAGGGACTTGAAAAACTGGAATACCGCGGCTACGATTCAGCAGGTATTGCAGTAAAGAATAATCAGGAAACGAAAGTGTTTAAAGAGAAAGGCAGAATTGCCGACCTGCGTAAAAAAGTGGATGGAGATTTCTCGGGTACAATCGGTATCGGTCATACACGCTGGGCAACGCACGGTGAGCCGAGTGTGACGAATTCCCATCCGCACCAGAGTGCTGACGGACGTTTTACGCTGGTGCATAACGGCGTAATTGAAAATTACAGACAGCTTAAAGAAGACTGTTTAAACGATATTGAGCTAGTTTCTGATACGGATACTGAAATTATTGTACAGCTGGTTGCGAAGTTCGCACAGGAAGGATCGTCGACACTTGAGGCATTTCAAAAGACGTTGTCGTTACTGCACGGTTCTTATGCAATCGGTCTTCTGGATAACGAAGATGATCATACGATTTATGCAGCGAAAAACAAATCACCGCTGCTGTTAGGTAAAGGGGACGGCTTTAACGTTATTACATCAGACGCGATGGCGATGCTTACTCTAACAAATGAGTTTGTAGAATTAATGGACGGCGAAGTTATCCAGCTGCTGGCAGACGAGCTGATTATAAGAGATATCGAAGGTACGGAAATTGAACGTGAATCGTATATTGCGGAAATCGATGCAAGCGACACCGAGCTTGGCACTTACCCGCATTACATGATTAAGGAAATCAATGAGCAGCCGCAGGTCATGCGTAAAATCATTAAAGAGTATCAGGACGAACACGGTGAACTTAAGATTGATAAAAATATCATTACCCAGCTGAATGAGGCGGACAGACTGTATGTTATCGCTGCAGGAACGAGTTATCACGCGGGTCTGATCGGTAAAGAGTATTTCGAAAAATGGGCGGGCGTCCCGACGGAAGTGCACGTGGCATCAGAATTTGTATATAACACACCGCTGTTATCGGAAAAGCCGTTATTTATCTTTATCTCTCAGTCAGGAGAAACGGCGGACAGCCGTGCTGTACTCGTCGATATTAAAGAGAAGGGCTATAAATCGTTAACGATTACGAACGTGCCGGGCTCAACATTATCGCGTGAAGCGGATGAAACACTCATCCTTCATGCCGGACCGGAAATCGCTGTGGCATCGACGAAAGCTTATGTGGCACAAATTGCAGTACTTGCAATCACAGCGGCAGTAACGGCGAGAGAGCTGAACAAAGTATCGGATATGAATTTAATGTCTGAACTGGCAAAAGTGACGACAGCCATTACGACGGTAATCGAAGATGCTCCGAAGATTGAAGAAATCGTAACGGGCTACCTTGAAACAGCGAGAAACTCGTTCTTTATCGGCAGAGCAATGGACTACTATGTCGGACTTGAAGGCGCACTGAAACTGAAAGAAATCTCGTACATCCAGGCAGAAGGATTTGCCGGCGGTGAGCTGAAGCACGGAACGATTGCTTTAATAGAAGAAGGCACACCTGTATTTGCGTTATCGACACAGGAAAAAGTGGACTTAAACATCCGGAGCAACGCGCAGGAAGTAAAAGCGCGCGGTGCGAATGTATGTGTCGTTGCAATGGAGGGACTGGAGCAGCAGGGTGACACGTACGTTATACCGAAAGTGGATGACATGCTGACGCCGTTAGTATCAGTAGTTGTCTACCAGCTGATTTCATACTATGCAGCACTTCACAGAGGCAACGATGTAGATAAACCGCGTAACCTCGCGAAATCTGTAACAGTGGAATGATAAAATACCGGAGTTGATAACAATATATCAGCTCCGGTATTTTTTGTTTAATATGCTATTCCCACACGGGATTTAATATATTTGTCACTGTCGATCTGCCTGTACACAAATAAAGCAGTATCTCCAACCGTAATTTTCTTCCCGTCTTCCGGCAGATAGTTACGTTCTTCGCGGCAGGTTCCGACTGCCTCGCCGTCCGGTAAATATGTCGGACAGACAACTGTCCAGTCGAGATACGACTCTTCAAGTAGCAGGTATGTCTTATGGTGTTCTTCTGCTGCGCGTGTTAACTTCCGTTTTGACTCGCTGGATTGATAGCGCAGCACGTCAGGTTCGACTCTGCTCTGCAGTATTCCTGCAGTACCTATCGTGATAATCCGCTTAATATCTTCAGCGTTCATCGCGTCAATAATCAGCGGCATACTCTCAGTCAGCACTTCTCCGCCGTCAGTATTTAATGCACTGATTACCAGATCAGCGTCTTTCACAGCGCGGGCCACGTCTTCTTTAACGGTCACGTCGCCTTCTATAATCGAGAGGTTTTTATCTTGTGCAGCAATCTTTTCAGGTGTGCGCACCAAGGCTGATACCTGATGTCCGTCCTGCAGCGCAAGTCTGGCAATCTCACTGCCTGTTCTTCCGGTCATGCCGAATAGTACAATTTTCATAAAAGCAGCCCTTTCTACAATACTACTTATATTTTAACATCACTTTCACTTATGGATATGTGAACAGTTTATAACTTTTGCACAAAAGAAACCGCTTTATAATAGATGCGACTAGCATTATACCCAAATAAACACTATAATAAACGTTGTATGGAGAAATATCAGATAATAACCAGTTATTTCTGAAAGCGCTGTATAAAAACAGCAGTTTCCATATAAACTCTGCTGCTGAATTGATTATTTATTTAGTTCGATATGGTAGTATAGAGTGTGGAAATAAAATAATAATATTTAATTATTATATTATAAATGTGAAGAACAGGGAGGAAATTGTAATGGATTTTCGTTATTTACCAGCTACCGAAGCTGATAAAACACAGATGTTAGAAAAGATCGGTGCAAAATCCACAGACGAGCTTTTTCAAGATATTCCTGAAAAAGTAAGACTGGACAGAAAATTAAATCTGAAAGAACCAACTAGTGAGTACGAACTTAAAAAAGAAATGGTTGCAATGGCTGCTAAAAATGCCAACTTGCAGGAATACTCTTCATTTTTAGGTGCCGGGGTATACGATCACTTTATCCCTTCAGTAGTTGACCATGTTATTTCAAGACAAGAATTTTACACTTCTTACACGCCTTACCAGCCTGAAATGACACAAGGTGAACTGCAGGCTATGTTTGAGTTCCAGACGATGGTTTCTGAAATTACTGGTATGCCTATCGTAAACTCTTCATTATATGACGGCGGAACTGCTGTTGTAGAAGCAATGTACTTAAGCAATGTTCAAACAAAGAAGAAGAAAATCATAGTATCTGAAGCGCTTCACCCTGAGTACCGTGAATTAGTTAAAACTGCATCTAAAGGTAAAGGCCTTGAGATTGTTGAAATCGGTTTAACTGACGGGAAGACAGACCTGGAGCAGCTTGAGAAAGAAATCGACGAAAACACAGCTTCAGTAATCGTTCAGTACCCTAACTTCCTGGGTCAGATCGAGCCGCTTGAAGAAATTAATAAATTAATCAAAGCACAGCCTAAGACTATGATGGTTGTTTCGAGCAACCCGTTATCATTAGGATACTTAACACCTCCGTCAGAATTCGGCGCAGACATCGTTGTCGGTGATACACAGGTATTCGGTATCCCTGCACAGCTTGGCGGACCGCACTGTGGTTACTTCGCTACAACTGAAAAGTTAATGCGTAAAGTACCGGGACGTTTCGTTGGTGAAACTGTTGACCAGGACGGCCAGCGCGGATTCGTGCTTGCACTTCAGACGAGAGAGCAGCACATCAGACGTGAAAAAGCGACTTCAAACATCACTTCAAACCAGGCATTAAACGCAGTAGCAAGTTCAGCTGCAATGAGTGCACTTGGTAAGAACGGTGTTAAAGATATGTCTAAACTGAATATGCAAAAAGCCAGATACACTCAGCAGCAGCTTGCAGAAGCTGGTTTAGAGCCGGCATTCAGCGGATCATTCTTCAACGAATTCGTAGTTAAACTTTCTAAACCTGTTAAAGAAGTTAACGAGAAGTTATTTGAAAAAGGGATTGTCGGCGGATTTGACCTTGGTATCGTTTACCCTGAGTTCGAAAACCACATGCTGATCGCAACGACAGAAATCCGTTCGAAAGAAGAAATCGATGCATTTGTTAAAGAATTGGGGGATATCAACAATGGCTAATGAAAACTTTCCATTAATTTTTGAACGCAGTAAAGAAGGCAGAGTAGGTTACAACCTTCCTGCACTTGATGTGCCAGAAGTTAATTTAGAAGAAGAAATTGGTGATGCTTACGTTCGTAAGGTAGATGCAAACCTTCCGGAAGTTGATGAACTGGAATTAATGCGTCACTACACTGGATTATCGAACCGCAACTTTGGTATCCACACTGGATTCTATCCTTTAGGATCTTGTACGATGAAATACAACCCTGTAATTAACGAAGATGTTGTAAGATTACCGGGCTTCAGCCACATTCACCCGTACCAGGATACTAAAACAATCCAGGGTGCATTAGAGTTAATGTACGATCTTCAGGTTCACCTTGAAGAAATTACAGGAATGGATGAAATCACGTTACAGCCCGCTGCAGGTTCACAAGGTGAATGGACTGCACTTATGGTGTTCAAAGCTTTCCACGAAGCTAACGGAGAGTCTCACCGTAACGAAGTTATCGTTCCTGACTCGGCGCACGGTACTAACCCGGCATCTGCTGCAATCGCAGGATTCAAAATCGTTGAGGTTAAATCGAATGATAAAGGTTTAGTTGACGTTGAAGACCTTAAGAAAGTTGTTAACGAAAACACTGCAGCACTTATGCTGACAAACCCTAACACATTAGGTTTATTTGAAACTCAAATCCTTGAAATGGCAGATATTATCCACGAAGCGGGCGGTAAAATGTACTATGACGGTGCAAACCTTAACGCTATTATGGGTTACGCACGTCCTGGCGACATGGGCTTTGACGCAGTACACCTTAACTTACACAAAACATTCACAGGCCCACACGGCGGCGGCGGACCTGGTTCAGGCCCAATCGGTGTAACTGATGAGCTTGCTCCATACCTTCCAAAACCGGTAGTAACAGAAGAAAACGGCGTATACGACCTTGACTACAACCGTCCGAAATCAATCGGTATGGTTAAGAACTTCTACGGTAACTTTGGAATCAACGTCCGTGCATACACGTACATCCGTACACTTGGTGCAGAAGGACTTAAGAAAGCAAGTGAATACGCAGTACTTAACGCTAACTACATTATGAGAAGCCTGCAGGAGAAATACGAACTTCCATTCACACAGCACTGTAAACACGAATTCGTTATCTCGGGTAACAAACAGAAGGAACTTGGAATCAGAACATCGGATATCGCCAAGCGTCTGATGGACTTCGACATCCACCCGCCAACTGTTTACTTCCCGTTAATCGTAGAAGAAGCACTGATGATTGAGCCGACTGAGACAGAGTCTAAAGAAACTCTTGATCACTTCATCAACACAATGCTTCAAATCGCAGATGAAGCGGAAAACAATCCGGATATCATCCACGAAGCTCCACACAAAACACCGGTTAAACGTTTAGACGAAACAAGAGCGTCACGTAAACCTGTGTTCCGCTGGAACAAAGAAGAGAAATAATATATGATGCAGCAGATACCGTTTGGTGTCTGCTGTATTTTTTTGTGAGCTATCGTTAGAAGTGCCGGTGCATAAAGGTTTACTGGAGTTTATCAGAAATAGATTGTCATTGAATAGTCATAAACTGTGAAAATAATTTTCCTTTGAGCCGCTTTTTAAATGCCTCCTGCCGTAATATACGTTAGAATGACGGACAAGTAAGTAAACAAAGGAGAATTACAAAATGAAAAAATGGTTATCAAGCGTAACAATAATAGGTTCATTACTGTTTCTCGGCGCATGTAATGGCGATGAAGAAGCTGCCGGGGATACAGGTCAGGCAGAAGAACAGTCACATCCTGACACAGGAGCTGCAGCAGAAGGCGAAGAGGCTGCCGGTGAGAAAAGTGCAGCGGGCGAACAGCCTGAAGCACCGGAACCCGACCTTGAAGGGGTTCCTGATGTAGTAGCGGAAGTTAACGGCACAGAAATTGAAAAGCCGGCATTTGAGGAAGCATACAATATGCAGTTCCAGCAAATGGCGATGATGTCCCAGATGTCAGGTGAGGAACTGAATCAGGACGATCTGAAAAAACAGGTGGCTGATGGACTGGTATCCCAGGAACTGTTAAATCAGGAAGCGGACAACCGTAAACTCAAAGTAACGGAAGAAGATACGAACGCCGTGCTTGATGATTTAGTCGAGCAGAACCAGATGGAATCACAGGATGATCTGTTCGCAGCATTTGAAGAGCAGGATATGCCTAAAGAAGAAGTGATGTCTCAGGTTGAAATGCAGGTTAAAATTGATAAACTGATCGCTGAAGAAGCGGGAGATATCGAGCCTTCGAAAGAAGAACTGCAGGAAGTATACGATGCTCAGATTGAACAGATGAAACAGATGGAAACAGAAGAAGAGCCGCCGTCATTTGAAGAAATGGAACCGCAGCTTAAAGAGCAGGTTACAGCGCAAAAAGAAGGCGAAGCAGCACAGGCATTAGTAGCTGATCTAAAAGAAAGTGCAGATGTGAAAGTGCATCTTTAAAATAATGAAAGACTGACGTAGCGTTACCGCCGTCAGTCTTTTTTTATACCCAAAATCTGATTAAGACAGCAACAGCAAAACCGAAAACGGCATGGCTGAACGTCCAGTAAAACCAGGACGAAAAACTGTTGAATGCGGGCGGTTTATCAGTAAGGAGACTGAGGAAATAAAGTGCGGCACTCCCGGCAGTGTAAACGAGAATGTATGGCCAGATGTGCATTTCCCATCCAAAAGGAATGAGCATGCAGAACAATACAACGGTGCTCACGATGCATGTCATGTAATGAAAAATAATACCGGTAATCCATTTATCGCTCCAGCGTTTAAACACCGGCATATACTCCATGTTGTATAAGAGGATTTCCGCTTTGTTGCCTGTGATGAGACGGATAACCTTGCCGGATGCCGCGAGAATCAATCCGGAAAGGAAACCGATTATTATTAATTTTATAAAAGTGATCATCGAAACACTCCTTGTTATTATTTACCTTTTATATACCCTGGTTAAGCGCGATTCATCCGCAATGAACGCTCTTCATTCCCGGGTAAGTATGTTTCCTCCGCAATGAGCGCTCCTCATTCCCGGGTAAGTACGTTTCCTCCGCAATGAGCGCTCCTTATTCCCGGGTAAGTACGTTTCCTCCGCAATGAGCGCTCCTCATTCCCGGTTAAATGCGTTTCCTCCGCAATGAGCGCTCCTCATTCCCGGGTAAGTACGTTTCCTCCGCAATGAGCGCTCCTCATTCCCGGGTAAGTACGTTTCCTCCGCAATGAGCGCTTCTCATTCCCGGTTAAATGCGTTTCCTCCGCAATGAGCGCTTCTCATTCCCGGGTAAGTACGTTTCCTCCGCAACAAGCGTCTTTACTCCACAACAGGGACCGTAATTTTCGTCACGTATTCATCGCTGTCGCTGACTGAAATACGGTCGAGTATCGGTTCGGCGTATAAGTAATCGAGCGGTTTAAGCCGGTGGTCTTTTATAAAGTCGAATATTGCATCGTAAGTTATGGAGGCATCTTCGTACTGACCGGTATGATAGCCGGTGACCTGCAGTGTTTTATCGTTTTTCATGAGCGGCAGTGAATCGGTATAATCTGTTTTCGCAAACAGGTGATCAAAACTATCGTAGTCATCCTGCTCAATGTTATCTATTTTAATCATTGCGCCGATTGAATACTTTTCATGCAGCTCTTTCATACATACTTTATAAAAGTCGGATATAGCGGCACGGTTTTCACTGTCATTTCTGCTTAGGAGCGGCGCACTCAAATATAAGTATTCGGCGTCGGCTTCAGTCAGCACGATTTCACCGAAGTCGGTTTTTATCGCCTGCTCTGTAATGGCAATTTTCTTTTCAATCGTATTCTGGATGCTCCGGAGTGTGTCTATTTTTTCGGATATCTGACGGGATTTTTCTTTAAACAGTTCAATCATCGTTGCCGGTGTTGTTTCACTGATAAAGCCCTTAATTTCTTTCAGCGGCATTTCCATTTCTTTCAGCGACTCAATGACGTACATCGCGTCGTACTGAGTGTAGGAGTAATAGCGGTATCCCTTCTCGTCTTTATGGGCCGGCTGGAGCAGCCCGATCTGGTCGTAATGGAATAACGTCTGCTTTGTTACATCGCACAGTTTCGCAAAATCGCCTGTCGTAAAATATATTTCGGATTTCATAAGCTTCACCTCTTGACTATATGGTTACCATATACCTTATATTATACTAAGTCATCATTATGATGTGTACCGGGAACCTCACGTTCCGGTATGAAGAAAATTTAAGAGGTGCATAATGACTGAAACTAAAAATATAAAGTACGAATTTTTATCGGAGGATCCGAATGCTAAAACAATGCCGATTATGGTTGCGTTAATCATCGGAGCATTCTTCGCTATATTAAATGAGACACTGCTGAATATCGCGCTGACGACTCTGATGGCTGAGTTCGATGTTACATTATCGACAGTACAGTGGGTTGCGACAGGCTTTATGCTCGTCATGGCAATAGTTATTCCGGTGTCACCGCTGTTAATGGGATGGTTTACGACGAGACAGCTGTTCGTCGGCACGATGGCCACATTCTTTATCGGGACCGTCATAGCCGCAATGGCACCGACGTTTTCCGTGCTGCTGCTCGGCCGCATGATTCAGGCTGTCGGTACAGGATTGATTATGCCGATTATCTTTAACGTGTTCCTGCTGATCTATCCTCCGCATAAACGCGGAAAAATTATGGGAATCGTCGGTCTGGTTATCATGTTCGCACCGGCAATCGGCCCGACATTGTCAGGTATTATCGTCGAATACTTCGGCTGGAGATTTTTATTTATCTTCGTCATGCCTTTTACGATTTTTTCTATTTTATTTGCTTTAAAATATCTCGTAAATATTACGGAGCAGACTAAGCCGAAAATCGACTGGCTTTCAATCGTCTTCTCAACGATTGGTCTGGGAGCGACAATTTACGGGTTCAGCCACGCGGGTGAAAGTGCGAACGGCTTTATGACGCCGTCCGTATTTATTCCGATTATTATCGGTGTAATCGCACTCGTAATGTTTACACTCCGCCAGCTGAAGCTGGATGAGCCGCTGATGGACCTACGCGTGTTCAAATTTCCGATGTTCTCTCACGCGGTTGTGCTGTTTGTCATCATTATAATGGTGATGTTTGCATCCGAGCTGATTCTGCCGGTGTTTATGCAGGGACCGATGGGGCTGACTGCAGCTGCAGCAGGTCTTCTGCTGCTTCCGGGAAGTCTGTTAAACGGTGCAATGAGTCCGTTTATGGGTGCTCTATTCGATAAAGTCGGTCCTAAAATTATGATGATTCCGGCAACGATTGTTCTCGCTGCGACGATGTTTATGTTCAGCACGCTGAACGCGGAGACGCCTCAGTGGGTAATTATTATCGGCTTTATGCTGATTATGCTGAGCGTATCAGCGACCATGATGCCGGCGGAAACAAACGGTTTAAACCAGCTGCCGAAACATTTATACCCTCATGGAACGGCAGTGATGTCGACACTTCAGCCACTGGCGGGTGCAATCGGTGTGTCGGTGTTTATCGGCATGCTGAACTCGAAACAGGCAGTTTACCTTGAAGGTACTCCGGATCCGGAGGCACAGGAAGCTGTGACTGCAGCGATGGTAACTGGTGTCGAGTTTGTTTATTTTGTAATCTTCATCATCACATTAATCGCGGCAGTGATGTCGTTCTTCGTTTACCGTGCAAAACCGATTGAAGATCTGGTCTCTGCACCGGTTAAAAAAGAAGACAAATAATGAATAATTTATGAAATCACTTCATTTTCGAAATGAAGTGATTTTTTTACGTGTATAATATATATATGGTGACTTTTAAAGGAGCGGAGATTTATGAATAAATGGTTTATGGGGTTTCTGATTCTAGTCCTTGCCGGATTGCTGATATTCACAATTGTGATAGCATTAGGCGGAGTATAATACATACAGTTGGTTGAGGTGACGCATTATGAGATTGAATCAAGGAGATATCGTCCGCGCAGGACATGCACACATGAGACGTCCGATGAGAGGTGTCGAAGGTCCGTTATATTTAACGGAAACTGCGCTGTTTCATGAAGGCGCAGTCGGACCGTATATAGAATCGGTTGAAACGATTATTGATTTAAAGGACATTAAAGAAATAAAAACGAAGAAGAGCATGGGCGTTATTCCGGATGTAATTAAGATTATTATGCAGAACAACGATGTGTTTAAATTCAGTGTTTTCAAGAGGGAAGACTGGATTAAAGCTATTAATCAAAAGCGTGAAGCGCTGTCCACACCTGCAGAAGAATAAAATCTGCAGGCTTTTTAATCGTCATTATAGTTTTGTGTAAATTGTCTTTTTGTGGTAATATCGTCATGGATTAAAATTCGAGATACTAATAGATAAGAAGGTTTAAATATATATGAAAGAAAACTTTTGGCGTGAATTACCGCGTCCATTTTTTGTTTTGGCGCCGATGGAAGACGTAACAGACGTCGTATTCCGTCATGTTGTCAGTGAAGCGGGCAGACCCGACGTGTTCTTCACTGAGTTTACGAATACAGAAAGCTTCTGCCACCCTGAAGGGGTGCACAGTGTACGCGGGCGTTTAACGTTTACGGAAGATGAGCAGCCGATTGTTGCCCATATTTGGGGAGACAAACCGGAGCATTTCCGTGAGATGAGTATCGGCGTGGCCGAAATGGGCTTTAAAGGCATAGACCTGAACATGGGATGCCCGGTACCGAACGTTGCAGCAAAAGGTAAAGGTGCAGGACTGATTCAGCGTCCGGAAACTGCAGCTGAAATTATTCAGGCGGCTAAAGCGGGCGGCCTGCCGGTGAGTGTGAAAACGCGTCTCGGCTATACTGAAGTTGATGAGTGGAGAGACTGGCTGACACACGTACTGGAACAGAATATTGCGAACCTGTCAATTCACCTTCGTACGCGTCGTGAAATGAGTAAAGTGGACGCGCACTGGGAATTAATCGGAGAAATTAAACAGCTTCGCGATGAGATTGCACCGGATACATTATTAACGATAAACGGCGATATTCCGGACAGAAAAACAGGACTGGAGCTTGTTGAGAAGTACGGCGTCGACGGCGTGATGATCGGCCGCGGTATTTTCCACAACCCGTTTGCATTTGAAAAAGAACCGAGAGAACATACAAGTGAAGAGCTGCTGGGTCTCTTGAGACTGCACCTTGATTTGTTCGACAAATATTCAAAAGAAGAATCGCGTCTGTTCAAACCGCTGCGCAGATTCTTTAAAATTTACGTTCGCGGCATCAGAGGCGCAGGTGAACTGAGACACCAGCTGATGAGCACGAACTCTACAGATGAAGTCCGGGCACTGCTTGATGAATTTGAAGCGCAGATGCAGCCGACAGAATAACAAAAATCCCTTTTGATTAATTAATCAAAAGGGATTTTTGCGTTAATAAATGATACGATTATATGCAAATATAAAGAGGAAGTGAGTGCGATGTTTACAGCACTGCTCGGAGCTGCGATTGGAACGGGGATGTCAATGCAGTCTGCGATTAACTCAGGACTCCGGAGTTATGTGAAATCTCCGTTTACCGCATCGATGATTTCATTTGTCATCGGCACCGTATTTTTAAGTATTATCGTGCTGATAAACGGCCTGCCGCTGACACCGGAGCTGTCAGTGTTTACTGAACAGCCGGCCTGGATATGGCTTGGCGGAGTATGCGGTGTTATTGCGCTGACGACGAACATATTTATATTTCCAAAAATAGGCAGTGTCGAAACTGCAATTATGCCGATTATCGGCATGATTATCACAGGTATGATTATCGATAACTTCGGCTGGTTTAACTCGATGATTCAACCGTTTGGGATTACACGCTTTTTTGGGGTCGTATTGATTTTTGCGGGAGTCTTTCTGGCGGTTGTGCTGCAGGACATTATGAAGATGCGCCGTTATAAACTCGAACAGGCGAATGAAAATATTAATAAGTGGCCGTGGCGAGCAGCAGGCTTTACCGGCGGTGCACTGTTATCAATCCAGGCAGCGATTAATGGAGAACTAGGCAGTGCGGTGAACTCGCCATTTACTGCAGCATTTATTTCATTCTTTGTCGGTGCGGCAGCGCTGGTTATAATTGTTGCTTTAAGAGATAAAACATTTGTGCCGGTGAAATCTCCGATTACACAAAAGGCACCGTTCTGGGTTTGGCTTGGAGGAATATTCGGCGGGTTTTACGTATTGATTAATATCTTCCTTGTCGGAGAAATCGGTACAGGCCCGACGATTGTACTTGTATTATTCGGCCAGATTACCGGCAGTATTCTTGTACAGCAGTTCGGCATGTTTCGTTCGGCAAAACAAACAATTGTACCGGTGCAGCTGATTGGACTCGTTATAATGCTGACAGGTGTTGTGCTGATTAATTTATTTTAAGATGTAATTACAGTGAAAATATACGGAGGTCAATATAATGGCAACAATTTTAGGACACCACCATATTTCAATGCTGACGAAAAATGCGCAGGAAAATAATACATTTTATAATAAACTGCTCGGCATGCGCAGAGTTAAAGTGACGGTAAACCAGGATGATCCGTCAATGTATCATTTATTTTATGGTGATAATAAAGGGCGCCCGGGAACAGAACTGTCGTTTTTTGAGATGCCGATGGCGGCGAACACCAGACGCGGAACGAATGCTATTACACGGATAGGATTGTTCGTCAGAGGTGAGAGCAGTTTATCCTATTGGCAGAAGCGGTTTGATGAGTACAGCGTGGAGTACAGTGATGTAACAAACTACGGCGGCAGAAAATCGCTGCTTTTTGAAGATGGCGACGGACTGAGACTTGCACTGCAGGTGGTGGATGATGAAGCGGTCAGCAGATTCGAAAGCTGGGACGGCTCAGATGTGCCGGAAGAATATCAGATTATGAGCATGGGGACTGTGGAGATGACCGTCCGCAGAATTGAGAAGATGGAAAGAACGCTGACGACACTGTTCGATTACGTGAAAGTGTCGGGCGATGAGAATAAGCGATTGTACCGACCTTCGGGGAGTGACGGGCACAGCGAAATCCTAGTTAAATTTAAAGACGGCGACCGCGAACGGCCGGGACGCGGGAGCGTGCATCACCTTGCGATTAATGTAGAGAATGAAGAAACACTTCAGTACTGGGACGAGAAGGTGACGGAAAGAGGATTCCGTTCAACAGGCGTAGTCGACAGACACTTCTTTAAAAGTTTATACTTCCGGGAATCCAACGGCATCATGTTTGAAATTGCTACGAATGGTCCGGGGCTGGTTGATACGACACCTGGCATCGAAGCAGGAGAAAAATTAGACCTGCCTCCGTTTATGGAAGCAGACAGAGCCGAGATTGAAGCAAAACTCAGCCCGCTTGATATGCTGGGTGATAATAATAAGTGAATATAGTGAAGCTTGAGCATGCCCCTCGGTGGAGGACCCTGATTTTTTGTGTTTCAGAGTAGCTGACAAGCTAAATCGAGCGAATTTTTCTGATCTGTCTCATTTATGGAGTGATAATGTGACAGATGTTGTAATTTAAGCTGATCTGTCTCATTTATGGAGTGATAATGAGACAGATGCTGTAATTTGAACTGACCTGTCTCATTTATGGAGTGATAATGTGACAGATGCTGTAATTTAAGCTGATCTGTCTCATTTATGGAGTGATAATGTGACAGATGCTGTAATTTAAGCTGATCTGTCTCATTTATGGAGTGATAATGTGACAGATGTTGTAATTTAAGCTGATCTGTCTCATTTATGGAGTGATAATGTGACAGGTGTTAGGATCAGTGACAATCTGCCCAAGGTTATAATTAAAATTTTATTCTTTGGTGAATACTATTCACCAAAAATATGGATAACAATTATAACTACAAAGTGATTAACCGAGTGGGACTTGGCAAACCAATAGGTACACCTGACATGGTTATATATGAAACAGAAAAACAGGTGCCGAAGATTATCATCATTGAAAATAAATTGGGCACAGGTGAAGGGATTCAGCAGACACTCCGCTATGAATCGGAACTGGCCCAGCAAAGAATTTTAGGAAAACTGAATCTTGAAGCGGCTGAGTTTCATTTTATCTTTTTAACACTTGATACGACGGTGCTGCCCGGCAGTTCGAAATTTAAGAGTGTCCATTACAGTTCGTTTCTAAATGAAGGCTCAAGTGTGAATAACGCTGCCTTGAATCGGCTGCTTGAAGATTTTAAAGAGAAGCTCAATGAATTCTACATACCTGTCAGTGATCCTGTGAAAGCTCTGACGGAAGGAATTCCCATGGATACAGTGCAGCAGAAGATATGCTGGCAGAATATTTTAATGGAGAAATTTAAAGATGAGACAGAACTTAATATCAGCTGGGGAGAAGCCGGCGGTGCAGGGCGCAATAACTTTATCTTTTTAATTTCAAAGCCGAACTGGAAGTCCGACGAGTCATTTGAAGAAACCGGGCTCGACAATACACTTTATATTCATGTGGATACATACATCAACTTGCTTTCCAAGAATGGGAATACTGTCAAAGATATCGGCATTCGTTACGAAACGAATCCATACAAACCGCATAATCAGATTAAAGACCTTCCAGGATACGATAAATTTATCGAGAACAAGAATAACTTCGCTGCAGTCTTAAACAGAAAACTGCAGCAGGTCATTCCGGACGCGACACAGAAGAGAACTTCACTCTTAACCGCGGCAGTACCTGTTAATCAAAACAGTCTCGAAGAGAGCGTTGATGATTATTACGAGAAGGTAAAGCTAATCGAAACGGTTATAGATGAAACAATATCGGAAATTAAAAAGAACACTTATTGCATTAAGCATTAAGTGTTCTTCGTTATTAGTTTACAGTATTGGCTTTAAATATTTTTCTGTCGCCGCGTTCAAGTGGTGCATTTCTCATCATGAAATAAGATGCTGCCAGCAGTACTAATGAACCGAGCGCAAGCAGATGAAGAAACAGCAGATATTCATTGATAATAAATTCAAACAGCGGTGTTAAATTTATAAAGAAGTATGCTGATACTGAGCCGAGTATAATTATTGCCGCTAAAATCAGTGTGCGTAGTGCACCGAGATTGAAGTTAATAACTTGAGCGAACATTCCTATTCCGAATAGGATAAACAGCCACAGAAAATCTACCCAGAAATACATTGCAGGATTTGCATCATTGAGTATGTCTGCCATGTGAAATACATACCCATCTTGAAATGTTACTTCACCGATATAATGCAAAGCGGTTAAAACAATAGTTCCTGCGGTAATGTACAGAAAAGCCGCGATAAACGATGACAGCATAAATTGCTTGCGTGTTCCGCCGAATGACAGTATTAATTTATAGCTCTTAAAAAATATAAACGCATATGTCAGAAACACAATGTAGAACGGTCCGAATATTAATCCGAGCATTTCATTTCCATCAAGCTGAGTGCTGAGAAAAATATAAAGTGCGAATAGCGCGATTGTAATTCCGGTATTAATATAAAATGTCAGTTTCATTTCTTTAAAGACAACACTAAAAGGTCCTTTAAGCGTGTTCATTTAATTCAGCCTCCTTTGTAGTTAAATTAACAAGGTAATCCTGGAATGGTGCTTTTTCTATCATGACGCCTGCTTGTTCAGCCTCGCGTTTTAAGTCATCTGTCAGCGGCGTATCCAGCATGATATTCAGCTGTTTACCGAGTTTGCGTTCCTCAA
The DNA here is from genome assembly GCF_000756715.1 of Jeotgalicoccus saudimassiliensis. NCBI lineage: Bacteria > Bacillati > Bacillota > Bacilli > Caryophanales > Staphylococcaceae > Jeotgalicoccus > Jeotgalicoccus saudimassiliensis. The sequence continues at coordinate 23,731 of NZ_CCSE01000001.1, forward strand.
GCACCCGCTTATTGCCAACTACGGCGCGTACTGCTTCTGCTGTCCCGCTAATATGAACTCCGTTATTTTTCAAAACATCAGTTTCTTCATAGTGCACCAGTGTATTGTTATCGATAATTGCAATCTTTTCACATAATGGTTCTACTTCTTCAATGTGATGGGACGACAGTAAAATCATACGCGGGTGTTCATCGTAGGAATCGAGCAGCACATCATAAAACTGCTTTCTCATATGTGCATCGAGACCATTTGATGGTTCATCAAAAATTGTCAGCGGTGCTTTACTCGCAAGACCGATAGCAATCGTAATCATCGTCTTCATACCTTTTGAGAAGGTACGTATTTTTTTCTTCCTTGGCAGCTGAAAAATATCTATCAGTTTATCAGCCAGCTCCTGATCCCAATTTTCATTAAAGTCACGTCCGAACTTCAGAGCATCGTTTATATCCCACATATCGGAATAGGGATGATCCTCCTGCATAAATGCAACGTGATTCATTGCATCACTATTGTTATATGGCACAATACCGTCTACTTCGACAGTGCCGTCGTTCGGTTGTTCCATACCGGATAAAATTTTCATTAGAGTTGTTTTCCCGGAACCATTACGTCCCCACAATCCGATAATCACCGGTTCAGTTTCTGTTAAATTAACATCTTTTAAGATATTCTTTTTGTCATAGGCAAAAGATAAATTATTTACTTTAATCATTATTGGCCTCCTCTATAAATTTGATTACTTCTTCTTTCGTCATGCGAAGCCGCTTTGATTCTTCAAGCAGCGGTTTAACAAATTGCAGACGGAATTCTTTTTTACGCTGTTCTATCAATTTCTTCGTCGCGCCTTCTGCGACGAAGATACCGACACCGCGCTGTTTATATGCATAACCTTCATCGACCAGCACCCCGAGTCCTTTTTGTGCAGTTGCACGGTTTACCTGATAAAACTTCGAAATTTCTGTTGTAGAAGGAATCTGATCACCTTCTGCAAGTTCACCTTCAATTATGTCGTCTTCTATCATTTCGTATATTTGCTGAAATATTGGTCTGGAGTCATCTAATACGGCTTTCACAAATTCCCGCCTCCTCTGTTGGTGTTCGGTTGATTAGTTGTGTAATCAACTATACTATGTGAAAAAGATTTTGTAAATAAAAATAATGAATTTTCCTGCGAGCGAAATAATTTAATTTAAATTTAAAAGGTTTACAATTGGTAATGAAAAGAAATTACAGGAGGTAATTTAATGACAAAAACAGCTATTATTACAGGTGCCGGGAGCGGTCTCGGCCAGGCGGCAGCATTGAGTCTTGCTGAACAGGGCATTAATATCGCAGTCGTCGATGTTAACGCAGAAGGAGGAAATGAAACGGTTAAACAGGCAAAAGAAGCGGGTGCAGATGCGATTTTCATTAAAGCGGATGTATCTAAAGCTGAAGATGTAAAAAATTACGTTGATCAGACGGTTGAGAAGTTCGGTACAATCGACTACTTCTTTAATAACGCAGGTATTTCAGGAAGCGGCAAATACTTCCTTGAAACAGATATAGAAGAAATCGATAAAATTGTCGGCATCAACATGCTGGGTGCATTATACGGTATCCGCTACGTTGCAGAAGTAATGCTGGAACAGGGCGGCGGTTCGATTGTGAACACTGCTTCAAGTGCGGGGGTAACAGGTCAGGATTCTGTTGTCACCTACTCAGCAACGAAACACGGCATCGTCGGCATGACGAAAAGCCTTGTAGCTGAATACGCAAAAGACGGACTGCGTGTAAACTCTATCGCTCCAGGTCCGACAGAGACACCGATGGTTGCAGCGTTTTACGCAAATAACCCGGAAATGAAAGAGAACGCAGAAGCGGGCATCCCGCAAAAACGTCTCGGTACACCGGAAGAAGTGGCAGAGCTTGTCAGCTTCCTGTTAACATCGAAAGCAGAATATATTAATGGTGAAGTCATCCGTATCGACGGCGGATTCACAAATACCAAGTAATGATTACGACCGTATTTCCCTTTTTGGAAAGCCGGTTTTTATATTAAAAAAACAAATAAAATACTTGAAAGTCAAAGAAGGTCAATGTATAATAAATATATAAGGTCAAAGATAGTCAAAAAGAAAGTTGTTTGTAAGCATCATATTTGAAAATATCTTTTGAGGCCTTTATACTGTATTCATAGTCAAATATAGTCAAAGTCAAATTGACTGTGAACGCGAATATATCAATAGGAGGAAACACATATGAAATGTCAAAATTGCGGATTAAACGAAGCGAATGTAAACCTTGCAATGAATTTTAACAATCAAAAAATGCAGGTTCATTTATGTGACAGCTGTTTCCAGGATATCCAGGGTCAAATGATGAATTCAAATGACTTCTTTAAAGGATCATCTTTCCAAAATAATAATATGAACAATAAATATTTCAATGGACAAGGAAACAAGGGAACAAGTACACAAACTAAAGAACGTGAAAATAAACGTGACGGCCTTTTAGACCAGCTCGGCAATAACATCTCGGACGAGGCAAGAGCAGGTAATATCGATCCGGTTATCGGACGGGACAAAGAAGTAAAACGCGTCGTTGAAACATTAAACAGACGCAATAAGAATAATCCGGTATTAATCGGTGAGCCGGGTGTCGGTAAAACAGCAATTGCTGAAGGGCTGGCACTGAAAATCGTAGAAGGCAATGTGCCAACGAAACTGATGGATAAAGAAATTTACGTTCTGGACGTCGCATCACTCGTTGCGAACACTTCAATGCGCGGTCAGTTTGAAGAGCGTATGAAACAGCTTATTGCAGAACTGAAAGAGCGTCAGGATGTCATTCTCTTTATCGATGAGATTCACCAGATTGTCGGCGCAGGTTCTGCTGAAAGCTCACAAATGGATGCGGGTAACATTCTTAAACCGGCATTAGCACGCGGTGAACTGCAGATTATCGGTGCAACAACACTGAAAGAGTATCGTCAAATCGAGAAAGACGCAGCCCTTGAACGCCGTCTGCAGCCGATTATCGTTAAAGAGCCGACGCTCGAGGAATCGGTTTTAATCCTTAAAGGTATTAAAGACCGCTATGAAAAATTCCACGAAGTCAGTTATTCCGACGAAGTGGTTGAGGCGTTTGTGAATTTATCGCACAGATATATTCAGGACCGTTTCTTACCGGATAAAGCAATCGACTTAATGGATGAAGTCGGTGCACGATTAAATCTTGCGAATGCGGAGAACGATACTGAATCCATTAAACAGAAGCTCGAAAAAATTGCTGAAGAAAAAGATGCAGCAGCAGAGCAGGAAGATTACGAAACGGCAGCACGCCTGAAATATCAGGAACTGCAGCTTGAAAAACAGCTGGAGGCTGCAGCAGACGACAAACAGGTCATGGATGTAGATATCGCTGATATTCAGCTGATTGTCGAAGAGAAAACAGGTATTCCTGTAACGAAACTCCAGTCTGAAGAACAGGCACAGATGAGAGATCTCGGTACGAACCTGAGCAGTAAAGTGATCGGCCAGCAGGAAGCAGTCGAAAAGATCGCGAAGGCAGTCAGAAGAAGCCGCGCCGGTCTTAAATCTAAATACCGTCCAATTGGTTCATTCCTGTTCGTCGGTCCGACTGGTGTCGGTAAAACTGAATTAACGAAAGCACTTGCTGAAGAGTTATTCGGTTCAAGAGATTCAATGATCAGACTCGATATGAGTGAGTACATGGAGAAACATTCAATCTCTAAAATTATCGGGTCGCCTCCGGGTTATGTTGGCCACGAAGAGGCTGGACAGCTGACAGAGAAAGTACGTCACAACCCTTATTCAATTATTCTTTTAGATGAAATTGAAAAAGCGCACCCTGACGTGCAGAACATGTTCCTGCAAATTATGGAAGACGGTCAGTTAACGGATTCCCACGGCAGAACAGTCAGCTTTAAAGAAACAGTTGTCATTATGACAAGTAACGCCGGTACAGGAGATAATAACGCGAGCGTCGGCTTTAACGCAGACCAGCATGAATCAGTCAGCACGCTTGAAAACTTAAGCGATTATTTCAAACCGGAATTCTTAAACAGATTTGATGCTATTATTAACTTCAACGAGCTGTCAGAAGAAAACTTAATGGAAATCGTCGATCTGATGCTGACTGAATTACAGGACGCACTGGAAGAAAACGAAATTAAGATATCAATTACAGATGACGCTAAGAAAAAACTCGTCAGCCTGGGCTACGACAAACGCTTCGGTGCAAGACCGCTGCGCAGAGTCATTCAGGATAAGATTGAAGACCAGCTGACAGACTTAATTTTAGAAGAAGACGAACTTGAAAATGTTAAAGCGCATATTAAAGACGGGGAAATTACCGTTGTAAAAGCTTAATATAGATAAAGAGCTCTGGCCTTTTGATGGTCAGAGCTTTTTTATTCTGTAATATCGGCGAAGGTTCCGTCAGTAACACTGATTAAATCCGCCGGAGGAAGTTCCATCTGCATACCGCGCTTACCGGCAGATACGACAATTGTCTCCATCGTTTCAGCTTCCGCAGCGATATAGGTCGGAAACTGCTTTTTCATACCGACGGGTGAACAGCCGCCGCGGATGTAGCCCGTCGTCTTTTCCAGGTCCTTCATCTGAAGCATATCGACTTTTTTGTTGCCGCTTGCTTTGGCGAATTTTTTTAAGTCGAGTTCGTTGGAAGCGGGGATGCACGCAACGATAACTCCCGTGTTATTGCCGACGGCCACCAGCGTTTTATAAATCTTCTCAAATGGCATGTTTACCCGTTCAGCTGCTGTTTTTGCGTCTGTATGCTCTTCGTTCCATGCGTATTCATGCACGTCGTAGCTGATCTTATGATTTTCAAGGGCGCGCATTGCGTTGGTTTTCTGGATTTTCTTTTTCTTCATTTGTCTGCACTCCTCATCAGTAAATAAAGGCGGGTATTCATTATAGTAGTTAAAATCATATCATAACGGAGAGATTTATAATGAAAATCGGCATCTTTTTTGCCTTTTCGGGTGAGGGATTTAGTATAATTTAAGTCAAAGTGATTTTATGAGGAGTTAACTATGTTTTTAAAATCAGAAGAAGACGATAAACGACCGCTGAAGAAAAAATACCACTTTGATCCGACGAAAGTACTGATAGGAATGGCCGTTGGATTTATTACCCCGGAAATAGCGCGGTTTTTATCCGAAAATGTTATTGAAAATAATACACTCGAAAATATCGCAGGTATATCGAGCATCGGACTCGCGATTATCTTCGGGATAATAATGCTGTTTATAACCTTTCGTGTGGAAATGATATACTTAGAGGACGACAGTGATTTCCGCGGTAAACCGCAGGGAGAGCAAAATGAGATTACCGATAAACTCGGCGAATACCATGAAGCTAAAAAAAACGGCGATACCGCGCGCATGAAAGAATTGGCAGCATGGCTGAAAGCGCGCGGCGTCATCATTAAGAAATAAAAAGTAAAACCCGGGGAGCCGGGTTTTATTTTTTATTTTGGGAGGGTGGGGGATGGGCGGTGAGTTTGGCGTTCTATGAAGGCTGCTCATAGAGCTTCTGATAGTTTTGGCGTTCTATGAAGGCTGTTCATAGAGCTTCTGGTGGTTTTGGCGTTCTATGAACGCCGCTCATAGAGCTTCTGGTGGTTTTGGCGTTCTATGAAGGCTGTTCATAGAGCTTCTGATGGTTTTGGCGTTCTATGAACGTTGCTCATAGAGCTTCTGATGGTTTTGGCGTTCTATGAACGTTGCTCATAGAGCTTCTGATGGTTTTGGCGTTCTATGAACGTTGCTCATAGAGCTTCTGATGGTTTTGGCGTTCTATGAAGGCTGCTCATAGAGCTTCGACCGCTCCCGGCGTTCTATGAACGCCGCTCATAGAAACTACACAGCCATATAACCACCACACACACCATATTTACAACTTAAGTGTGAAAAAATCACACAATGATAAACATAATGTAAATTAATCACATTAATTGGGGTACAATATAAAGAGCAAATATTAAAATGAATTCCAGGGTGAGAACATATATGAAGAGAAAAAGACAGGAGTATATTATAAACCGCGTCGCAGGCGACAGCAGCGTTACGATTGAGCTGCTTGCTGAGGAACTGAATGTATCTGAAATGACGGTACGCAGGGATTTGAAGGAACTTGAGGATGATGAACAGATTATAAGAACGTCCAATTCAATTCTTTTAAAGGATTCATTCCTGAATGAAGTGCCTTTCGTGAAAAAACAGCTGGTTAATATAGAAGAGAAGCGGCTGATCGCGAAAAAATCGATGCAGTTTATCAAACCGAATCAGACGGTTCTGCTTGATGCGGGTACGACGACGCTTGAAATCTGCAAACTTCTTAAAAATACGGATTTCACAGTTAGGATTATTACAAATGATATTAAAGCGGCGGCGGAGCTGATTGACAGCCGGCATGAAGTGATCATTCTCGGAGGGACTGTGCAGCAGAATATCGGTTCGATGTACGGTGCGCAGACGATTGATGTACTGAAAAATATTAAAGTAAATGTGTCGTTTGTCGGTACGCAGGCGATGATGATCGGTGAAGGTATTTTCGCACCGACGATAGAAAAAGCAAAAGTGAAAAGTCTGATGATGGACTGCGGACAAAACACGTATCTCGTTGTAGATTCGAGCAAGATGAATCATACTTCGTTTGCAAAAATCAGCGACTTCGATGAGTTTACGGCAATCATTACAGACGACCGGCTGAGTCAGCAGGAAATAGATGCACTGTCATCATACACAACAGTCATCTGACGGTGTAACGCAGTATTAACTACATTACAGTTATATTACAAAAATTTGATAACTTTGAATTCAATATATACGATAAAACACCCGACCCCCTGATGTATCAGCGGTTGCGGGTGTTTTACTTAAATTTTACATATGTGAAGGCGCTTATTTTTTATAAGCATAATATCATTAATTTTGCTATTAGGTTACAAGTCAGTTACAAACGCCAAATCCCTTGTGTCATGTGCTATAGTATTACTCGTGGAATGACTCGGGAACAGAGTTCAATAAAATTATTCCCAATCTATGGAGGATTTAAACATGAAAAAAACAATTATCTCTGCAGCATCACTTACAGCTTTATCAGCAGTAGCTGCAGCTAACATATCAGCATCAGAAGTAACAGTAGAATCAGGTGACACGCTTTGGAGTATTTCTAAAGGTGCATCACAATCAGTTGAAGAAATTAAGGCTCTAAACAACTTAACTTCAGACCTTATTTTCCCTGGCGACGTTCTTAAAGTAGACGCTGAAGCTCCAAGCGCAGCTCCTGCTGAAGAAGTTGAAACAGAAGAATCTGCTACTACATACACAATTGAAGCAGGCGACACTTTATTCGCTATTGCTAACCAGTTTGATGTAACAGTTGCTGATCTTAAAGCGTGGAACAACCTTTCATCAGACCTTATCATCGCTGGTAAAGACATCGCAGTTGCTGCAGAAGCAGCACCAGCTGTTGAAACAGTAGAAGAAGCAGCTCCTGCACAGGAAACTGCAGCACCGGCTGTTGAAGAAACACCAGCAGTAGAAGAAGTACAGGAAGCAGCGCCAGCAGTAGAAGCAGCTCCAGCAGTTCAGGAAGTTGAAGAAGTACAGGAAGTTCAGGAAGTTCAGGAAGTTGAACAGCCACAGGCAGCTCCTGCAGCTGAACCTGCACCGGCAGTAACTGGCGGAAACGCAGCGGCAATTGCTAACTCATTAGCAGCTGGCAAGCACTACGTTTACGGTGGAAACTCTGCTACAGCAGTAGACTGCTCAGCATTCACTCAGCAGTTCATGGCAGCGTTCAACGGTAAATCAATTCCTAGAGATACTTACGGTCAAAGAGCAGCAGGTACACAGGTTTCTAACCCGCAGCCAGGTGACTTAGTATTCTTTAACAACTACTCACACGTTGGAGTATACATCGGAAACGGCCAAATGGTAGATGCTCTTAACCCTTCTGAAGGTGTTGGACAGCGCGCAGTATCATACGTACACGGTCACGTTGACGGTTACTACAGATTCTAATAACTATATCAATACAGAATGCCCGGTCTAAGAAGACCGGGCATTTTTTTGTTCATTCATATTCATCATATAGAAAAACCGGCATGAGCTGTGCTCACGCCGGTCTTCCTTTAAATATTAATGTTCGTACGCGGGATCTTTAACTGCCGCAGTACGCTGCTTCAGAATCGCTTTAACGTACAGGTAACCTGTCACGGCAACCGGAACGAGTCCGCCGATGATGGCGATGTTGTAATCGAGATTCAGCGTCTCAGGCGCGTAAAGGAAGTACGTGCCGACAACACCTGTCATAAACAGTGCCGGAATACCTGCAATGTAATGGAACTTAGCTTCTTTCAGAAGATAAACTGCCGCAACCCATAACATCGTCGCTGCGACCATCTGGTTCGTAAAGCCGAGATATCTCCATAAGAATGTGTAGTCAATCGTAGATAGCAGGAATGCCGGAATACCGACACACAGTGTCATCCATAACATTTTAGGTGCTTTACCGCTTTTTCTAATACCTGCAACAGCTTCAGTCAGCATCATGCGTGATGAACGGAGTGCTGTATCCCCGGTAGTAATCGGTAAAATTATTGCACCAAGGAAAGCAAGAATTGCACCTGCAGAACCGAGCATTTCAATAGAGATTGTATCGATAACACCTGCCGGTCCGCCTGCAGCCAGTGCCTCCGCCAGGCCGCTTGTTCCATGGAAGAACGTCATACCTGCAGTTGCCCAGATCAGGGCAATTACGCCTTCAGCAATCATCGCACCGAAGAATACTCTGCGCCCGTCAGATTCTTTTTTAACAGTACGTGCAATGATTGGGCTCTGAGTAGAGTGGAATCCGCTGATTGCACCGCACGAAATTGTAACCATAATCAGCGGCCACACAGGAAGTCCTGCAGGATGCTGGTTTTCAAAAGTCAGGTTCGGAATTGGTGTGTCTGAGAAAATCAGTCCAATCATGACAGAGACTGCCATGATGATCAGTACCGCACCGAAGAAAGGGTAAATACGTCCGATAATTTTATTAATCGGTAAGACGGCAGCCATTACGAAATATGCAAAGATAATAACCAGAGCTGCAAAAAATGGAATTGCTCCGCCTGTTTTTAATGAAATCAGTTCAGCAGGACCTGCAGTGAATGCAGCTGCAACAAGAATCATTAATGCAAGAGAGACAATATAGATAAACGCCTTAACACCTTTTCCTAAATATCTCTCAACGAGCGCAGGGAACTGTGAACCGTTATGTCTCAGGCTCAGCATGCCGGCAAAGTAATCATGCACGGCACCTGCGAATATACATCCGACAACGATCCAGATTAACGCCGGCGGTCCATAAACTGCACCGGCAACAGCACCGAATACCGGACCGAGTCCTGCGATGTTTAAGAGCTGAATCAGCCATCCTTTAATCGGATGCATCGGCATGTAGTCAACACCATCGTTTGTTTTGTATGCCGGTGTGGGTTCTTTATCATTTATAACAAAAATCTTTTCAACTATTTTTCCGTATACCATATAGCCTGCAATTAGTAAAAACAGGGCTGTAAAAAATGTAAGCATGGCAGTCCTCCCGCGTAACGAATTATAAAAATTTAATGATAAGTGTAGCAAGCCGAACGGGATACGTCAACAAGTATTCAGATAATTTCGATTAAAAAGAAAATTAAAGCGTTTACATTGTGAGAAGAGCGGGGAATTGATGCTGAAACGAAGAAGAACACCTGAGCCGGGGGGACTCAGGTGTTTAATATAATCACTTATTTACTGTATCTGTTTTTCTTAAAAGGAAGACCGAGTTCATCGCGTAATGTTTTACTTTCGTATGACGTATCGTAGTATCCCTTTTCGACTAAAATCGGAATGACTTTGTCGATGAAGTCATGGAAGAATTCACCGAGGATATGCGGTGTCAGCACGAATCCGTCAGCAGCATCATTATCAATCCATTCAATAATCTGGTTCGCAACTTCTTCGTATGTTCCCATAAACGGACTTTCGCGAGTCGTTTCTTCGAGCGCGACTTCACGGAGTGTCAGATTGTGTTCTTTCGCACGTGCTTTAATATCATCCGTAGTGGACTGGAAACTGTTCTTTCCGATGTCACCGAGTTCAGGGAACGGTGCATCTGCATCGTACTGGCTGAAGTCATGGTGATCGAAGTAACGGCCGAGGTAGGCCAATGCCTCTTCGATTGTGACGAGGTTTTTAATATACTCATAACGTTCCTTCACCTGTTCGCGGTCTTTACCGACAATCGGCTGCAGCGTCGGGAACACTTTAATTTCATCCGGATTGCGTCCGTTGTCGGCAGCCTGTTTGCGAAGATCTGCATATGTTTTCTTAGCTTTCTCGAGTGAACCGGCATGTGTGAATACCGCATCGGCATTTCGCGCGGCAAAGGCAGAACCTTTCGGTGAGGCACCCGCCTGGAAGATAATCGGCTGGCCCTGCGGTGAACGTTCGATGTTCAGTGGTCCGGCAATTTTAAAGAACTCGCCTTCGTAGTTCAGTTCATGCATTTTACTTTTATCGAAATACTGTCCGCTTTCCTTATCGCGGATAAACGCATCGTCTTCCCATGAATCCCAGAGTCCCTGTACGACTGCAAGGTGTTCATCAGCGATATCGTAACGGAGACTGTGTTCCGGGTGTTTATCTTTACTGAAGTTTTTTGCACTGCCTTCAAGCGGTGACGTTACAACGTTCCATCCGGCACGGCCGCCGCTCATCATGTCAACGGAAGCCAGCTGGCGGGCAATCGTAAACGGTTCGCTGTATGATGTCGATACAGTGGCAACGAGACCGATATGAGAGGTGATCGGTGCAAGGGCTCCGAGCAGTGTCAGCGGCTCGAAACGGCTCAGGAAGTGAGGGATTGATTTATCGTTGATAAACAGGCCGTCAGCAACGAAAACAAATGAAAATCCTGCATTTTCCGCTGTCAGCGTAATGTTTTTATAATGCTCAAAATTAACACTTGCATCAGCAGCGACGTCAGCGCTACGCCATGCGTTCATATGTCCGCCCGGACCGTGAAGCATGACTCCGAACTGTACTTTCTTACTCATAATATCCCAGCCTTTTCTTTGTGTATGGTGTGAATCGGTGCAAGTGTTTCCACTGTATGATTGCGGAGTGCCGGATCAAGTGACGGAATGTGGAACATGAACTCGTCAATCGGACTGTCATCGGCAAGTGTATCGAGTTTTGTGAGAATTTCATCCCGTGTGCCGAGAATCATATCCAGTTTTGTTTTCTCAACATCGATTTTTTCATTGCTGTTTCTAATATAATCATTCACCTGTTTTTCCGTCGTGACGCGTAATGTTTTACCGTCTTTGAATGTCAGGGAGTACAGCGCGTTTTTTTCGGCTGCAGTTTTTTTATCTTCTTCTGTTTCGGCAATGAGTACCGTTAAAGCGGTAATGAATCTGCCGTCCGGATTTAAGCTTTTGTAAGCTGCCGCAACTTCTTTTAACAGCGATTCGTCGTTCTTAATAAAATGGGCGAATATAAAGTTTACGCCGTTCTCCGCTGCGAACTCCGCAGACGATAAACTCCCGCCGAGGAGGAAAACTTCCGGCTTCGACGAATCAGTATCCACTGATATTTTAAGCGATCTGCTGTTTTCGTGTGTGCCGTCGATATACGACTTCAGTTTTAAAAAACGGTCGTTGAAAGAATCGATATCGGGACGGAGTTCATGCTGGAGAGCAGCAGTCGACAGCGGCGTCCCGCCGGGTGCTTTGCCAACACCGAGATTAACGCGGCCCGGTGCAAGGTGACTGATCAGCTGGAACTGTTCGGCAACGTGGAACGGGTTATGATGCGACAGCATCACACCGCCGGCACCGATGTTTATATTTTTCGTATGATTAATCAAATGTGTGACCAGCACCTCGGGTGCAGTGCCGATCAGGTTTTCCATATTGTGGTGCTCAGAAACAAAATAGCGTTTGTAGCCAAGTGAATCTGCGAGCTTCGCAAGTTCCACCGTATGACCGAGTGACTCTTCGACAGAGTGGCCTTCCAGCACAGGACTCTGATTTAAAATATTGAACTCCATAAAATACCCCTTCCTATATCTATGTTTTTTCGGATATGTAACACCGCATTCTCCTACTTCGTAACTATGAATTAAAATAATCATATCACTTATTTCTAATAATTCAATAAGTTCCGGCTGAAAACTTAGTGAATTACTATGAATTGACGAAAGGAGGGTACCGATCAGCATTTTAAACACAAAGAAGCCGGTCCTCTGGACCGGCTTCTTCTATATAATACGTTATTAACCTTTATGGCTCAGTACAGGTTCTGTCTTCGCAAAATCTGTCTGTTTTAATTCTTCGATACGTGCTTTAACGAATTCGCCTGTCATGTTCTGCTCAACGATATATCTGTTACGTGAGTGCTCGGCACATTCTATTGAACATCCGCCGAGGTGGTATGCCTGGTTTTCTTCGGATGATAAAATCTGCGCGTTGCATTCCGGGTTGGCACAGTTGATGTAGCGTTCGCACGGTTCGCCGTCAAAGTGGTCTTTTCCGACTACAACGTGCTCAACCTGGTTGATCGGCACTGTCAGTCTTTCATCAAAGACGTACATCTGACCGTCCCACAGCTGACCTTTGGCAACAGGGTCTTTAGAGTAGGTTGCAACACCGCCGTGAAGCTGTGCCACATTATCAAAGCCTTCGTTTTTCAGCCATCCTGAGAATTTTTCACAGCGGATTCCGCCTGTGCAGTATGTCAGGATCTTTTTACCTTCAAATAAGTGTTTGTTGTCGCGTACCCATTGCGGTGTATCTCTGAAAGTTTCCACTTCAGGTTTAATCGCACCGCGGAAATGGCCGACATCATATTCGTAAATGTTGCGTACATCCAGTACAACTGTATCGTCGCGCTGCATCTGTTCGTAGAACTCTGCAGGTGATAAGTATTCGCCTGTCTGCTCGCGCGGGTCAATGTCAGCGTCGAGACTTAAGTTAACGAGCTCGGGGCGCGGACGGACGAACATTTTTTTAAATGCATGTTCTTCTGCTTCGTCAATTTTAAAGACGATGTCTTTAAATAACGGGTGTGCTTTCATATATTCCATATAGCGTTCAGTCTGTTCGTAATCACCCGACACCGTTCCGTTGATACCTTCATGTGCAACGAGAATACGGCCTTTTAAGCCGAGGTCCTTACAAAATCTTAAATGATCTGCCGCAAATGTTTCCGGATCTTCTACATCCGCATAGTAATAGTAAAGTAAAACTCGATATTTCATTATATTTTCCACCTATCAAATTTATTTGCAGGATAAATCCTGATAGTTTTACAGACATTATTGTATCAGATTCACACACAGTTTAATACGGAAAAATCTACAAGATAGTGACAGATTGGCTATTTTCTCCGCTGAATGTGTTAAAATTTAAATAAGATAAGGAGTGGTCTGATGGACGTTAAAATTTATACAGATATCGCATGTCCGTTTTGCTATATCGGCAAGAAGAACTTTGAAAAAGCGCTCGCCGAATACAAAACAGATGAGAAGATTAATATAGAATATGCAAGCTATGAGCTGGATAACCAGGCGCCGAAGGAGCCTCAGAAAAACATATACGAAGTACTGGCTGCAAAGCACGAACAGCCGATGGAAGAGATTGAAAGAATGGTCAGCCATATCGTCGAACAGGGTAAAATTTCCGATATTGAGTTCAATATGGATAAAGTGATTCCTGCGAACACGAGAGATGCACACAGATTATTAAAGCTGTCGTATGAATTCGGACTGGAAGAAGGCGTGCTTGAGTCACTGTACCGGGCATATTTCACAGAAGGCAAAAACGTCAGCGATAAGGATGTACTGCTTGAGATCGCGAAAGCAAACGGGATGCCTGAAGTACCGGCGAAAGAAGTGATTAACGATCCGAGCTTATTCCTCGAAAATGTTATCGGCGATTTTAATATGGCGAAAGTCAACAAAGTACGTACGCTGCCGTATTACATATTCGACGACAAATTTGCGATCAGCGGTGCAAGGGAACCGCGTCACTATACGATTGCCTTAAACAAAACACTGATGCCGGAAGAATAGAAAAAACTCCGCAGTCATATGACTGCGGAGCTTTTTAAAAACTTCCATCCCCATGGAAATTAATTTTCTGCCGGAACGTTTTTGTCCGGTTTGGCGAGTTTAATTACATGGTACACAATACCTGCAGCTAAGAGGAACGGCACGATAATTAAAATCAGGAAGAACAGCGCTCCGATAAATTCACCGAAACCGAAGTTTGCAAAGAACTCATCCGTTGTAACTTCGAGAAGCGGCGGTAAAAATGCGAAATAATAAATAAGTCCGACAACTGCTAGTGTAACTACGTAAAATATCATATTTAAAATATGATATGGAACAGTGTTTTTATCAAACTTGAACATCATAAAACCCCTTACATTTTTAGTCTTTTAACATAGTATACAACAATGTATAATTATATGCACAGCTTTATTGAAGGTATTTTAATAAATTATCAGTGAATAATGGAGGAAATTAAATGTCTTTACGTTTAGCAGAGAGCGACGATGTACCTTATATAATGGAAATTATTAAAAAGGTCATTCCAAGAATGCACGCAGCAGGAAATTATCAGTGGGATGAGTATTATCCGACGGAGGCAACTTTTAAGAAAGATATTAAAAACGGCACTCTTTATGTTTATGAAGAGAAGAGGGAAATTAAAGGATGCATCGTTGCGGATAATAATCACGCGTTTGCCTATGATGATATTCCGTGGGAGCTTGCACGAATGGATTGTCTTGCACTGCACAGACTTGCTGTTGATCCTGCTTTTCAGGGTCAGGGAATTGCACAAAAAATTTTAAAAGGCATTATTAAAATCGGGAAAGACAAATCTTATCTTGGTATACATACGGATACATCGCAGGAAAACAAACCGATGCAGCAGTTATTTTCTAAGCTCGGATTTGAATATAAGGGGCATCTGAACCTCGATGACAATCTGAATGACTGGTATGCAGCATACGAAAAAGTTTTTTAGGAAACGGTTGCAATCCGGAGTGTAAAAAGATATGTTTGTTGAGATAAAAAAATCAAGGGGGATTTCAGAGTGAAATTATTAGCAAAATTAATTGCGGGTATCATTGCCGGTATCGCAGTCGGGGGCATTTATTACCTCGTTGGTGACGGCGGCGCAATGGGCACTGTTATGGAGTTCATTGTCAGAGTATTCGTAACGATGCAATCGGTTTTAGGGGCATTTATCTTCTTCACGATTCCATTCATCATTCTATTTTTCATTGCATCGGGTATTTCAAAAATCGGTACGGGATCAGGTAAAGTTGTCGGGGCAACTTTAGGTGTGGCTTACCTGTCAACGCTTGGTGCCGGACTTCTGGCGTTTGCAGTGGCAAGTTTCGTAATGCCGCGTATTACAGGGGACAGTGAAGTTCCTGCTGAGGGTGCTGAAATTGCACCGTATCTGGAGTTTGACATTCCGCCTGTAATGGATATTTTACCGGCGCTTGTACTGGCATTTGCAGTCGGTATCGTGATGAACATTCTTAAGCTGGACTTAATGATTAAGTTCTTTGATCAGGGGAAAGACATTACGGAATTCATTATTGAAAAAGTAATCATCCGTATTTTACCGTTCTACATTGCAGGTGTATTCGCAGGTATGGCGGCAACAGGTACTGTATTCGATACACTGCTTGTCTTCGGTGTAGTACTGCTTGTAGCAATACTGCTGCACTGGGTATGGCTGACGCTGCAGTACACAATCGCAGGTTCACTGTTAAAACAAAATCCGTTCAAAATGCTTAAAACAATGCTTCCGGCATACTTTACAGCACTTGGAACAATGTCGAGTGCGGCAACAATTCCGGTAACATTGTCACGTGCGAAGAAAAACGGCATCCGCGAACGTATCGCAGACTTCGTTATTCCGTTAGGCGCAACGATTCACCTGTCGGGAAGTACGATTACAATTGTCAGCTGTTCAATCGCGGTAATGACTATCCTGCCTGAATATGACATGCCTGGTCTTTGGGAAATGACCGGTGTAATTCTGCTTCTTGGAGTAGTAATGATTGCAGCACCGGGTGTACCGGGCGGTGCGATTATGGCAGCGAGCGGTGTGCTGATGGCGAACCTCGGGTTCAATGAAGCGGCAGTTGCATTTATGATTGCACTTTACGTGGCTCAGGACAGTTTCGGTACTGCAACGAACGTTACCGGAGACGGTGCGGTAGCAGCTATTATCGATGCTTATGAACAAAAATTGAACAAAAAATCATAATTCATATTGATAAACTGAAAGACAGTCTGGCATACGTGCCATGCTGTCTTTTTTTCGTTATAATTAGAAAGATAGAAAAAGTTAATTTTAGATTGAGGGAATAAAGTGAAGTCAAAAATTATTTTATATCTGGTTATAGTCATCTGTTTTCTGGACTTATTTATACAGCTGCCGATCATTACGCCGTTTGCACTTGAGCTCGGCGCCTCTGAATTTATGGCAGGCATCGTTGTTGCGATGTACTCACTGTTTAACATGGCCGGTAACATGGCCGGCGGTTATATGTCCGATAAATTCGGACGGAGAAACACGCTGCTCGCCGGTATGATTATGCAGGTATTCTTCGTACTGATTTATACGACGACACCGTCGATTGCCATTTTACTTGCAGTGAGAGCGGTGCACGGTTTTTCAAGCGGACTGTTAACACCGGCGGCATTCAGTTTAATCGCCGACATTTCACGTAGGTCTGCTATCGGTAAATCGATGGCACTGACAGGAGTTGCCATCGGTACGGCAGCAATACTCGGACCGGCAGCAGGCGGTATTATTTCAAGCGCCGTCAGCTATGAAATGGTGTACTACATTCTGTCCGGGGTA
Organism: Jeotgalicoccus saudimassiliensis; assembly: GCF_000756715.1. NCBI lineage: Bacteria > Bacillati > Bacillota > Bacilli > Caryophanales > Staphylococcaceae > Jeotgalicoccus > Jeotgalicoccus saudimassiliensis. The sequence continues at coordinate 40,696 of NZ_CCSE01000001.1, forward strand.
TATGTATTCGGAACGGTATTAACGTTCTTTGCGATTAAGGAAAGTTCGACAGACGACAGCAGAACTCATCATGCGGCAACGCCGTTTAAAGACCTGCTGCTTCGTCCGGCGCTGAACGTCGCATACATTTCATCATTTACGCTGATGATTGCACAGGGCACACTGGCATTCGGTCTGCCGATAAAAACCGGTCTGCTCGGACTGGAATCATCGATGACCGGAATAATGCTGAGCGTCTTCGGTATTACTGCAATCGTGGTCTTTGCATCACCGGTCAACAAAGTCTTCTCGCTGTATAAAAGTGAAAGTCTTGTTGCCGCCGGTATTTTAATATTAAGCGTAAGCATGATGATTCTGCACTTCGCACCGTCACCGGCCTTTATCTTTATCGTAATGGTGCTGTACGGTTTCGGCTTCGGGTTCGTCTTCCCGTCGATGAATAAAATTATTGCAGAACATTCCGCAATGAACGAGCGGGGCAAGGCGAATGGAATCTTCTATTCGTATTTCTCTCTCGGTTCCGTTGCGGGATCGGTTATTGCAGGCTACTTTGCAGCGGTGTTCAGCCTGCCGTTTCTCGGTATAGGTATCATCACGCTCGTCATGCTGATGATTTTAATGTTTGTCCGCTGGAGACTGGACATGAACCGTCCATAGGAGGGAAATTATGATTAACAAAAATGTACTGCTTATGGGTGTTCACGGAAGAATCGGGGAGCATCTGTATCTCGAACTGAACGAATCGGCGAATCTGTTCGCCTTCTCGAGTCCGAATCAGGAACCGGCGCTCGACAATATTACTTTTATTAAAAAAGATTTATTCATTTTGCCGGAAGTTGAAGAGGCGCTTGAAGATATCGACGTTGTTATCTTTTTTGAAGATCCGATTATGCGCCTCAACAGACTGACGCAGGGGAAGTTTAACGACCTGTATATGCTGATTGCCGACAATATTGCACGGGCTGCAGAGAAGAACAATGTCGGACAGATTATATATATTGCCGACGAGCTGTCAGACGGCAGTATCGTCTCGATACTCGGGTCGTACGGTGCAGACGTAAAAATTACGGAAACGCCGATTCGCCGCTACGGTAAAAACCTGACATACAGAATGAAGGACTATAACAGCGTCCGCAGCATTCAGCGTGCACCGCTGCCGCCGGGCTGGTCTGTTGCAGATGTCGCATGGTACTACTTCACGTGGATTGATGAAATAGTTTACGGACTTGTCAATACGACGATAGAAAACAATAAAGTGTATATCAGGCTGCTTGATAAACCAAGACCGGTACTCGAGCTGACATTTAATAAGGAACGCTCGGAAGATGATATCATACTGTTTGAAATTACAGGCGGCAGTCTGAAAAAACGTTCGACGAACAAGGAGCAGCGTTTTGAATTCAGAAAACTGCCGGGACGTGAAGAGTTCATTATGGCACTGCACGATTTCGAGCCGTCATTGCCGTGGCCGGTATTTAAAATGACCCAGGCGCCGATTCATGCGCTGGTAAGCAGAATTTATCAGGTGGAAATGATTATCAATAAAGATGTGCCGGAACACCGTCCGCACAACAATAAATAAAAGTGGTAAAATATAAATGCAATTATACTGAAATAAGGAAGATGACCGATGGGAAGAAAATGGAATAACATTAAAGAGAAAAAAGCACAGAAAGACCAGAACACGAGCCGTATATATGCGAAGTTCGGCAGAGAAATATACGTTGCTGCACGTAAAGGCGAACCGGATCCGGAATCAAACACTGCGCTGAAAGTTGTTCTCGAACGTGCTAAAACTTACTCGGTTCCAAAACACATTATCGACAAGGCAATCGAGAAAGCAAAAGGCGGGGACGATGAATCATTTGACGAACTCCGTTACGAAGGCTTCGGTCCGAACGGTTCGATGATTATTGTCGATGCACTGACTAATAACGTGAACCGTACAGTATCAGACGTCCGTGCGGCATTTGGTAAAAACGGAGGAAACATGGGTGTCAGCGGTGCGGTCAGCTATATGTTCGACAGCGTGTCGGTCTTTGTGTTTAAAGGCTTTGATGAAGAGACAGTGCTGATGCATTTAATGGAAGCGGAAGTCGACGTTAACGACGTGGCGGAAGAAAACGGCATGACAGTCGTGTACGGTGAACCGCAGGCATACAATAACATTAAAACTGCGCTGGATGAACTGGGTGTGGAAGACTTCGAAGTGGCAGAACACGCGATGATTGCACAGAACGAAGTCACGCTGGAAGATGAAGATCTCGAACAGTTTGAGAAGCTGATTGATGTTCTTGAAGACCTGGAAGATGTATCTAATGTGTTTCATAATGTAAACTTAGGTGAGTAAACAATATGAAGGAGTGGTACTGTGTCAGAATTAATGGATTTCGGTTATAAAGGTAAAGTTGCAGTCATTACGGGTTCAAGTAAAGGTATCGGGCGTGAAACCGCTCTGCAGATGGTGAAGCTCGGTGCGAAAGTGCTGCTTGTGGCACGCGGGGAAGACGCATTGAAAGAAGCGGTGTCTGAAATCAGTGCATTCGGCGAAGCGGACTATATTGCACAGGATATTACTGAGAGCGGTGCAGCTGAAGCAATCGTTGAAGCGGCCGTTCAGAAATTCGGACGTTTGGATGTACTTGTAAATAACGCGGGCAGTTCGTTTGCAAAAAGCTTTGAAGACGTTGAAGTGGCGGGCTGGGAAGAAGATATTGACTTGAAAGTCATGGCAGCAGTGAAAATGTCTAAAGCGGCACTGCCTCATTTAAAGAAGCAGGGCGGCGCTATTTTAAACTTAACTGCGGTCATGGGTAAAACACCGCAGGCGAATTCATTGCCGACAACAGTATCAAGAAGTGCAGGACTTGCGCTTACGAAAGCGATGAGTAAAGATCTTGGGAAGCACAATATTCGTGTGAACGCAGTTTGTATCGGTTTAATCCGGAGCGATCAGATCGAAAAACGCTGGCAGAAACAGGCGCCGGAATTATCGTGGGAAGAGTTCTCTGTGAAGAGCGGAGGGAATATTCCGCTCGGGCGTATCGGTGATACCGCCGAGGCCGCGAACGTTATCACATTCCTGTGTTCCGACCTCGCATCATACGTGAGCGGTACTGCAGTAAACATTGACGGCGGCAGCGGTCACGCGTGGTAAATGATATTTGATTGAAGGCTGTAATTGCCGGGCGATACTGTCCGATAAATTGACTTATCGGACGATGTGAAACGGACACTGTCCGATAAAATCACTTATCGGACGATGTGAAACCGACACTGTCAGACAAAACCATTTATCGGACGATATGAAACCGACACTGTCAGACAAAACCATTTATCTGACAATGTGAAATCGACACTGTCAGACAAAACTATTTATCTGACAATGTGAAATCGACACTGTCAGACAAAACTACTTATCTGACAATGTGAAACGGACACTGTCAGACAAAACTATTTATCTGACAATGTACAGTCAAAAATACATGCAAACACAAAACAAGCATCAAATCCAATCCGGATTTGATGCTTGTTTAATTTTATTTACTCACTTTCTCAACTGCCGCACCGAATCTGACGAGTGCCTCATCAATTTCAGCGGCAGTAACGTTGAGCGGCGGGAGGAGCCTCACAACGTTGTGCTTCGCCGGAACGACGAGCAGTTTCTCGTCATAGCTTGCTGCAATAACGTCAGCTGCCTGTACTTCATCTTTAAACTCGACACCGATAAGCAGTCCGAGCCCTTTAAGTTCAGCAATCGCACCGGTCTTATCGGCAATCTGCTGCAGGCCTGCATTCAGCTGTTCGGCACGGGCGGCTGTGTTTTCCAGCAGGCCTGCCTCCATAATCTCATCGAAGATCACATTGCCGACGGCAGTACCCAGCGGATTTCCGCCGAGCGTCGTACCGTGATCGCCCGAGTTAAAGTGTGCAGCGACTTTGTCCGTTGCCATAAATGCACCGAGCGGATAACCGCCGCCGAGCCCTTTGGCAAGCGTGACGATATCCGGCTGAAGTCCGAACTGTTCAAACGAATAAAGTGTACCCGTACGGCCCATGCCGGTCTGTACTTCATCAATAATCAAAAGCAGTCCGTCGTTTTGGAGTTCTTTCAGCGTCTGAACAAATTCATCGCTCAGCGCGTTAATACCGCCTTCACCCTGTACCGTTTCAACGAGTACTGCACATGTCTGAGCTGTAACGGCTGCTTTAAGCGCGTCTGAATCGTTCAGCGGTGCGTACTTCGCGCCGGGAAGCAGCGGCTCGAAGTCTTTATGCATATCCGGCTGTCCTGTCGCAGACAGTGTCGCCATCGTACGCCCGTGGAATGAATCCGTCAGTGTAATGACTTCAAAGCAGTTTTCGCCGTTGACTTCCTTACCGTATTTACGGGCGAGCTTCAGTGCACCTTCGTTCGCTTCGGCACCGGAGTTGGCAAAGAATACTTTGGCGAGACTGCCTGCACCTTTACAGCTCACGAGTTTATCAGCAAGCTCAATCGAAGGCTTATTCCAGTAAACGTTGGAAGTATGCATCAGCGTTGCCGCCTGTTTTGATACAGCATCAACGATTTTTTCATTGGCGTGCCCTAAAATGTTCGTCGCAATACCCGAGACAAAATCCAGATATTCCACGCCGTCATTATTTGTCAGCCAGACCCCTTTACCGGAGACGAATAATTTATCGCCGCGGTTGTAAGTATTAAACAGCGCCGAGTTTCCGAGTTCAATCAAATCTTCAGTTGTCATAAAACTCTTCCTCCTTCATGCGGTATAATCATCGTGCCGATTCCGGCATCAAAAAACAGTTCGAGCAGCAGAGAGTGTTTAATGCGCCCGTCGACAATATGAGCCTGCTTAACGCCTTTTTTAATGGCGTGTGAGCAGCATTCGACTTTCGGAATCATCCCGTCTGAAATGATGCCGGATTCGATATGTGCATCCACTTCAGCCAGTGTCAGTTCTGACAGCAGCGTCGTTTCATCGTCCTTATCCCTGTATACCCCTTTTGTATCGGTTAAAAGAATAAATTTATCGGCACCGATGGCACCTGCAACTTCCCCTGCGACATAATCCGCATTTATATTATATGTGTCGCCGTTCATATCCACACCGACGGGTGAGATCACGGGCACGAAATCATTGTTGATCAGCAGCGTCAGTAAAGTCGTATCGATCGTCTCGATTTCCCCGACAAGACCGATATCAATCGTTTCAATTTCCCCGTTTTCACCCGTCTCTTCGATAAACTTCTTCTTCACTTTAATCAGATTGCCGTCCTTGCCGGAAATACCGACCGCGCTGCCGCCGATTTTATTGTAGTGCTTGACGATATCCTTGTTCACCTGTCCGGAAAGCACCATTTCAGCGACTTCCATTACCGCATCATCGGTGACGCGGAGTCCTTTTTTAAATTCCGATTCGATGCTGAGGCTGGACAGCATGTCGTTAATGAACGGCCCGCCGCCGTGTACAATCACCGGTTTAATGCCGACTGACTTCATTAGCAGGACATCCTGCATGACGGACTCTTTTAAGCTGTCGTTAACCATGGCGTTACCGCCGTACTTTAAAACGATAATATTGTTTTGAAACACGTTAATGTATGGAAGCGCCTCGATGAGTGTATCTATTCTCTGTGTATCATTCATGATTATCATCCTAACTTCTGTAGTCCGCATTGATTTTTACGTAATCGACCGACATATCGCAGGTCCATACTTCACCGGAATATTCTCCGCTATTTAAATCGATAAAGATCTCAACATCCGTGCATCCTAAAATATTGAATGCAAGTGCCTCGTCAAACGGTACGGCAAGTCCTTCGTGGCAGACGAGTACTTCGTCTTTTCCGGAAGTGAATTTAATCGTAATCGCATTCGGATCAAGCGTTTCTGCACCGCTGTTGCCGACTGCCATAATGACGCGTCCCCAGTTGGCATCCTGACCGTAGACCGCAGTTTTAACAAGGCTTGAAGTGGCAACCGTTTTTGCAACGCTGACCGCGTCGCTTTTACTGGCAGCGTTGACTACATTGACTGTTACGAACTTCGTCGCACCTTCAGCATCTCGTGCAACCATCTGGGACAGCTGTTTGCACATCTCTGTCAGCACATGTGTAAATTCATCGATATGGGACTCATCAAGCATCACTTTATTCGTCGCAGCGAGGAGCACCGTGTCATTTGTACTCGTATCACCGTCGACTGTCATCACGTTAAAGCTGTCGTCCGCTGCCGATTTCAGTGCGGTGTTCAGTGCATCCTGCGGCAGGCCGGCATCTGTGACGATGTAGCCGAGCATCGTGCCCATATTCGGATGAATCATTCCGGCACCTTTAATAATGGCACCGAAATGAATTGTTTCACCGCCGATTTCCGTTTCAAAAGACAATTCCTTCGGCACTGTGTCCGTCGTCATAATGGCTTCTGCAGCAGCAGTTGAACCTGTTGTGCCGAGTCCGCCGACGAGTGTGTCAAGCCCCGAGTAAAACGGTGTTAGATCGAGCGGTTCACCGATAACACCTGTGGAGCTGACCAGTACTTCATGTGCTTCGATATTCAGTTTTTCAGAAAGGGCGGCAGTCATCGCCTCGACATCTTCCTCGCCATTTCGGCCGTTGCATGCATTTGCATTGCCGCTGTTGACGAGAATCGCTTTAAAGTCCGTAAAGCTTTCCAGCATCTCCATATCGTAGAGCACCGAGTGCGCTTTAACTTTATTTCTCGTAAATACACCTGTGACGGTTGCACCGTCCGGAAAATATATGAGCGCAAGATCTTTATCCTGCGCTTTAAACCCGGTATGTATACCGTTTGCCACAACTCCGTCAACTGCACACAGCCCGCCTGTCATCACCGATAGTTTTTTCTCTGTAATATACATATTAAAAAACCCTTTCTAAGGCATCATGGCAATGGTATTCAGACCTGATTTCTCAGGTAAGCCAAACATGATGTTCATATTTTGTACCGCCTGTCCCGCTGCGCCTTTTCCTAAGTTGTCAATCACCGTTAAAACGATGAGCCGGCCTGTGCGTTCGTCCAGTTGTACTGCAATCTGACAGCCGTTAGTGCCTGCGACGTGTTTCATCTGCGGCAGTTCTCCTGATTCGAGGACATGAACAAACGGTTCGTTTTCATAGGCTTTCGTATAGCTTTCGATAATATCTGTTTTTGTAATGCCGTCTTTAACAGTGGCGTATATAGTCGAGAAGATTCCGCGTTCCGTTGGAATTAAGTGTGGTGTAAACTGCACCTGCACCGCGTTTTCCGACGAGCTGTTCAGTTCCTGCTCGATTTCCGGAATATGACGGTGGGCGAGAGGATTGTATGCTTTGAAGTTGCCCATCAGCTCCGTCAGCAGTTTATCGACCGAGGCACTTCGCCCGGCACCGCTGACACCTGTTTTGCTGTCGATAATAATCGACTGTTCATCGACCAGCGCATCACCGACTGCAGGAAGAATGCCGAGCAGGGCGCCGGTGACGAAGCAGCCGGGATTTGCAATGTACTTCGCATCCTTAATATCATCTCTGTATTTTTCAGGCAGACCGTACACAAAATCTTTCAGTAAATTCGGTGCAGCCTGCTCAACGTTATACGTCGCCTCGTAGACATCGATATTTTTCAGGCGGAAATCCGCCCCTAAATCGATGACTTTTACATCGTATGCTGAAGCGGCTGCCGCCAGTTCCATCGAATGGCCGTGGGGCAGACAGATAAACACAACATCACTGTCGCCGAATACAGTATCCGGATTAAGTTCTGCAAATACTTTACTGTCTGTACTGCCCTTTAAAAACGGATAGTAGCTGTCCACCTTCGTATCAACATGGCTGCGTGATGTTAAATGTACGAGTTCAACTTCGGGATGGGGAATTAAGTAACGTAAGAGCTCGCTTCCTGTGTAACCTGTTGCACCGATAATACTGACTTTGATCATGTAATGACCTCCTGATTATTTATCATTGTAAATCCGGTATAAATAAGTTGCCGTTAGTTGCCGCCATAATTGCTTTAATGGAATGCATGCGGTTTTCGCCCTGTTCAAACTGTCTTGCGTAATCTGCTTCGAACACTTCAGATGTAACTTCCATTTCTTCAATACCGAACTCTTCGGCAACATTTTTACCGTAAACCGTATTTGTATCGTGGAATGCCGGCAGGCAGTGCATGAAGATAAACTTCTCACTGACATCTGCAAGGAGCGCCTTGTTGACCTGATAAGGTAGGAGTGTATTCACGCGTTCCTCGAAGTGTTCTTCTTCACCCATCGACACCCATACATCTGTATAAATGACGTTGGCATCTTTGACTGCTGATTTAACATCTGAAGTAATTTCCACTGTTGAGCCGGACTCTTTTGCGTATTCTTTCGCAAGGCTCACGTATGATTCTTCAGGAAACAGTGATTCGGGTGCTGCAATCGTAACGTCGGCACCGAGCAGTGCTGCAGTTACGAGCAGTGAATTTGCCACGTTGTTACGTCCGTCGCCGGAGTAGACAAGTTTAACGCCGTTGAAAGTACTGAACTCTTCTTTAATCGTCATAAAGTCACCGATCATCTGAGTCGGGTGCCAGTCATCTGTCAGACCGTTCCATACGGGGACGCCGGCGTGTGCTGCAAGTTCTTCAACGACTGCCTGGCTCGCACCTCTGAACTCAAGGCCGTCGAACATGCTGCCTAAAATTTTCGCAGTATCGGAAACCGATTCTTTTTTGCCGAGCTGAATATCGCCTGAACCTAAAAACTCAGGTGCAGCACCGAGATCATTTGCTGCGACTGTAAAAGCTGCACGTGTGCGCGTGGAAGATTTCTCAAACAGCAGCGCTATATTTTGTCCCTTTAAATACGTGTGGGAAATATTATTTTTCTTTAATTGTTTTAAGTGAATGGCAAAATCGATTAAATATTCGACTTCCTTTTTGTTGAAATCACTTATTTTTAAAAAACTTTTACCTTGAAAATGCATCAAAACACTCCTTTTTTAGTACATTTATCTAATTAATATTCGTTAAACTGTATAAATATAATTAATGGTTGTTGTATATAATATACCTGTTAAATTTAGAAATCAAGCCCTTTATCGTATAAACTTACTGCAAACTGTATATTTTTAAATTATTAATGAGCTGAATTAATTGTTGACTAATCACTGTATCAACTGTACTATGTTAATTAATACAGTTAGTACAGCAAACCGACAGGAGGTGGATACGTGTTTGATATCGATGAGAAAAGCCGCATGCCTATATACGAACAGATAACAGAGAATGTAAAACGACTGATCATGCAGGGTGTGCTGCTGCCGGATGAAAAATTGCCGTCAGTACGAAGTCTCGCTCAGGAACTTACGATTAACCCCAACACGATCCAAAAAGCTTACAGAGAATTGGAAAGGGAAGGGTATTTAATTTCCCGTCCCGGAAAAGGGAGCTTTGTGAATGATATGACAGAAACGATGAACAGAGAGCACATTAAAACGTTAACCGATGAAGTCGAACGCCTGATCAGGGAACTGGTATTTCTGGATGTACCCGGAGTGAATTTAAAAGAGATTGTAGATAAAGCGGTACGCGAAAAGGAGGGACATGAATGAAGATTGAAGTGAACTCTGTGGACAAGAATTTTGGTAAAAAGAAAGCCGTCACTGCTGTGGATTTATCGGTTGCAGAAGGCACGATACACGGACTGCTCGGTTCGAACGGAGCCGGGAAAACGACGTTAATGAAAGTGATGTCCGGTATTTATAAAGCAGACAGCGGTCAGGTTAACTACGACGGCAGACACGTTTATGAAAATCCGGATGTTAAAAGCGATGTCATCTTCATGCATGATATTCCGTTCTTCTTTAAAGGCGTGACATTAAAGAAAATGGCAAAGTTTTATAAAGCGATGTACAAAAACTGGTCGGATGAACGCTTTACCCAGCTGTCGGAGCACTTTGGCATAGAACCGGGCAGACAGCTGAATCAGCTGTCGAAGGGCATGAAGCGCCAGGCGGCATTCATTTTGGCGTTCTCGGCAAGACCGAAAGTAATGCTGCTCGATGAACCGTTCGACGGTCTGGACCCGATTATGCGCAAGCAGATTAAAAATATTCTGATGCAGGACATCGCCAATCACGGTATGACTGTCGTCGCATCGAGCCACAACTTACGTGAGATGGAAGATCTGTGCGATGCGGTTTCGATTATGCATGGCGGCAGGATACTCTTTCATAAAGAACTGAGTGACATCAGAGGCACACACTGCAAACTGCAAATTGCCTTTAGGGAACTTCCAAAAGAGCAGTTCTTCACAGATCTGAATGTCGTTCACCAGCATGTCAAAGGAAGAATTATTACATGTATCGTCAAAGGTGATATATCGAACCTGGAAGAGAAAGTAACAAAATATAATCCATTAATGTACGACATACTGCCGCTCACACTGGAAGAAATATTTACTTATGAAATGGGGGAACTCGGTTATGAAATCTCAAACATCATTGTTGAATAAAACATTACTCTCCCATTTCAGCGGAACAGTATTCTGGCTGACAGTCGTCTTTATGGCACTGAACATTATTGCGCTGCCGGTATCGATATGGATAGTGACTTATGATCCGATGGCAGCCCCGGATGCGGTCCGGCAAAATGCAGCTGATGTTTTATTCCAGCTGTCGGCCGGTCAGCTGATTATCGGAATGATTTTCACAGTGTTTTTAGCGATGTTTATACTGAATTATTTAAACGATGAAGGCTCATCGGACTTTATGCACGGGCTGCCGGTTAAAAGAACAGCAATGCTGATACATGCACTAATTACAGGATTCACTGCAATTGTCGCGCCTCTTGTGATTACAGCGCTGCTATTAATAGCAGAACGTATGATTTTCATACCTGAAATTACAATGACGGACATAGGCAAATGGTTCCTGTATGCTCTGTTTGTCCACTGTGTAATATTTTCAATCGCAGTTTTTGCAGGGTTTTTAGTCAACGGACTGTTTCTGCACATGCAGATCATTACGTTGATCGTATTTCTGCCTCTCGCATTATGGGGACTGACTTATGTCACTGCTTCAATTCTATACGATGGTATTCCAACTGAGTTTTTTGTTAACTCGGAGCCGGTACTGAATGCGACATTCCCTTATATTGCAGTAATGCAGCTGTATGAAGGCATCAGCATTTTAAAAAGTACCATCTGGGGTATTACAGCCATTGTGCTGATTGCATTAAGTTTTGTACTGTACAAAGCGCGCCGCAATGAAAATGTCACGCATACCTTTAATTTCAAATGGCTGAGAGCGCTGCTCGTTGCGGTAACTACAATTACAGGCATGCTTGCTATTGGTGCCGGCATTTCAATGTTCCTTGCAGCATCAGCCGCGGTCACTGTCATCGGCTTTATTATTGGCGGAGTCATCAGTTACATTATTATTGAAATGCTGTTCCAGCGTAATGCACGAATCCAGCTGGAATGGAAATCTGTATTAACAACACTCTTTATTATTATCGTATTCTGGGGGATCTTTCTGTTCGGCTGGAACAGATACGTCAACTTCGTACCTGCTGCGGATGAAGTAGACAGTGTGTATATTTCAACAGTATACTCAAATGATAATCCGGAAATGACAGCGGAAAATTTCAAAGAAGGTTATCTGCTTCACAGCGATAAAAATACAATTCAGACTGTAATAAAAGTCCATGAGATTACAATTGAAGAAAAAGAACGTCCGGGTGTCGATTACATGGGTGAGAACGGCAATATAGAGATCACTTATAAAATGACGGACGGCAGTTTTGTATCGAGAGAGTTTGATACGATTAAAGCTGATTCACAGGCAATCGCGTCTGTATCGGAAATAAATTCAGCAGAGTACGATGTGCACTCGGATATACTTGCCAATCTGAAAGAAGACAGTGAATTCACTCTTGCACTCGGTATGAATGATGTCAGAGAGGGTGATGACCTGACGGCGGAATATCAGGAGGAACTCGGGACATTAAAAACATACAGACCGGATATTGTGAACAATACCGGACGAGTCAGTGTCGAGCTGTACTTCCATAACGATGGTGCATTCAGCGGCAGCTACGTCTACGGTGAAAGTTCTATTTACAATAAGGCAATAATGGATGCGGTACGCGCCGACTACTTCAACTATACGGACATACTTGATATAGATGAAACGTCAGCGATGTATACAGCGGAGCTCAGCGATGAGCAGATGTACACATTTTTCGAAGACTTTAAAACGATGCCGATTTACGATCTGGCTGATGAATACGAGCTCGGGGAAATTCATGAGTCAAACGGCGGCACAAAAGATATGATAGACCATATAAATGAAGAAGGACTTAATCCACAAGGAAATAAACTGCTGATATACAGCTATCCGTACTTTGGCGGACCAATGCACGAAACACCGGCCGGAATAGACTTCAGCATTTTGGCAATACAATAAAATATAAGAAAAAGTTATAGAGATAGGTAAAATTAATGCCTATCTCTATACTTTTGTTTTCTTTTTTTTGTATAATTATCTGTAGGAGATGAATGCCATGAAAACTAAGTATCTGGATAAGAAAAAATGGCGGCGGCTGGTGCGCTCAAAATATGATGAAATAATCATTACCATCAATGGTGAGAGATTTCTTGCCGGTATGATTCATATGCATAAAGTCCGTGAACCGTTAAGCGTTCCCGTGGTCGGGGAAGATACATTAGTCGTGGCCAACAATTTCAAATGGATGCAGCTCCTGCCTGAAAAACGCAATTACAGTATCACTGTCATGTACGATGAAAGATGGCAGGAAATTCAATATTACTTTGACATAAACTATTCCCATACGCTCGAGCTCGGTAAAGCGAGACGCCAGGATTTATATCTTGATGTGCTGGTACTGCCGGACGGCCGTTATGAGCTCGTAGATGAAGAGGACATAAAACGCGCCTTCAAAAAAGGAGTTATCAATGCGAAAGAAAAAGAATTTGCATATCAGACCGCGCGTGAATTAATGGACGAAATCGATAAGGATTTTAATCAGTTTAAAACACTTGCGGCAGCGTGCCTGAAAGAACTTAAAAAATTAATGTAGAGCCATCCGGACTGTTAAGGATGGCTTATTCAATGGAGGTATTGTCGTGAAAGTAGATGACTATCGTTTACTTGCAACATTAAGCGAAGCGAAAACATTGCGTAAAGCTGCCGAAAAACTGTACATATCACAGCCGGCAGTCAGTCAGCGTCTGAAGTCGATTGAAGACGAGTGGGGTGTACAGATTTTTATCAGAACAAAAAAGGCACTTTATACGACAGGTGTCGGGGAACGTATTATCGCACACGCAAAGAAAGTCGTGGATGAAGAGCGTCTCGTGAAAGATTATATTGCGGCGAACGAAGGTGCAGTTGAAGGTAAAATATCAATCGGCGTATCATCGCTGATCGGTTATACAATTCTGCCGGATATACTGGCTAAATATTTAAACGATTTCCCGAACGTCAACGTTAAAATTGACGTGGGTTCGACGAACGAAATTATCGCGAACCAGGGCGATTATCACTTATCGATTATTCGCGGTTCCCGTGTTCTGAATAAGGAAAATGAACTGCTCTACAGCGATAAACACTACCTCGTCACACCGAAGGACGTGGAACTTGAAGATCTTGCCGTTATCGAATTCCAGGCGGATCCTGATTACATTACACACATTAAAAATTATTTTGAAGCACGCTTCAATATTAAGTATGAACCTCAGATATTCGTCGACCAGATTACGACGTGCCGCGAACTGCTGCGGAAAAAGGTCGGTATAACAGTGCTGCCGGAGCTTGTGCTCGACGGTCTCGACCTCGATAACTACCACATCGAAGAAGTGCTTGTCGGCGATAAACCGCTGACACGGGACACTTTCATTTCTTACGACAAGAGTGTGCTCATGCTGCCGCAGGTAGAGTCTTTTATCAATTTAATCAAGAAAGATTCAATTTCCGGCGAAAATTAAAATCGGGGGACTAATATGGTGAAAGACCTGTTTCAAATACAAAACTATAAACTGTTTTTAACGAATATGACGATGCTCGGGATGGCTGTCGCAATTACCGCGCCGTTCCTCGTTATTTTTATGACGGAAACCCACGGGTTATCCTCTACCGGCTACGGTATATTTATGGCTGCGGCCGCTGTCGGAAGTTTTTTTGTCAATACGATTATGGGACGTTACAGCGACCGGCTGAAATTCGACCGCAAGTATTTAATTATCGCAGCGCTGTTGATGCAGATTCTCGCATTTTTGAGCTTCCTGATTATCCCGAATACGTGGATACTTATCATTTCTTATATTATATTCTTTTCACTTGGAGCTCCCGCAATGCCCCAGCTGTACGCATCGGCACGTGAATCAATTAATCAGTACCGTTCCGGCATCGCAGTAATGGCAAACATGGTGCTTCGCTCGATGTTCAGTTTCGGTTTCCTGTTCGGACCGCTTGTCGGTTCGGTACTTCTTGCACGCTACGACTTTACCGGACTGTTTTTCGGAACGGTCATTATGTTCGCAGTCGTCTTTATGTCGAGCTTTTTAATTAAAAACTCAGCACCGCCTGCCGAGGCTGTACAGGCGATTGAAATTACGAATTATGAAGAACCGAAAAGCCCGAACCTGTTAACGAACCCGGCATTACTTATTCCGTTTATTGCATTCGTCTCTCTGCACGTGGGACAATGGATGTATCTTCTGAACATGCCGCTGTTTGTGACAGGCTATCTCGGGGAAGCGGACAGTGCGGTCGGAATACTCGCGAGTTTATGTGCGGGACTTGAAGTGCCGCTGATGATCTTTATGGGATATGTCGCATCGCGTGTGTCATCGAAGACATTACTGATTATTGCCGGATTCATCGGCAGTATGTACTTTTTATCAATTGGAATATTCGAAAGCTACACAATGATGCTGATCGGGCAGCTGCCTCTTGCGTTATTCCTGGCGATACTTTTGGGACTCGGAATCAGCTACTTCCAGGACCTCCTGCCGCAGTTCCCGGGATACGCATCAACGTTATTCGCAAACGCAATGATCGCCGGGCAGCTGGTCGGGAACTTACTCGGCGGTATTGCCAACGATGCACTCGGCGTGGAAAATTCATTCTACGTGAGCGGCGCATTTTTATTTATCGCATTTATACTGTTCTTCTTCACTAAGAAGGAAGTTAAAAAAGGAGAAATTTGATGGACATTATTTTATGGCTCATTGTCATTGCATCGTTCATACTCGGATTCGCCGGAATTATCTACCCGGTCCTTCCGTCCGTATTGATGTTCTGGGTCGGTTTTTTAGTATATAACTTCTTCATCGGCGACGAACTGTCCTGGATGTTCTGGGTTATCGCAGGTGCACTGACAATCGTCGCATTAATAAGCGACGTCGCAGCAAACAGCTACTTCGTTAAAAAATTCGGAGGCAGCAAAAAAGGCGAGTGGGCAGCCATCATCGGTGCCATCGTCGGCATGTTTATCTACCCGCCGTTCGGGGTGCTGTTCGTACCATTCATCTTTGTCTTCGTCGTCGAATTCATCGAAATCAAAGACATGAACAAAGCCTTCAAAGCATCAATCGGTTCGTTCCTTGCATTCATCTCGAGCGCAATCTTCGATGTCATCATTTACATCTTCCTGATTGTATTCTTCCTGCTGGATGTGTTCTTATACTAAGTTGATAAACACCCGTGCCTCACAGTGATGAGGGCGGGTGTTTTTTGGTGCAATTTATTTTTGGGGGTGGGTTGTTGTTGTTTGGAACTCTATGAGCGCTGTTCATAGAACTTCTGAGGCGCTGGGAATCCTATGAGCGCTGTTCATAGAACTTCTGAGGCGCTGGGATTCCTATGAGCGCTGTTCATAGAACTTCTAAGGCGCTGGGAATCCTATGAGCGCTGTTCATAGAACTTCTAAGGCGCTGGGATTCCTATGAGCGCTGTTCATAGAACTTCTAAGGCGCTGGGAATCCTATGAGCGCTGTTCATAGAACTTCTAAGGCGCTGGGATTCCTATGAGCGCTCTTCATAGAACTTCTGAGGCGCTGGAACTCTATGAGCGCTGTTCATAGAACTTCTGAGGCGCTGGGATTCCTATGAGCGCTGTTCATAGAACTTCTGAGGCGCTGGGAATCCGATGAACCCTCCTCATAGAATTCCCAAGTACAAAATCCCTGCAACACCACCCCCCCCAAATACCAAAAAAGGAACCCCGCACCTGGCGGGGTTCCTCACTACTATATTACTTTTCAGTTTTCGTGTATTCTTCTCCACTGTCTGTTGCTGCTTCTTCGCCTTCGTCATCAAGGATATCACGGACGTTGTACATTTCGTACTGCGGTTCGTGCTTGCCGCTTTGAATGTCGAGTGCGTAGTGACATGAAACTTTGTGGAAGTGTTCCGTGTCAGTGTCTTTCTGCTCAAGGTGCGGTGTTTCCGTGCGGCAGTGGTCTGTCGCGAACGGGCATCTTGTATGGAACCGGCAGCCTGTCGGCGGATCGATTGGCGACGGCACGTCACCGCGCAGGAAGATTCGTTCCGATTTCTTGCTTGGATCCGGTACAGGGATTGCTGACAGCAATGCTTTCGTGTACGGATGCTGAGGGTTATTGAAGATTGACTCTGTATCTCCGACCTCAACGATTTTACCTAAGTACATAACGATAATGCGGTCTGCAACGTGGCGTACAACACCAAGGTCATGTGAGATAAAGAGATAAGTTAAGCCGAGCTCGCGCTGTAATCTCTTTAACAGGTTAAGGACCTGTGCCTGGATTGATACGTCGAGTGCAGATACCGCCTCATCACAGATGATAAGTTTAGGGTTAACTGACAGGGCACGTGCAATACCGATACGCTGACGCTGTCCGCCCGAGAATTCGTGCGGGTAGCGGTCGATCTGGTGGCGCTGCAGTCCGACAGTTTCCATCAATTCCAAAATGCGTTCGTTACGCTCTCTGCGCGGAACGACTTTCTGAATGTCCATCGCTTCCCATAAAGTCTGTCTGACAGTTTTACGCGGGTTAAGCGATGCGTATGGATCCTGGAAAATAATCTGCATGTCTTTTCTCATCTTGCGCATTTCGTCTTTTGACATTGCAAGAACATCTTTACCTTCAAACTCAACTTTACCGCCGGTAGGTTCGTCAAGACGGAGGATGGCACGGCCTGTAGTTGATTTACCACAGCCTGACTCTCCAACGACTGCAACAGTTTCACCTTTATCGATTGAGAAAGTGATGCCGTCTACAGCTTTAACGTGGTTGACTGTACGTCCGAGGAAACCGCCCTTGATCGGGAAGTGCTGCTCGAGGTTTTCAACATTTAATAATGGTTTACTTGGCATTTAATTGTACCTCCTTGTCTCCGTCCCACTGATCTGTATGAATCCAGCATCTTACTTCGTTGCCGTTTCCAAGATCTTCGAGTTCAGGAAGCGTGTTGCATATATCCGATGCGAAAGGGCAGCGGGGTGCAAAACGGCAGCCTGAAGGCATTTCATCCGGTGCGGGTACATTACCTTTAATCGGAATGAGCTCATCCTGCGACTTATCGTGACGCGGTAGTGAGTTAATCAGACCGACCGTGTAAGGGTGTTTCGGGTTTTCAAATAATGTATAAACATCAGCATATTCAACGACTTTACCTGCATACATTACAGCGACGTAATCGCATGTCTCTGCAACAACACCAAGGTCGTGTGTAATCATTACAACACTCATGCCGATTTCTTCCTGAAGTTCTTTTATCAGTTCAAGAATCTGAGCCTGGATTGTAACGTCCAGTGCGGTAGTCGGCTCATCGGCGATCAGCAGCTCAGGCTTACATGCGAGTGCCATCGCGATCATAACGCGCTGTCTCATACCGCCCGATAATTCGAACGGGTACTGGTCAACGCGCTTTTCCGGTGAAGGAATCCCGACGAGTTCAAGCATTTCAATCGCGCGTTTTGTCCCTTCTTTTTTACCGAGGCCTTCGTGGATTTTATACGATTCACGAAGCTGCTGTCCGATAGTGAATGTCGGGTTAAGCGACGTCATCGGCTCCTGGAAAATCATTGAGATTTCGTTACCGCGGATCTGGCGCATACGGGAGTTTTTAACTTTTGTTAAGTCTTCACCTTTATATTTGATGCTTCCCCCGATAATTTTACCGGGCTGTTCAATTAATCTTAATACTGAAAGGGCAGAGATACTTTTCCCTGAACCACTCTCTCCAACGATACCTAAAGTTTTACCTTTAGGTACCTGGAATGTCACTCCGTCGACTGCCTTTACTTCGTTGGAATCAACGAAGAAGGACGTGCGGAGATCGTTTATATCGAGAATAATTTCTTCTGACATGATTTTCACTCCTTCTTAGTTTAAGTCCACTCGTTTGTTAAGCAGTCTGTACGTAATATCAACGACAAGGTTAACGATAACGAATACTACCGCAATAACAAGAATTGCACCCTGAACGACAGGGAAGTCACGCTGCAGAATTGAATCGATGATCAGTCTTCCGAGACCGTTTATCGCAAATACGCTTTCCGTTAATACTGAACCTGCAAGGAATGAACCGAATTGAATACCGATTACAGTTATTACAGGAATCATCGCGTTTTTAAGCGCGTGGCGTAAAATAACTGTACCTTCTTTAACACCTTTGGCACGTGCTGTACGGATGTAATCCTGGTCGATGACGTCCAGCATGCTGCTTCGTGTCATACGTGCGATTATGGCAGCGCCGGCCGTACCGAGTGTGATTACCGGCAGGACGTTCTGATCAATACTGCCCCAGCCCGTAGGTTTAAAGATCTGGAACTCAATTGCAAACCATTGAATTAACATCAGTCCAAGCCAGAAGTTTGGCATTGACAGACCGAATAGTGCAACAACCATCATTGCAACGTCTTCGAATGTATATCTTCTTACTGCTGAAATAATACCTGCAAGCAGACCCCAGAATACACTGAAGATCATAGCCATTACAGAAAGTTCAAAAGTAATAGCGAAACGTGCACTTATATGGTTAAAGACGGGAATGTTGTCACGGATAGATGAACCGAAATCCAGCTGTACCGCGTTCCCTAAAAATCTAAAGTATTGCTCGTAAAGCGGGTCATTTAACCCTAGTCTTGCCTCAATCGCTTTAACAGTCGCTTCCGGCGCACTTTCCCCTGCCATAATAACGGCCGGGTTACCCGGAGTGAGGTGCATCAGACTGAATACGAGTACCGTAACTCCGAGGAGTACGGGAATAAGCTGAAATAATCTGCGAATTATAAATTTAGTCATGATATCCTCCTCCTATTTCTTCGCTTTCGGATCGAGCGCATCGCGCAGACCGTCCCCGAATAAGTTAAATGCGAGTACGACGATAACGATCATCATACCGGGGAAGAACGTAATGTGTGCTGCCTGATACATGTAGTTACGTCCGTCGTTAAGCATAGCTCCCCACTCAGGAGTCGGCGGCTGTACACCTAAACCAAGGAAAGACAGACCCGCTGCTGATAAAATCGCTGTTGCGATAAATAATGTTGTGTTAACGATAATCGGTGACATTATATTCGGCAGAATATGCTGGAATATAATTTTTCCGTCGCGTGCACCCAATGCTCTGATGGCATCGATGTACTCTAGTTTGCGCGTAGTCAGTGTTGACCCGCGGACAATACGTGCGAACTGAGGCAGTGCCCCGATTGCGATGGCAACTGTTACGTTAAACGTGCTTCCGCCAAGTACACTTACGATTGCAAGAGCAAGTAAGATACCAGGGAACGCGAGAAGTACGTCCATTAAACGCATGATGACTGTATCCAGCCATCCGCCGTAATAACCTGCGAGAAGACCGATTGGCACTCCGACCAGTGCAGCCATAAATGTTGCTGCGAAACCTACACCCAGTGTTATGTACATACCGTGCAGAATACGATAAAAGATATCGCGGCCCAGGTGATCTGTACCGAACCAGTACTGTGCTGAAGGACCCATCAGCTTATCAGTAAGGTTGGTGGCGTTTGAATTCACGCCTAATATATTATAGTTGGCGTCCAGTGCGCCGAAGATTGAAACAAAAAATAAAAACACCAATACGTAAAGACCGACGAGTGCTGCTTTGTTTTTTCGAAGCTTCTTGTAGAAGTCTTTGAAATTGTCGAGTCTACGATTGGCAGGTTTTCTTACTGGAACCTGACTTGGTTGTATATTGGACATACAACTTAACCCCCTCTTGTAACTAAATATTTAGACTACTCAAAAAATAACAGACATATTTACTCATAATACATCGTTGTATAGACTATAACAAGAAAGAAATACATTAGTCTATACTTTTTACTGCCAATATTCACAAAACTCTACATAATTGAAAGCGTTTCCTCACGTGTATCAAGGGGTTCATCAATATGTAATCTTTAAAATAGATGTTGCATTCCCTTAATTCCTAGTGCTATAATCTGAATTACAATACATACAAGATAACTATGAATTAATAGTATCACAATAACGGAGGCTGTAAATTGGCAAAAAAATATTTTACATATCTATTAATGGCGGCAATGATAATGGTGCTCGCTGCATGTACGGACGATTCAGATGTGGAAGTTGCGGATGAAGAAGGAAATACTGGAGAAACGTCATCAGGCGGAGACCTCGTTGCTTCATATGCAACTGATGTATCGTCACTTGATCCGGCAGGACAGAACGACCTTCCGTCGGACCAGCGCAGAAACGTTATATATGAAGGACTTTTATATTTAAACGATGAATTGGAGCCGGAACCGCGTCTTGCGACTGATTACGAGCAGACGGATGACACGACGTGGGTGTTCAATCTCCGTGAAGGTGTTGAATTCCACGACGGCACTGAATTTACTGCCGAAGCAGTTAAAGCGAATATTGAACGTGTTGTCGATCCGGCAGTCGCATCATCACGTGCGAACATTTTCGAAATGATTGAAGAAGTAAATGTTATCGATGATTACACAGTGGAAATCGTCACAGAATATCCTTTTGCGCCGCTGCCGAAATATCTGGCACACGATGCCGGCGGCATGGTTTCAAAAGCAGTGATCGATGAAGACTACCAGAACGCGATTGATGAAGCGGAACTCGACATTACACTCGATGAATTTTACGCACAGCGTCAATCAGGCGGAGAAGAGTACGCTGAAACAGCTGACGCAGTCGGCCGTGCAACGGGAACAATCGTCGAACAGAAACCTGTCGGTACAGGCTATATGAAATTCCAGTCCCGTTCACCGGGTGAAAAAGTTGTCGTTGAACGTTTCGATAACTATTGGGATGAGCCGGCAAAACTCGACACGGTTACATTTAAAGTCGTCGCAGAAGATGCGTCACGCATTGCAGAACTGGAGAGCGGACAGTCACACTTCATTCAGGGCTTCGATAACGGACAATGGGAACGTATTGAAAACCATCCGGAAATGGAAACTCATCCGGTATACAACCTTTCAAATGAATATGTCGGCATGAATACCGAAAAAGGACCGCTCGAAGATAAGAGAGTGCGTCAGGCAATCGGACACATGGTCGACAAAGAAACAATTATGGAAGGTATCTACTACGGCGTCGGCCGCACGATGAAGGGCGCGCTGCAGGAAGAGATTCTCGGATACAACGAAAACCTTGAAGATCTGGAATACAATCCGGAACGCGCCAAAGAACTGCTTGAAGAAGCGGGCTACGGTGACGGATTTGAGTTAAACATTATGACAAACGACACACCTGAACGTGTCGACCTTGCGATTTACCTGCAGGAAGAGTTTAAGGAAGCCGGTATTACATTAAACATTGAACAGCTTGAATGGGGCGCGTACTTAGAAGCAGTCTCAAACGGCGAACACGATTTATTCATCCTAGGCTGGCCGAACCCGGTCGGTGACCCTGACCAAGGCATCTGGCCATTGTTCCATTCTTCTATGAAAGGTGCACCGGGTAACCGTTCATTCTTTGACAACGCGGAAGTCGATAAACTGCTCGAAGAAGGACGCAGAGAATTAGATGAAGAAAAACGTAAAGAAATCTATCAGGAAATCGATAAAATACTCGTCGAAGAACAGCCGGCAGTATTTATCAGACAGTCACAGAGCGCAAACGCAGTACGCACGGAAGTGGACGGACTGTACATTAACCACTTCAACAAACCGGATTTCAGAAATGTCACTATCAATGAGCAATAGGTGTTTATCATAAAAAATCAGTCTTAATTCAGGGGGATATATAATATGAAGTATTTGAAACGTTTTACAATCGCTGCAATGACACTGGGACTTGCGGCATGTACGACTGATGCGAATGTGGAAGTTGCAGATGAAAACGGCGAAACGAATACTTCAGGGGGAGATTTCATCGCATCATATGCGAGTGATACCTCATCGCTTGATCCAGCCGGGCAGAATGATCTGCCTTCCGATCAGCGGAGAGACGTATTATATGAAGGGTTATTTGATATAGACGAGAATATGGAGCCGGAAATGACACTGGCAGCGGATTTTGAACAGGTGAATGATACGACTTGGAAATTCAGTCTGAGAGATGATGTGAAGTTCCATGATGGCACAGATTTTAATGCAGAAGCTTTTAAAGCGAGCATTGAACGAATTGTTGACCCGGCTGTCGCGTCATCCCGTGCAAATATTTTTGAAATGATTACTGAAATTAATATCATCGACGATTACACGGTTGAAGTGATCACGGAGTATCCGTTTGCAGCGCTGCCGAACTATCTGGCGCATGATGCCGGCGGTATTGTCTCAAAAGCAGTTATCGATGAAGATTATCAGAACGCAATCGATAATGCAGGGCTTGATATGACAGCGGATGAATATTACGAACTCCGTGAAACAGGCGGCGAAGCATTCGAGAAAACTGCGAATGCAATCGGCGGCGATACGGGTGCAGTGATTGAACAGAACCCAGTCGGTACAGGATACATGAAATTCCAGTCGAGAACTCCGGGGGAATCGGTCGTCGTTGAACGCTTTGATGACTACTGGCGTGAACCGGCAAAAATCGATACGCTGACATTCAAAGTTGTTACTGAATCAACAGCACGTATGGCGGAGCTTGAAACAGGACAGTCTCACTTTATATACGGCATTGAAAACTCCCAGTGGGACAGACTGGCAAACAATCCGGAGCTGCAGACAGAAGACGGCATTTACAACATTTCAAATGAGTACATCGGCATGAATACAGAAAAAGGTGCGCTTAAAGATAAGAGAGTGCGTCAGGCAATTGCTCATATGGTTGACAAAGAAGCGATTATGGAAGGCGTCTATTACGGACAGGGGCGCACGATGAAAGGTGCGCTGCAGGAAGAAGTACTCGGATATAACGAGGACCTCGTTGACCTTGAATATGACCCTGAACGTGCAAAAGAGTTAATGAAAGAAGCGGGCTACGAAGAAGATCTGAACTTAAAAATAATGACGAATGATGTACCGGAGCGTGTCGATATCGCGATACTGCTGCAGGAAGAACTGAAAGAAATCGGCATTAACCTGGAAGTTGAACAGCTTGAGTGGGGAACGTATCTTGAAGCAATCTCGAACGGCGAGCACGATTTATTTATACTCGGCTGGCCGAACGCAGTAGGCGACCCGGATCAGGGCTTATGGCCATTATTCCATTCATCGATGAAAGGATCGGCCGGTAACCGTGCATTCTTTGACAATAGAGAAGTCGATAAACTGCTTGAAGCCGGACGCCGGGAATCGGATACGGAAAAACGCGAGGAGATTTATCAGCAGGTCGACAAAATACTTGTTGAAGAACAGCCGTCTGTCTTTATAAGACAGGCTCAGGGGCCGCAGGCTTACCGTAAAGAAGTCGGTAATTTTAATCCGGGAGCTCTCGGCAAACCGGATTTCAGAACGGTCACACTGGAAGAACAGCCGGAGGAATAAAAATGAAACAGAAGCGGAACTGCTATTAATCTAGCGGGTTTTGCTTCTGTTTTTTTCCTTCAGCATATACAATTTAACTAATATAAAAATTGCACGGCGGAGGTAGTAATATGGATCAGTGGTATAAAATAGATAATACAGGGAAAATATTTCACGCAGTATCGAATGCTTCGAACTCTGCAGTGTTCCGTGTATCGATGACGCTTCACGAAATGATTGATCCTAAAATTCTGCAGGAAGCGCTGGATACGGTGGCGCTCCGGTTCCCGACACTGACGGTCAGAGTGCGTAAGGGACTATTCTGGGATTTCCTCGAGCAGAATGATCAGGTGCTGCTTGTTAAAGAAGAAACGGACTATCCGTGTGCACCGATAGACAGAAAAGAAAATAATGCATTTTTAATCCGTGTGCTGTACTTTAAAAAACGTATTTCAGTGGAAGTGTTCCACTCTCTGACAGACGGCGGCGGCGCGACGGAGTTTTTAAAAACGTTAACGTACGAATACTTAACGTTAAAAGGCGAACCTGTTGAGGCGGACGGCACATATCTTATGCTGCCGCATGATATACCGAAACGCGAAGAAGTGGAAGACAGCTTCGAGAAATATGCAACATCACGGACAGTGAAGAATCCGGGATCAAGCGATAAAAAAGCGTACCAGCTGAAAGGGACGGCATTAAACCCGCCGGGTATTAACGTTATCCAGGGTGTTGTGGATGCCAAAGCACTTAATACATTCGCAAAAGCACAGGGCACGTCGCTGACGGGATTCATTACGAGTGTGCTGATTAAGGTCATTCATATGGAAAAACACCATGAAAAAACCAAATCATCGCTGATAACTGTAGCAATGCCGGTGAGCCTCAGAAGACATTTCCCTTCAGTCTCAATCCGCAACTTTTTCTCGGTATCGAATATCGGCGTGAAGATGAACGACGATGTACCGCTTGAAAAAATTATCGACGAGGTGACTCAGCAGCTGATTGCTAAAACCGATAAGAACTTTTTGCAGGAAGGCATTAACCGGTTCGTCGCTTTTCAGAGTCACTTATGGCTCAGAATCGTTCCTGTATTTATTAAATATCCGGTTATGCGCTTTGCATTTAACCAGTTCGGTGAACGAGCTAAGACGATTACGGTATCGAACCTCGGCAATGTGCAGCTGCCTGAATCGATGCGGCCATATGCTGATTCGATGGATGTCGTACTTTATCCGACGAATAAAAGTCCAATTAATTGCGGCACGGCAACAGTAAACGATAAATTAACCATTACATTTTCACGGTCAATAGAAGAGAATGAAGTTATAAAAACATTTTTCAAAGAAATTACAAGACTTACAGGGCTCGATGTGACAGTATCTTCAAACGGATGGGGTGAGTAGCAATGAACAGATGCACGGAATGTGAAATCATCACGGCAGAAAATACATGTCGGCTGTGCCATAGAGTGCTGGCTGAGGACGGAAATGCTGAAGAAAACCGGGCGTACCCGGTCTATGATCAGCAGGAATATAAAACCCGTGCACGTATTTCAAAACTCGCAATTATCGGCGGCCTACTTGCTACGCTGATCTGCTTCGCCGTGAACTTAATCGTTATGCCGCACTTCCTGTGGGTATTTTACGTGGCGGTCGCAGTCTTTTATCTGCTCGTATCACTGAACCATACGATACTGTCGGCATCGCACCTCGGCGGTAAAATAACCGCGCAGGTCATCAGTCTGACCATACTGCTGCTCGTTATCGACGGCATGTCCGGCTCAATGCAGTGGTCAGTTAATTACGTCGTACCGTTCGTGATTATTGCAGGCATTCTGCTGATTTCAATCATGATGCTGAAAGTCCGCATGAAATGGACGGGCTACATCAGTTTCTTATTGATGATGATCGGCTTTGGATTTCTGCCGCTTATACTTTATTTATCAGGCGTCGCAGATGTTCTCTGGCCGAGCGTCTCTGCAGGATCATTTGGCGTGGCGACGTTTATCGCAATGCTGCTCGTTGCCAACCAGTCAGTAATGACCCAGCTCGGCAGAAGATTTCATTTTTAATATAATAGAAGATAAAAGGGACGGATGAGATGAAAGTACTATTCAGAGGTGTGGCGGTTTTGACCGCAATATCCGGTGTTTTTATGTATATCTACCGGGCATTGTTTGTAAATAAAAGGAGTATCGGCAGCGAACTCGCCGAAGACTTAATCAGAGTGGCGAACTTTGATATCGCTGATGTGGATGATGAAATGCTCGAGCGTAATGCTGAAGAAAACCGGCAGGAGTACGAAATTCCGAGGAGCATTTTAAGGTCACATATCGGGAGTTATGAATTGGATGGTATGAAAATATTCACCATTTCTCCTAAACATGAGAAGCGGAAGCAGCGGGTATTGTACCTGCACGGCGGAGGATACATAAACCAGCCGTCAGTATTCCACTGGCGATTTTTAAGCAAGCTCGTTAAAGAAACAGCAATGGAATTTATCGTGCCGATATATCCGAAAACACCGGAGCATACTTACGATGAAGCATACGAACAGGTGCAGAAATTATATAAACAGCTCGTGAGTGAGAACGGCAATATCATTATTATGGGAGACTCGGCAGGCGGCGGGCTGACACTGGGGTTAGTGCAGTGGCTGAAGAAAGAACAGCTGCCGATGCCGAAAGCGCAGATTGTGATTTCGCCGTGGCTCGATATTACACTGGGGAACCCGGATATAGAAGCGTTCGAAACAGTTGAACCGATGCTGAAACCCGACAACCTGAAAATTATCGGAAAAATCTGGTCGGGCGATGCAGATCCGGATTACTATAAAGTATCGCCGATGTATGGTGAATTGGCGGGGCTGCCGAAACTTTATCTGATTGTCGGGACACGTGAGATTATCCTGCCCGACGCACGGAAATACGTGCAGCTGCTTGAAGCGGCCGGTGCAGACTACGAATATTACGAATACGAGATGCAGAATCACGTCTTTCCGCTGTATCCGATAAAAGAAGGTATCGATGCGAGAAAACAGATCGGTGAAATACTGATTGGTTATGATGAATAGGTGTTGGAATGGGGAGTGCAGCTGAGGCTGCGCTTTTTTGTATGGGCGGGTGTGCGAGGTCTGTTGGAACGACGGTGATTTTATGTCGTAACTTAATCGGTTTTATAATCTGAGCGTTCTCGGTTCACAACAAGCATCCGCTGTTGTCATTCCAGCGGCTCCGGTTCACAACGGGCATTCGCCGTTGTTAATCCAGCCCTTCCGGTTCACAACGGGCATTCGCCGTTGTTAATCCAGCGGCTCCGGTTCACAACAGGCATTCGCCGTTGTTAATCCAGCCCTTCCGGTTCACAACAGGCATCCGCCGTTGTTAATCCGACCACCCTCATCTCAGCTTGTCCTTAAAAACTGTGACAATCCCCAATAAGTTATTAGAAAATTAAAAAAGTTAGCGTTTTCATGACGGGATAATTCTGTTATACTTCTAGTTAATTACATAAGGAGGAGGCATACTATGAAATTTAATAAATACTTAGCAATGTTACTAGGTGCGACATTAGTACTTTCTGCGTGTGGTGATGACTCGGGTGAAGAGGATTCAGCGGCAGATACAGAAGAAGCGGCAGATGGTGAAGAGTCTTCCGGTGATGCAGCTTCACTTGATACAAATATCGTAACTATCGCTACCGGCGGTTCATCGGGTCCTTACAATATTATTGCAACAACGCTCGCAGAGGGTTACAGCAGTGAATTCGATGTGAACTCAAGAACACAAACAACTGGTGCTTCAGCGGAAAACTTAAACTTAATGGCGGAAGAGAAAGTCGAAATGTCATTTGTAATGAGTGATGCTTTAACTCAGGCGGTTAACGGTGAAGAGACGTTCTCTGAACCGATTGACAACATTCAGCAGGTGGCGGCACTTTATCCTAACTTTGTTCAGTTAATTTCAACTGACGGTGCGGGGATTGAAAGTGTTGAAGATCTTGCAGGCAAACGCGTCGCAGTTGGTGACCAGAACTCGGGTGTTGAAATCGCAACACGTGCGGTGCTGGAAGCTCACGGTTTGTCTTACGATGATATTGAAGTCGACTACTTAGGTTATGCGGAAGCATCTGAAGCAATGCGGGGCGGACAGCTTGATGCGGCATTCTTAACAAGCGGTCTGCCTAACGCATCAGTAATGGAACTTCAAAACTCAGTAGATCTTAAAATTGTCCCGATTGAACAGGAAGCTGTAGATGTACTGAGCGAAGATGCAGATTACTTCGAAG
Source organism: Jeotgalicoccus saudimassiliensis (assembly GCF_000756715.1). Lineage (NCBI taxonomy): Bacteria > Bacillati > Bacillota > Bacilli > Caryophanales > Staphylococcaceae > Jeotgalicoccus > Jeotgalicoccus saudimassiliensis. Next base: position 68,905 of record NZ_CCSE01000001.1, read on the forward strand.
CACTTGAAATCCCTGCAGATACGTACGGCAACGAAGAAGCTGTACCGACTGTAGCAATTATGAACGCACTCGTTGTCCGTTCGGATATGAGTGAAAATGATGTCTACAACTTAACGAAATACCTGTTTGAAAATCTGGATACTTTAAGCAATGCCCATCAGGCAGCTGGAGATATCGATGTTGAAACGGCACAAGACAGCGCCGTTATTGATATCCACCCTGGAGCACAAAAGTATTACGATGAGCAGTAAATTAAAATGGATGATTATGGGGAGCATGCTCGTTGTGCTCCTTTTCATCTTTCTGCTTCCGCAAAAAAAGATTGTAATTGATGCTGAAAGTGCCGGAGATCTTTATCTTCCTCCGGACACTTTTGAAATTCACTGGATTCATTCCATTGAGAAAGAAGAATGGTTCGAAGTTTACGATATAGAAAACGACGGTTTTATTTTAACGGAGTCGCATTTTAAAACGTTTGGTGCCGGTGTACCAAGTGATTCGGATGAGCCGGCTGAAATGACAGAGGACGGTTTCGTAAAGTACACGGTAAACGACCCGTATCCGGATATTTATCTGAACGTTTCTGATAATGTCGAAACGAAAATTGTCCAGAATCAAGAAGAAATCCTGCTGTACGAATTGTATAAACCGTATACAGCGGTTGAGATTACTGTTAAAAATATACCTTTAATAAAACAAATTCTGGGGGGTTAATATGAACAAGCGCACAGAACCGGCAGTCGCTCCTGATACGCAGGCGATTCAGGAGAAATATGATAAAGATGCACGAACGCGGAAATTCAGCAGTAAAGGCACCATATGGACAGTAACAATTTTAGCGGTGCTGTACTCGCTCTTCCATTTATATATGGTATTTAACCCGATGCCTGCACTGCAGCAGCGCTCGATTCACGTCGCAGTCGGACTGGCATTAGTTTATATGCTGTACCCGATGTTTAAAAAACAGGATAGATCGAAACTTCCAATTTTAGACTGGGTGCTGGCAGCAGCAAGTTTATTTACAGCCGGATACATATTAATTGAGTACCAGGCTATTGTGACAGAACGCGGCGGCATTCCGAACAATGTCGATATAGTGATGGCGATTGTAACCGTGCTGTTAATACTTGAAGCGGCACGCCGTGTTACGGGCTGGATACTGCCGATACTGGCATTAATCTTTTTAGTTTATCCATTTATCAGTCATCTCGATTTTCTGCCGAATATGATGATGACGCGTCCGTTCGACCTTGGAGATATTTTTGGGCAGCTGTATTTAAAAACTGAAGGACTGTATTCCACAGCTATCGGTGCATCTGTAAACTTTATCTTCCTGTTTATTTTATTTGGTGCCTTTCTTCAAAAGTCCGGGATGGGTCAATTCTTTAATGATCTGGCGATGGCATTGGCCGGTGCCCAGCGGGGCGGACCGGCTAAAGTTGCTGTAGTATCGAGCGGGTTTATGGGAAGTATTAACGGTGCAGCAGTTGCGAACGTTGTAAGTACCGGTGCATTTACAATTCCTTTAATGAAAAAAATCGGTTATCACAGAAATTTTGCCGGAGCAGTTGAAGCCAGTGCCTCTGTCGGCGGACAGATACTGCCGCCGATTATGGGTGCGAGTGCATTCATTATGGCTGAAACGACTGGTATTAATTACGGTACTATCGCTCTCGCTGCATTGCTCCCGGCATTGTTATATTACTTTGCAGTAATCCTGCAGGTACATTACAGAGCAGGAAAACGGGATTTAAAAGGAATTCCGAAAGCAGACCTGCCGAGAGTGAAACAGGTCATGAAAGAACGCGGACATCTGCTGATTCCGCTGGTCGGTTTAATTGTGATGCTGTTTATGAACATGCCGATTCCAAGAGCGGCGATCTTCACAATCTTCCTGACAATTATCATTGCGACATTAAGAAAAACGACGCGCATGTCATTTAAAGATATTTTCGATGGTCTTGCACTTGGTGCCCAGCAGGCGTTATCGGTTATGATTGCCTGTGCGGTTGTCGGAATCATTATCGGAGTTGTATCATTAACAAGTTTCGGTGCGATTATGACATCAGCGATTGCAGGACTTGGCGGAGGTTCATTACTTCTGACATTATTCTTTACGATGATTGCATCAATGGTGCTCGGTATGGGTCTGCCGTCAATTCCGGCATACATCATCACAGCAACAATGGCGGCACCGGCACTAGCAGAATTCGGTGTGCCGATTCTGTTAGCGCACATGTTCGTATTCTACTTTGGTATATTTGCAAACGTCACACCGCCGGTAGCACTTGCGGCATTCGCCGGTGCGGGAATCGCCGACGGAGATCCGATGAGAACCGGATTCCAGGCATTGAAACTGTCACTCGCAGGATTCCTGATTCCGTTTATCTTCATCTATGAACCGGCTATGCTGCTCGTTGACGTTGAAGGGCTGATGACTAATGCGCGGGAATATCCGTTTGCAAGTATTATGGACATCGTCATAGTGCTCATCAGTACCGCGATTGGACTGACAGCATTGTCAGCGGGACTTGAAGGATTCTTCAAAACACACATTAATCCGGTAATCCGGGCGGTTCTAATCGCATCAGCAGTTCTGCTGGTCGTTCCGGAAACGTACACGGACATTATTGGACTAAGCGTTGCAATAATAATTTTTGTGCTAAACTATGCGAAATGGAAAAAAGAAGAACCTGCAGCAGTTTAAATTGATAAAAATCGCAGCACCCCTGAAACCGGACTTTAAGTTTGGTTCGGGGGTGCTTTTGATTGTGAGGGCAGAGTGTTTGTTCGATGATGATAGCATTCCGGTGTTGTATTTTAAAAGTTTTTCCAGCCTTAGTGTTACCGGTTCACAACAGGCATCCACCGTTGTTAATCCAGCGGCCCCGCTCCACAACAGGTACCCACCGTTGTCAATCCAGCGGCCCCGCTCCACAACAGGCATCCGCCGTTGTTAATCAAGCGGCCCCGCTCCACAACAGGCATCCGCCGTTGTTAATCAAGCGGCCCCGATTCACAACAGGCACCCGCCGTTGTTAATCCAACGATCCCGATTCACAACAAAAATGAATTTCCACTTCAAACAGTGCTAAATACCATCCCCGTCACCGCCATATTAGTAAGCGTATCCAATAATGAGACTTTTCAGAAATAACGGTTGTACAATTTCATATTCTAGTGTAAAATTCTGAATATTATAAGAAGTTGATTTTGACTTCTGGGAATTGGGGGGAATTAAATGAAAAAGTTTAGTTTTATCGCATTACTCGGTGTATTAATACTTATTCTCGCTGCATGTACTGATGACAGTAATGTGGAAGAGGAAGCGACTGAAGGTGAAGAGACTGCTGCCGAAGGCGGTACTCTGACTCTGGCACTACCTAGTGATGCAGTATCGATGGACCCGCATGGCAGTAACGATGTGCCGTCTGAACAAATCCGCGATACAATTTATGAGCCGTTGTTAACTCAGGATGAGAATTTTGAAATCGTTCCTGTTTTAGCTGAAGAGTATGAACAAATTGACGATACAACATGGGAGTTCAAACTCCGTGAAGGTGTGACTTTCCATGATGGCAGTGAATTTAACGCGGAAGTAGTTAAAGCGAATATCGAACGTGTGAAAGATATAGCGAAGGCATCACCGCGTTCATTCCTGCTCGATATGGTAAGCGAAGTTAATATTATCGACGATTATACTGTTGAACTTGTAACTGAGTATCCATTCGCGCCGCTTGCGAACAACTTAACGCATGGTGCAGGTAAAATGATCAGTAAAGATTTAATCGATGCTGATTACCAGCAGGCACTTGACGAGGCAGGGAGCGATTTATCGCTTGATGAGTATTACGAACTCCGCGACGCAGGCGGAAGTGAGCACGAAGATGTAGCGAATGAAATCAGCGCATATGTCGGCCAGCTTGTTGAATCCGAGCCTGTTGGAACAAACTACTTCAAATTTGATTCAAGAAGCCCCGGTGAACAGACTTCTGTAGTACGCAACGACGACTACTGGGGAGATACTGCACTGCTTGACGGTGTAACGTTCAAAGTAGTATCAGAACCGGGTTCACGTATTGCTGAACTGGAGTCAGGTTCATCAGATGCAATTCTTGCGACACTTTCAAGCAATATTGAACGTGTGGACAGCAACGAAGATGTCACACTGTTACGCAATGAATCAGTATCAATCGACTACATCGGTTTCAATACTGAAAAAGAACCATTCAATGATCCGAAGGTACGCCAGGCAATCACGCACGCATTTGACAGTGAAGCTGTACTTGAAGGGGTTTACAACGGATCAGGTACACCGGCAGAAGCACCACTTGCACCCGGAGTACTTGGTTATTCTGAAGACCTTGAAGGATTAGACTACAATATGGAACGTGCACAGGAACTTCTTAATGAAGCAGGCGTTGAAGACTTAACTATTAACTTAATGGTTAACGATGATAACCCTGAACGTGTCGACGTTGCATTATGGTTACAGGAATCATTAAGCACACTTGGAATTACAGTGAACGTGGAACAAGTTGAGTGGGGTGCATACCTTGCAGCGACTGGTGCAGGTGAACATGATATGTTCATCCTGGGCTGGAGCAACTCAACAGGTGACCCGGATAACGGAATTTCACCATTATTCCACAGCGATAACATCGGTGATACTGGTAACCGTTCATTCTACAACAACCCTGAGCTGGACAGCATTTTAGACGAAGCCCGTCAGTCAACTGAAGAAAGCGAACGCGAACAGCTTTACATGGACGCTCAGCAGATCTTAGTAGACGAGGCACCGGCAATCTTTATCCGCCACGGTGAAAACTTAAATGCACACGGTAATCATGTTGAAGGATTCGAAGGCGATGCATACAACATCTTCGATTTCAGAGGAACTTCAATCCAGTAACAGAATATTAAACACGATAAAGAGCCCGTAACCTTATTGATGAGGTTTGCGGGCTCTTTTGTGTTTTTCCGCCGGACTGGTTTCCTTCGTCAAATCTACGAATTGACCCACCTCTGTCCTGTAGCCTGAACGCACAATCTTCCTGTAAAAAACTTCAATTTTTTATCGTACACCGAAATATTTTCCGCGCAACAGGGTATTAGTGATATAAAACTAAATAAAAATCCGGAGGGGTTGTTCATGAAGAGGTTTGGTTTTATTTCACTGACAGTATTTTTACTGTTCATTCTCGCGGCATGTACAGATGACAGCAATGTTGATGAAGAGGCAGGAAGCAGCGATTCAGGTAACTCTGAACAGGGCGGCAATATGACGATTTCAATTCCGTCGGATATTGTGTCGCTTGATCCGCACGGCAGCAACGATGATCCGTCGGAACAGATTAGGGACACCATTTACGAACCGCTTGTTACTCACGATGAGGATTTAAAGCTCGTCCCGGCGCTTGCCGAAGAGTACGAACAGGTCGATGAGACAACGTGGCGTTTTAAATTGCGTGAAGGTGTCAAGTTCCACGACGGCAGTGATTTTAATGCTGACGTTGTTAAAGCGAATATTGAACGTATTCAGGATCCGGCAAGAGCATCTGCCCGTGAGTCGTATTTTGATATGGTCGGCGAAATAAACATTATTGATGATTACAATATAGAACTCGTTACTGAATATCCATATGCGCCGCTCTTAAATAATTTATCCCACGGCGCAGGGAAGATGATCAGTAAAGAACTAATCGACGCAGATTATCAAAATGCACTTGAACAGGCGGAAAGTAATTTATCGCTTGAAGAATATTACGAACTCAGAAACAGAGGCGGCGAAGAACACGGACAAGTTGTTGAAGACATCAGCCAGTATGTTGGTGAGAAAGTTGAAACCGGACCGGTAGGCACGAACTACTTTAAGTTTGAATCAAGAAATCCGGGTGAAGAAACAGTTGTTTCACGTAATGATGATTACTGGGATACTCCGGCGCTGCTCGATGACATTACATTTAAAGTCGTCACAGAACCGGCATCCCGTATCGCAGAACTTGAATCGGGCTCATCCGATGCAATTATTTCCACATTAACGAGCAACACCGATCGTGTGGAACAGACGGACGGCATGACATTAATGCGCAGTGATGCGGTCAACGTTGACTACATCGGCTTTAATACGAGCAAAGCACCATTTGATGATCCGAAAATCCGTCAGGCAATCTCACATGCGTTCAACAGTGAAGCTGTACTCGATGGTGTATATAACGGTTCCGGCATGCCGGCTAATGGACCATTGGCACCGGTCCTGCTCGGTTATTCTGAAGAACTCCAGGGGCGGGAATATGATATGGCACGTGCAGAAGAACTGCTCGCTGAAGCAGGCGCTGAAGACTTAACGATAAATCTTATGGTGAACGATGATAATCCTGAACGACTGGACGTTGCATTGTGGCTGCAGGAATCATTAAATGAAATTGGCGTCACGCTGAACGTGGAGCAGGTCGAGTGGGGTGCGTATCTCGATGCTACTGGTAACGCCGAACATGACATGTTTATCCTCGGATGGGGTAACACAACCGGCGACCCCGATGAGACGATTACGTCGCTGTATCATACGGATAACGCCGGCAATAACGGCAACCGTGCTTTTTACAGCAATCCTGAACTCGATGAGATTTTAGACAATGCGCGACAGGAAACTGACGAAGCAGTACGTGAACAAATGTACATCGACGCACAGGAAATCATTATACAAGAAGCGCCGTCGATCTTTATCCGTCACGGAGAATATTTGAATGCGCATAACAGCGATGTTCATGAATTTAAAGCGAACGGTTTCAATATGCTAGATTTCAGTGAAACTTATATCGACGGGGAGTAAGTATAAAATTTCACAATACAGTTGTGACAATGTGAAATGTCACAGCTGTATTATTTTAACTGTATCAATTATGCACACACTCATAAAATTACTTGAAAGCGCTTTATTTTGAATAAAAGTAATGCTATAGTGATAGGTGGCTAGGATTTGATAAGTTAACAGCAAATAATTATGGTGTTAATATTTTCAAAATTCGAGCTTGTAAGAAAAATTGTTTTACGGTAGTATTATAAGAGTGAAATTTTAGGATTCTAAATAGTCTTAAAATTTAAAACTATTTGAGGGGGAAATACATAATGAAAAGCCTTAAGCAAATGCTTACTTTAGGTTTAGTGCTGATGTTCACATTAGTACTGGCAGCTTGTACAAGCGACAGCGACGTTGAACCGGAATCGGAAGACGGCGCAGCTGAAGGTACACCGGCCGGCGGCCAGGATCTTGTTATCTCTGAAATGAGTGACATCGTATCAATGGACCCGCACGGTAATAACGACGTACCATCATCAAACGTACGTTACAACTTATACAACGGACTGACTGTCCTGAATGAAAATATGGAAGTGGAACCCGGTCTTGCGACTGAATGGGAACCTGTAGATGACACAACATGGAGCTTTACTCTCCGTGACGATGTTACATTCCATGACGGCACACCTTTCAACGCTGAAGCTGTTGTTGCCAACCTTAACCGTGTTCTTGACCCGGCTATGGCATCACCTCGTATGTTCTTATACGAAATGATTACAGACGTTGAAGCAGTAGACGAGTACACAGTTGAAATTACTACTGAATATCCGTTTGCACCATTACTTGCACACCTTGCACACGATGGCGGCGGAATGATCAGTAAAGATGTTATCGATGCAGATTACCAGCAGGCACTTGATGCTGCCGGTGAAGATATGACTGCAGAAGAGTACTACGAATTACGCGACAGCGGCGAAGCTGAAGAAGTACAGGATGCTATTTCATCTGATCTTGGTCAGTATGTTACAGAAAATCCTGTAGGAACAGGCGCATTCAAATTGCAGGAACGCACACCGGGTGAACAGGTTGTACTTGAACGCAACGACGATTACTTCGGTGAAGTGGCAACACTTGATACGGTAACGTTCAAAGTAGTTCCGGAAACAGCTTCACGTATTGCTGAAATCGAAGCAGGCACTTCACACGTTGCAGGTGCTGTAGAATCAAGCAACGCAGACCGTATTGCTAACGGCGCAGATACTGAACTTGACGAAACTGAGTCAATGTCACTTTCTTACATTGGTTACAACACCGAAAAAGAACCATTAAATGATCCAAAAGTACGTCAGGCAATTTCTTACGCAATTGACCGTGAAGAAATTATTAACGGTGTATACGACGGCGTAGGTATTCCGGCTAACGGACCACTTGCTCCAGGTGTATTCGGTTACGACGAAAACGTTGAAGGTATCAGCTATGACCTTGACCGTGCGAAAGAATTAATGGCAGAAGCAGGATACGAAGACGGTTTCGATGTGTCAATTCTGACTAACGATTCACCGGAACGTGTTAACACTGCAATCTACTTGCAGGAATCACTTCAGGACATCGGTATTAACTTAGAAGTTCAGCAGATGGAGTGGGGCGCGTACTTAGAAGAAACTGCAGCCGGTAACCACGACATGTTCATCCTTGGCTGGTCAACTGTAACAGGTGACGCGGACTACGGTACTTACCCATTATTCCACTCATCAATGCATGGTGATCCGGGTAACCGTTCATTCTTATCAGACGATAAAGTGGACGAATTACTTGAAGCGGGACGTCGTGAAACAGACGAAGAAGCACGTCTGCAAATCTACTCTGAACTTCAGGAACAGCTGGTTGAAGCAGCGCCAATGGCGTACATTCACCACCAGAATTACCTGACAGGCCTAAACAGCAATGTTAAAGGTTTCTGGGTTGATGCACAGGGTATTTATCATGTAGATCAGGTAACAATTGAAGAATAGTAAAATATTGAAGAACCCGGCAGAATTTTGCCGGGTTCTTTTCTATAAAATTTAAAAACAGGCATATGAATGGTATAATATTGGGTAAGATAAACTATAGGTGGATATAATGAAAAAACTGATGATGCTAATACTTGTACTGGGACTTGCAGCGTGCAGCGGTGAAGCCACCCAGGCAGAAAAAGATCTTGAAAATATCAACAAGGAAATCACTGAGCTGGAAGAAAACATTAACAATATGCAGGGTGACAATGAAGAACTCCAGCAAAAAGTTGATGCAAAAGAATCAGAGCTCGAAGAACTCGAGAAGGAATTCGAAGAAAACCAGCAGCCTGATGAAGAGGGAAAAGCTGAGGAATCAGCAGAAACTGAAGAAGATAAAGAAAACGAAGAGTAAAGGAGTTTTATGAATGCATGAAGAGAAATTTTATTTAATAGAAGGAAAAAAAATGAAGCTCGAAGAACTGGCGAAGGAAATTGAATCGGCAACCGGCGGCCAGCTGGAAGATGTCCGTGGTTCAATCAACCGTGTAGTCGTTAAGAAACCGGCGCCGGAACAAGGCTTTGAAGCATTTAACCTTACGTTTAAAATGAAACATACAGTAGATCTCGTCGATGCAGTTGTGACGACTGACAACAAGAAGAAAAATCTTTCAGACTACGACTTCGAAAACAATGAATTTACCGTGCGTTTAATCAGCTACATCCGCCGCGATGTGCCGATGAAAAATGAAGCAGAACTTTAATAGATTGGCCTGAGGTAAAATGAAGTATATTAAGACCAAACGTCTAATTTTACGCGACTGGCAGGAAAGTGATTTAAAAACATTTATCAGGATGAATCAGGATCCGGATGTCAGACGCTATTTCCCATCTCTTCAGACACCTGAAGAATCTGTTGAATATGCACGCACGGCACAAAAGTGCATTGTTGACAGAGGCTTTGGTCTGTTTGCTGTGGAACGGAAAGATACGAACGAATTTATCGGTTTTACAGGAATTCACGTGCTGGAAGCAGACGGTACACTGGACTTTGATTTTCTGCCGGCCATCGAAATCGGATGGCGGCTTCAGAAGAAACACTGGAACCAGGGATTCGCAACGGAAGCCGCCCGCGGTGTGCTGAAGTTCGTCGAACGCCAGACTGATATTAAAGAAGTGTATGCCTATACGTCAGTACGCAATATTCCATCGATCAATATAATGGAGAAAATCGGCATGGAGCCTGTAAAAACTTTTGACCATCCGGGTATTATGGACGGCCATTCTTTAAAACGGCATGTGCTGTTTAAAAAATCCACACAAAAAGAGCGCAGATTCAAGTTATAACTTTGAATCCACGCTCTTTTTTTTGCTTATTTTAAGTCTTCGTAAGTTCTCACTTTGACAGGAATATACGTTTCGAACCCTGCCAGTATATCGTTCAGATTATCGTGAATGAACAGCATATCGAGATAGCGTTCTTCTAAAAAACCTTCTTCGATCGATTTATAAATAACATTTTTTAAAGCATCGAAATATCCGTCAACATTTAATATGCCGATTGGTTTTTCATGCAGACCGAGCTGGCCCCACGTGAAGACTTCAAAGAACTCTTCAAGCGTGCCGGCACCGCCGGGCATCATAATAATTGCGTCGCCTTCGGCTTCAAGTTCAAGTTTACGCTGGTGCATTGACTGCACGATGCGCATATCACGAACGCCGGGATGGGCAACTTCACGATCGACAAGAAACTGCGGAATTACACCGGTAACGCGGCCGTCTTCAGACAGCGCACCATTTGCGACTGCGCCCATAAGGCCGGTCGCGCCGCCGCCGTAAACGACGGTCAGGTTTTTCTTTGCAGCATCTGCACCAAGTTTATATGCAGCTTTTTCATAGTTTTCGTTTTTGCCGGTTTTTGCCCCGCAAAACACAGTAATTTTTTTAACGTTCATAAAGGTATGCTCCTATGATGTTAAACTTATTTATTAAACATTAACTCTTCGTAGTTTTTAATTGATTTGTCTTTAACGTATGCGCTGCCGTCTGTAACAGTACGCGTACGTTTGTTAGAGTGCTCAAGGTTCATGCGGCGGTGTTTATTGAATAAGTTATTACTGTTGCGCAGTTCTTCTTTTTCTTTTTTCTTCTCTGCAACGTATTTGTCACGTGCCGCACTGCGCGGATCTAAGATGTTTTTGTGCTGCTGGCGAAGTGGCAAAGTCTCATCTGGCTGCTCATTGGAATCTCTTGTAAATTCAGTGTTATTGAGAACTTTTTCTTCATTAATTTCCTGGATGTTAGTCATTTTTTCACTGCTTTCATTAATTTGAATTTCGTTACCTGTATATGGTACCAGTTCGTTCTGAACTTTGTCATCTTCCAGCGTGTTTTCAGGCTCTTCTTCAATGTCTTCAAACATGTACATTTCGCCGTAATCCGGTTCCTGATTGTCAGGTTCCGTCAGTTTGCCGGTGTTAATGTCCGGAGTTTCTTCGCTGGCATCCATCAATTCATCTGACACAGTCATACCGTCTTTAATTTCTTCGGCAGATTTCTCACTGTGCGACTGGAAGATTTTTGGTACGAATGAACGGCTTTTATCGTCATTATCCGCATTGCGTTTTTCTTTATGAGCTGCCTTGTCTTTTTCAAAACGTTTTTCTAAAGATTCTTCTTTTTCGAGACTCTTCCGGTAGCTTTTAACTTCTTTGTTGTAGCTGCGCTCCTCTAGTGTATTGCTCACTTTCGAGCCGATATTCTGTGCTGTGTTTTTAGTCGTTTCATAAGCAGTTGATGCAGCATCTGTCGTACTGTCTTTCACGCGATTGTATACAGATTCCGATACCGAGCCAAGTTTCTGCATGTCCGGATGTTTCGTTATCTTTTTACGTTCATTAAATAATGGCACTGCAATTAATGGTATTATTGTCGCTAACATTTTTAATTTTTTGTTCACTGGGACTGACCTCCATATAAATAGCTGTTTAGATTAATTATACAATACCCTCGGGAATAATGAATTAAACGAATATCGAGGTTTAAATAATTTCATTTAATGGTATGAATATAAAGAATAGACGAGGAGGATTCAACATGTCAAATATAAATGAAACGATGAAATTAAAAGATATTTTATTTAAAGTGCCGGCGGCTACGGGCGTTTTCCGCGAAATTGATATCGACTTTGTGAATCACGGAGACCGCACATTAAAAGAAGCACATGAAGAAGGTAATTTTAATCTGGAAAATATTTTATATGAATTAAATGAACTGGATAAAGAGCGCATCGATGGCATCGATGTGTCGTACATGGATCAGATCAGCATTATTAAGTATATTGAACGCAAATACTACGAGGACCTGCTCGACGAGCTGCCAGTATTAAATGATTACGTTGAAAAACTTAGCAAGCAGTATAAAAAAGAAGATGTCGAATACGATAAAGCAGCCGAACTCTTCTATAATATTTACCGGGAAATGACGGTTCATATCGAAACGGAACAGTCGGATGTATATCCGCTGCTGCTCACGTATTACGAAGAAAATAGTGATGTCGTATATGAAGCATTGAAACCGCATATTACAAGACTGCTGGATGAACACAAAAACATCGTCAACTGGTTCAAGCAGATCCGTTCGCTGACAAACGGCTACACACCGGTTGACAGCAACGAACCATTAAACGTCTTTGTAATGAAAAAACTCGAAGAAAACGAAGAAAATATTATGACCCTGCTTCATCTCGAGAACAACCTGCTGTTTACGCCGTTTAGATAAATTAGAGATATGAAAACCCGCTCGTGTGAGCGGGTTTTTGTTGTTTTATGGTGATGTAGAGGCGTAGGGATTTCGACAATGATCCGATGGGAGAGCTGCCGGGTCGTTGTGAGAATCAAAATGGCACGATAGAGTGTTCAACGACCCGTAACATGACCTCACGGGTTGAAGAACACCCCTCATCTGCCCGCAACATCGTCTCACGGGTTGAAGAACACCCCTCATCTGCCTGTAACATCGTCTCACGGGTTGAAGAACACCCCTCATCTGCCCGCAACATCGTCTCACAGGCGGATGAGCCCCAAAAACTTCCCAGACCCAACCAAAAAACCGGACGCATCTCCTGCGTCCGGCATCCACAAATCCATAATGTAATCTCTAACCCTGCGTCTTCGGCAGTTCCACCGTAAATGTGGAACCGACGCCTTCCACGCTTTTGACGAATATTTTCCCGTCGTGGGATTCGACCAAGTGTTTCACAATAGCTAAGCCAAGTCCGGTACCGCCGGAGTGGCGGCTCCGGGCTTTATCGACGCGGTAAAAGCGTTCAAATAACCGGTCGAGTGATTCTTCCGGTATGCCCATTCCGGTGTCGCGCACCGAAATTACAACCTTAGATGTGCGTTCTTCAACATTGATAAAAATCTCGCCGTTATCCGATGTGTAGTTCACCGCATTTGCCACCAGATTCAGCACGATTTGGCCAAGTCTGTCTTTATCGGCTTCAACGTGAACCGGTCCAGCCGAATCATCCGGCATGTGCAGCGTAATATTTTTATCGCGTGCGAACTTGGATATCGTCTGCGTTGAGTTGTGAATAATTTCATTCACGTTGACTTCAGTTATCTTCAGCGGCATTGCCTGCTTTTCAATTTTCGACAGCTCAAGCAGGTCCGTAATCAGACGGTTTAAGCGCTCGCTTTCATCGTAAATAATCTGCAGGAACTGCTTCGCTGTCGTTTCATCCGGCACATCGCCGCTCAGGAGTGTTTCAGCAAAGCCTTTCACCGAAGTAATCGGTGTCTTCAGCTCGTGCGACACATTAGCAACGAATTCACTGCGCATTTTCTCTAAGCGTCTGATAGCAGTAATATCATGCAGTACTATAATCGCCCCGCGCTGCTGCCAGCCCTGACTGTAGTAAGGCGCAATATGCACGTCCAGAATGCGTTCTTCCGGGAAGTAAATATGGGCTTCGTCATGCCGCTTCACATTGTCTTCAATCACTGTTTCAATTAAATGATCGATACCGAGCGGACCGAATACATAGCTGTATTCCTTGCCTGTAATTTTCGAAGTGTGTTTCGATAAAAATCGCTCTGTTGCATGGTTCGTCAAATCGACGAAGCCTTTATCGTCAATCAGTACAACGCCGCTCACCAGGTTCGACAGTATACTGTTTAACTGCTTTTCGCTTTCTTCTATTTCATTCACATGCGCCTGCAGACTTGCCGCGAGCGCGTTAACGGATGTATTTAAATTACCGATTTCCCCGGAATAGTCTGCATTGATGCGCGCACTGTAGTCTTTGTTCTGCAGGCGCTTCGTTACGTTAATCACTCTGTTAATCGGCTTCGTAATGTTATAGCTTAACAGTGCGGCGGAAATTACAGAAACGAGCAGAATGATAAACAGAATTGCGCTCAGCGTCGTCCAGATGGCACTGATGGCATTATCGATTGATTCTGTCGTAATAGACGTTCTGACGGCACCGATAATTTCACCATCGGCTTTAACCGGAATCGCGACGTACATCATCGACGTATCCTTCGTATCACTGAGACGTGTCGATGTTCCGACGTCCTGATTGCGCACGAGCACCGCATCGATTTCCGGGCGGTCAATATGATTATCCATCGATTCAATATTACTTTCAGAATCGGCAATGACCGTGCCATCTTTCCCGATAATCGTATAGCGGAGTGTAATCTCCTCATTAAAGTGACTCGTCCATTCATTCAACAGTTCACGGTCCTCATCGAGTCCGCCGAGCGAAATGACCTCCGTCAGCAGCTGGGCGTTTTCTATCAGATGTTCTTCTGTCATATCCTTATATGTATTCTGTATGATTGAGCTGATAAAAAACCACAATACGAAAACAAATATAATCGATAATATTAAATACGATCCTGTGATTTTAAGCCACAGTCTCTGCATTTAATCCTGTCCTTCCATCTTATACCCGAAGCCGCGGATTGTTCTGATATATACCGGCTGCTTCGTGTCCGCTTCAATTTTTTCACGCAGGTGGCTGATGTGCACATCCACAATACGTGTATCGCCGTCGTAATGGAAATCCCACACGCCGTTTAACAGCTGGTCACGGCTTAATACTTTGCCGCGGTGGTTTGCCAGATAAAGCAGCAGTTCAAATTCTTTCGGTGTTAATACGAGCTGTTCACCTTTAAACAGCACCATGTATTTATCCGGATGAATTTCCAGTTCGCCGATTTTAATTACTTCATCTTTTGCTTCAGCCGTAACGAGATTCGTGCGGCGTAAAATAGCTTTCACGCGTGCTACCACTTCTCTCGGACTGAACGGTTTGGTCATATAGTCATCGGCGCCGAGCTCGAGACCGAGAATTTTATCGAACTCATCGTCTTTTGCCGTCAGCATTAAAATAGGGGTATTAATTTTTTCCTGGCGGAGTGTTTTACACACATCCATGCCGTCCATGCCCGGCAGCATCAGGTCAAGAACGATTAACGTGAGGTCTTCGTTCGTAGCAATTTCAAGTGCATCGTTGCCGTTCTCAGCTGTGAGTACTTCAAATCCACTCTGTTCCAGGTTGAATTTCAGTAATGTTAAAATTGATGGTTCGTCATCAACGACTAGCAGCTTTTTCATAACTTTAATGCCCTCCGTAAATTTCTATATATTATAACAACTTTATTTTAGCACAATTCATACAATTAACAGACGAACTTTACACCATCTTAACAATCAGCGTGCATGCCCATATATTGTAAATCAATAAAATGATTTCACCGGGTGTCTGTGCTAAAATCAGAGGTGAATAGTTTACTTAAATTTAATATATTAATGAGTGAAAATAATGGATAACAGATATTCAAGACAGTTGCTTTATTCCAATATCGGCGAAGGGGGACAGCGGCTTCTCGGGGAAAAGACAGTCGTTATTGTCGGCCTCGGGGCGCTCGGTTCGCTGTCGTCGGAAATGCTCGCGAGAGCAGGCGTCGGCAGGCTGATTTTAATCGACCGCGACTACGTGGAAGCGACGAACCTGCAGCGCCAGACGTTATACAACGAAGAAGATGCAGCGGAGAAAAAACCGAAAGCCGCTGCCGCACACGACAAGCTGGTAAAAATCAACAGCAGCATCGACATCGAAGTGCATATTGCCCACTGTGATGCAGGACTGATTGAAGCGGTCGCAAAAGATGCGGATCTCATCTTAGACGGAACAGATAACTTCGATACGCGCATGCTGATTAACGACGCGGCATTCAAACACAACATTCCGTGGATATACGCAGCATGCGTCGAAGGTTCGTACTCGAGTGCGGCATTCGTGCCGGGTGACACGCCGTGCTTCAGATGCCTGACACCGGTACTGCCGTCGACAACGCTGACGTGCGATACCGCAGGCATTATCGGGCCGGCAGTTCATATGGCCGTCAGCAATCAGGTCACGACTGCACTTAAAATACTGACAGAGCAGTTTAACGCACCGTACCATTTGCATATCGGCAACGTCTGGGATATGGACTATATGAAATTCAATATCGGCAATATGACAGAAACAGACTGTCCGACATGCCAGACGCATGAATACCCTGAACTGAACCGTACAGAAGCCAATGCGATGAAATTCTGCGGCAGGGATATGATTCAGTTTATCGACGGCAGGCTGACGGAACCAGTCGTTAAAAGTACGCTGAAACAGGCGGACATCGCTTTTAAAGAGACACCGTATTTTATCGAGTTCAATTACGAAGAGACGAGAATCGTCAGTTTTTCTAACGGCAGAATGCTGATGCATAACGTCGAAAATTTAAATAAGGCACGAACGATCGTCAATCAATTATTTGGCTAGGAGCTGATTTTAATGAGTATTGTGGACAGAATAGACAGAGATATTAAAGTGGCGGTACTGACAGTCAGTGACACGCGGGACAAATCAACGGATAAGGGCGGTAAACTCGTCATCGACTACATTCAGAAGATGAACGCATCCGTACCGGAAGAACACTACGAAATCGTCAAAGACGAAATCGGCATCATCCAGAGTGCGGTAAAAAAATACCTCGAACAGGGCGTGGACGCTGTTATCACGACAGGCGGCACAGGCATTGCCCGCCGCGACGTGACAATCGAAGCAGTCACACCATTGTTCGATAAAGACATCCAGGGATTCGGCGAACTCTTCCGCATGCTGAGCTATACAGAAGACATCGGCTCAAGAAGCCTGTTATCAAGAGCAGCAGCCGGCACATACGGCAACCAGCTGATCATCTCACTGCCGGGATCAAGCGGCGCGGTAAAACTCGGCATGGAAAAACTTGTGATGCCCGAACTTAACCACCTGGTTTATGAACTGAATAAGGAAAACTAGGGAGTTGCTGGTCTGAATTAGGTTGTTAGGTCCAACGGGCGGGCGATGACGGGTTGAATCAGCGTGTTTGGTCCAACGAGCGTTCGACGACGGTTCAAATCAGCGTGTTTGGTCCAACGAGCGTTCAACGACGGTCCAAACGAACGTGTTTGGTCCAACGAGCAGCCGACGACGGTTCAAATCAGCGTGTTTGGTCCAACGAGCGTTCGACGACGGTCCAAATCAGCGTGTTTGACCCAACGAGCAGCCGACGACGGTCCAAATCAGCGTGTTTGGTCCAACGAGCAGCCCACGACGGTCCAAATCAGCGTGTTTGGTCCAACGAGCGTTCGACGACGGTTCAAATCAGCGTGTTAGGTCCAACGAGCAGCCGACGACGGTCCAAATCAGCGTGTTTGGTCCAACGAGCAGCCCACGACGGTCCAAAACAAGGCAACTGACCCAACGAGCAGCCGACGACGGACCGCCCAACCGCCCAATCCAACCACAACCCGCACCACCCAACCAAAAAATCCGCCTGCTCACCCGAGCAGACGGATTCAATCATATTTACGCCTTGTAGTCGCCGGATTTTCCGCCTGACTTTTCAAGGAGTTTTGTTTCTTTAATAATCATGCCTTTATCGAGGGCTTTACACATATCATACACGGTCAGTGCGACAGCGCTTGCTGCCGTCAGTGCTTCCATTTCAACGCCGGTTTTGCCCGTCGTTTTCACTGTCGCTTCAATAACGAGCGTATAATCGCCGTCCGTTTCCCAGCGGAACGTGACGTCAACGCCTGACAGTGACAGCGGATGGCACATCGGAATAATCTGATGTGTATTTTTGGCAGCCATGATACCTGCAACCTGCGCGACGCCGAGGACGTCGCCTTTTTTTAACGTACCTTCGGTAATACCGAGGTAAATGTTCTCCGGTACGACGAGCTTCGCCTGTGCTGTGGCACTGCGTTTCGTCACCGATTTATCTGATATGTCGACCATTCTGGCACGGCCTTCTTCATTAAAATGCGTAAAATTGGACATTTTAATCCTCCCATTTAGTACAATAAGTAGTAAGTAATCAAATTATATCAGACATTAAGACAAAACGATAAATATCTTAAACACAGCGAGGATGATAGAAATGACTTTAAACAGAACACCGGTTCATGTAAACGATGCAGTGGCTGAATTGATGAAGCGTGTGAAACCGCTCGGTACGGAAACTGTCAGCTATAACGACAGCTACGGCAGAGTGCTTGCACAGGATTTAACAGCGACGTCCGATGTCCCGTTATTTACTAAATCTGCGATGGACGGTTTTGCGATAAATTCAGCACATTCCACAGGTGCTTCAGGCGACAGCAGAGTTGCTTTCAAAGTAGTGGAGGAAGTACCTGCAGGCAGTTCAAGTGATTACGTGTTAAAAGACAATGAAGCATTCCGTATTATGACCGGTGCGGAAATTCCGGAATCTGCGGATACTGTTGTGATGTTTGAGCAGACGAAAGAAACAGACGAGGGCTTTACGATCCGCCGCGAATTTAAAGCGGGCGAAAACATCGCGCAAAAAGGTGAAGAGTGTAAAGTCGGCGATGTGATCGTCGAAAAAGGTACAATGATCAACCCGGGTACGGTCGCGACACTCGCAACATTCGGCTACAGTGAAGTTGAAGTGTTCAGACAGCCGGTTGTGGGTGTGCTCTCTACAGGCACGGAACTGCTGGAAGTTGAAGACGAGCTTGAGCGCGGGAAAATCCGCAACTCGAATACACCGATGGTACTCGGCCAGCTGAAACGGATGGGCATCGAAGGAAAACACTATAAGCTCGAGACAGATGATTTTGATACGCTGCACACGCGCATTAAGTCGATGCTCGGTGAAGTGGACGTTATTATTACGACAGGCGGTGTATCGGTCGGGGACTACGACCTGCTGCCGAAAATTTACGATGAGCTCGGTGCGGAAGTATTGTTCAACAAAGTGGCAATGCGTCCGGGCAGTGTAACAACCGTCAGTGCTTTAGGCGATAAACTGCTCTTCGGCTTAAGCGGCAACCCGTCAGCATGTTATTCCGGGTTCGAATTATTCGCACGTCCTGCCCTGAATTTAATGCAGGAAGCAGCATTGCCGTTCGCACCAATTGTTGACGCAATACTCGACGAAGACCACCCGAAACCGAATCCGTTCTCGCGCTTTATCCGCGCGGAGCTCTTCTTTAAAGAAGGTAAAATATATGCACGCCCGTCAGGGTTCAATAAATCCAACGCTGTTACATCGATTGCACGAAGCAACGGCGTGATAGTACTGCCGGGTGGAACGCGGGGATTCGTTAAAGGTGACGCGGTTAAAGTGATGATGACCGATGTTACAACCGGCGCAGATAATTTCGGGGTGGAGTAAATGAAAACACTACAGATAGCAGGCTATAAAAACACCGGGAAGACCACTTTGATTCTCGATTTTGTGAAGTTATTAAAACAGCACGGCTATACTGTTGCGATAATTAAACATCACCATCTGGCAGAAGCGGTGCCGAACGATACGGACACCGGACGGTTCTTTGAAGCCGGTGCAGACTACACATCGTTCAATATGCCGGGGCATGCTGTTATGACCGAGCGTCCGGAAAAGCCGCTGACAGTACAGCTGCAGCGGTTCCAGACGGAAGGTGTGGACTTTGTGCTCGTGGAAGGCTACAAAAAGGAAAACTACTCGAAGATTATTCTGACCTACTCATTTACAGAAGGTGAGACAGATATAAATGAAATCGGTCTGACGAACGTGTTAAACCGTTTTGATATGCGTTATGATATGGATAATGCAATGGACTGGTTTAAAGAATGGAGCAATATTGGCGATGAAAATGTTTGAAGTCATATTTGACGAACTGGATATAAACAAGTATCACAAAATGACTGTAAATGAGCACCAGGGTGCTGTATGTACATTTACAGGACACGTCCGCGAATGGACGAAAGGCACGCGTACCGTGCATCTGGAATACGAAGCGTATATTCCGATGGCGGAAAAGATGCTGGCACAGATCGGCGACGAAATATCGGAACGCTGGCCGGGTGTGATTACATCGATCGGCCACCGTATCGGCAAGCTCGAAATTTCCGATATCGCAGTGGTCATCGTGACGAGTTCACCGCACCGTACAGACAGTTACCGTGCAAATGAATACGCAGTGGAACGACTGAAGGAAATCGTTCCGATATGGAAAAAAGAAATTTGGGAAGACGGCGAAGAATGGATTGGCGATTCCCGTAAATATCATCCGGATGTGGAGGAAAACTAATATGGAAATTAAAGTATTTGCAAGTATAAAAGAAAAAATCGGCAGCGACACAATCGACTTATTCGTCGGCGACTCAATTACTGTCGGTGAATTGAAGAACCATATTTTTGTGGATTATCCCGAACTGGACGGTGAAGTGTTCCAGGTCGCTAAAAATGAATCATTTGTAAAAGATGACGAAGTCGTTACATCGGAAGATACAGTGGCATTAATTCCACCGGTAAGCGGCGGCTGAAAATGATTGGTGTTATTTTAGCAGGCGGTAAATCAAGCCGTTTTGGAGAAGATAAGTCACTGTATGAACTGGACGGTAAGCCGATGTATGAACATGTCGCACAATCGTTGAAAAATGTTCAGGCAATAGACGAGATTGTCATCAATACAAATGATAAACTGAAGACAAGCTTTAAAAATTATAAAGTAATTGTCGATGATCCGGGTTATATCGACCACGGTCCGCTCGGCGGACTGTATGCTGCAGCAAAATCGTATCCCGGAGAACCGCTAATGATTATTTCATGCGATACACCGTATGTGGATTCAGCGTGGCTGAATATACTGACGAAAGAAGCTGTGAAAACAGGCAATACGACAATTACGACTGATAACGACAGAGAGCATCCGCTCATCGGAGTGTATCAGCATGACACGCTTGCTGACCTGCTGAAAGGACAGCTAGAGACGAAAAGATTAAGTTTAAAAGCGTTTTTCGAGAATCTCAATGTCGATTACATAAACATTGAGTCCTATAATCTCAATAGTACGACGCTGGTTAATATCAATCGGAAGACTGATATTAAATAAGGAGGAATTACATGGCTCAGGTAGTTACAGATAAATTCGGACGTCCGATCAGGGATTTAAGAATTTCGGTCACTGACAAATGTAACTTCAGATGCCGATACTGCATGCCGAAAGAAATTTTCGGAGATGATTTTGAATTCTTAAAGCGCGAACAGCTGCTTTCATTTGATGAAATTGAAAGGCTCGCAAGAATTTATGCAAGTCTTGGTGTGAAGAAGTTACGCTTAACAGGCGGGGAACCGATGATGAGAAAAGACCTTCATGAGTTAATCGAAAGGTTAACTGTTATCGAAGGGATTGAAGATATCGGTTTAACGACGAACGGACTGCTGCTTAAAAAGCACGGTCAGAAATTATATGATGCGGGACTCAGACGCATCAATATCAGTCTGGATGCAATGGACGACGAACTGTTCGGTAAGATTAACGACCGGGGTATCGGCACGTCGCGCATTCTTGAACAGATCGAGTATGCGATCGGTCTCGGCTTCCAGATTAAAATCAACATGGTTGTGCAAAAAGGCTTAAACGAGCAGGAAATACTGCCGATGGCGAGATACTTTAAAAATCTGCCGGTCACATTGCGCTTCATTGAATTTATGGATGTCGGCAACGACAACGGCTGGAACTTCGAAAAAGTAGTCAGCAAAAAAGAAATACTTGAAACACTGCAGACGGAATTTGACCTTGAACCGCTGGACCCTGCATATTACGGAGAAGTGGCGAAAGTGTACAAACATAACGATGCTGCAGATTCGTACCTCGGTTTTATTACGAGTGTATCGGAAAGCTTCTGCTCAACATGTACGAGAGCAAGACTGTCATCCGACGGTAAATTCTACGGCTGTCTGTTTGCTGTCGACGGTTTCGATATTAAGACACTGATGCGGGATGGCATCAGCGATGAGGAACTGACGAAAGTGCTGACGGGTGTATGGGACAAACGTGATGACCGTTATTCGGAAATCAGAACTGAAATTACAGAAGAAATGCGCCAGAAGAGAAAGAAAATCAACATGAGCTACATCGGCGGATAAATTACGAAAAACGTGAAGGGGAATCTTCACGTTTTTTGTGTCTGAAGGTGAGAAAATGAAACTGAATTTAAACTTAAAACACGCTGTATTATACGGATTTATTGCGGTAATCAGCGTTGTATTCTATATCGCGTTCGGCCACCATCTGTCCCGTATACTGGAAAGTATCGTGATGGATACGGGCGTAAAACTTACAGCACCGCTCATGTACATGAGCGCGTTTTTTGTGCTGTTTATACTGACGGACAAATTATACAGCCTGTATACGAAAATCGTCGCGAACAAGTCGATTGAACTGAAAGCAAATCAGTTAATCGACCGTATCGACGTTAAAACACAGAGAGAATCAGAGAGTCTGATCAATGCACTGCTCGTGCATCTGGAATCATACCGCCCGTATGAAACATCGTTCGTGCCGACGATTATTAAAACGATGGTTAAAGTGACACTCATCATTGCGGCGTTATTTTTTATAGACGGATTTGCCGCATCGATACTGCTGTTTACGGCGCCGTTTATTCCGCTGTACTACGTACTGGTCGGGCTGCAGACGCAGGAGGAATCGGTAAAGCAGGCGACGCGTTTTGACAATATCGGGACGTTATTTTTAAATCTGATCCGCGGTAAAGACACGGTTAAAAATACGGATTCAAAAGAGACGGTCATTAACAGACTTGAAGATGATAACAAAGATTTCGTTAAAGAAACGATGCACATTTTAAAATATGCGTTCCAGTCGACGATGATGCTTGAGTTTATAACGATACTCGGTATCGGTCTTGTGGCATTGGAAGTGGCACTGCGGATTATTATATTTGAAAATATCTCATTTTATACTGCATTTTTCGTACTGCTCCTGGCCCCGGAATTCTACAATGCATTAAAAGTGCTGGGGACTGAGTTCCATAACGGCAAACTTGCGCTGGGGAGTTTTGAAAAAGCGCAGAATATTATAGACAAACCGAAGATGAATACATCTTACAGAGGACACACAGATCATTATTCTGCCGAAGCGGAAAATCTGACAGTCGGCCACGACGGCAAAGTGCTTCTGAACAATGCGGACTTTACATTCGATAAAACCGGACTGACTGCGATTACAGGTGAATCGGGAGCCGGGAAAACGACGCTGCTCCGCACGCTGTTAGGTCTGCATGAACCGGTGTCCGGACAGTTAAATGTACTGACGACGGATATCGGCTATGTCTCGGATCAGGTATATTTTTCCGATACGACGATTTACGAATACGTCTCGGCAAAGAACCATTCTGAAGATAAAGTGAACGATGTATTAAACAGGCTGAACTTATTTAACAGTATCGACAATCTGGAGCATGGGATTCACACTCCAATCGTGAACCATGACATTCCGTTATCGGGCGGGGAAATTGTCCGCCTTAAAATGGCGCGGGTGCTGATTAACAAACCTGCAGTGATTATTATGGATGAACCGACGGAGTTTCTGGATGCGGAAACCGAACAACTGGTTATGAAATATCTGACCGAACTGAAAGAAACATCTGCAATTATTGCAGTCATTCACCGCCGCCAGCTGCTGTCGATTGCTGACAGCCACTACGTTATGGATAACGGCGAACTGAAAAGAGGTGACGCAGTATGATGTATTTAAAAGGTGAAAGGATGCATATTTTTTACAGTATCGTTCTCGGCATTATCGGGGGCCTCGTCGGCGTGGCGATTTTCGGACTCAGCGGTTATATGATCAGCCTGAGCTTCTTTGAACCACCGTTTTTCTTAATTATTTTAATTATCGCGATGATTAAAATGTTCGGCCTGACTAAAGGTACTGCGAAATATATGGAACGTCTTTTGAGTCATGATGCGACGTTTAAAATGATCGGCAGATTAAGAGCGGCGTACTTCAAACAGTCGGTAAACAGTGCGGAGGATACGCACAGTGTACGCTACATTCAAAAGCTGACGAGCTACTTTGATGATATTGAAGATTACTATATCCGGATTATTTACCCGTATATCGTTGCGGTATTTATTTCGTTAATACTGACAGTGTTATCACTGCTCATCGATCCGAAACTACTCTTTATACTGCTTGTATCAGTACTGGTAATGCTTGTCGTTATGCCGACTGTCATCAGCAGTATTTCAGGGCGCTTTTACGACGACAGAAACAGAGCGGAAGATACGCTGTTTACGCAGCTGTACCATTACATTCACGATTTCACGAACCTGTTTGCCGTTAAAGAAGATAAACAGGTGAACCGGAACATTAAAAGGACTTATAAAAAAATTACTGACAATGAAAACAAAGAAGCTGTGCTCGATGCGGTCATTGATATCGTCAGTCTGCTGATTCAGCTCGGCGTTATTATTCTCGTTATTATATTGTTCAGCGGCGATTATCCGCTGTTAATACCGATGATTATTTTACTGCTGATGAGTTTCTTTGAACTGGCTGTTCCGGTCATTAAGCCGGCAAGCAGATACAAAGCGGTTAAGGCACGTGTCGAAGCCGTAAGCGATACCGAAAGAGCAGCTGAATCGGCAAAACAAACTGCACTGTCGCTGACAGATATGACATTCCGCTATCCGTCAACGAAACGCGATGTGCTGACGAACATTAATATCGATATTAAACCGGGTGAGAAACACGCATTGATCGGGGGAAGCGGTTCAGGGAAAACGACGCTCCTTAATCAGCTGATTAAACAGTCTGACGCAGGAATTATGCCGCAGCATCTGGACTTTTACAATGCGACGGTTCAAGAGAACATTACGATGTTTAACCACTTTGAATCCGAGGAAAGTGAAATGAGGGCACTGCTCGAACAATTTGAGCTGGAGCATTTTAAACCGGATGATTATATTACATCGGCGGAATATTTATCGCTTGGTGAGAAGAAGCGGATGCATCTGATTCGTATGTATATCGAAAACAGGAGTACCTGGATACTGGATGAACCGACGGCGAGTTTAAACACGCGCTTAAGAGATAAGATCTGGAATGAAATATTCCAAAAAGAAACGGTTATTGCAGCGACGCACGATTTGAGTCAACTTGAGCAGTTTGACTATGTGCATTACCTTGAAAACGGCACGCTTACCGAGAGTAAAAAAGTAACGGAGGCACTCGCGTCTGACGGACCTGTGTCAGAAGCGTATAAACGTTATCATGATGCATTGTAAAGATGAATTAAACGGGGACGATATCCTTATGAAACCGGATTTAATTATGATATAATATTATTAATTTAACTAATTTAGTGGAGGTGACGGCTGTTGGGAAGGTGTATCTGAAAAGAATTACAGAGAATACTCTGTTAAATAATATAAATTATCAAATTCAAAATCATGAACAAACGACCCTGGCGGTCACAAATTATCGGAGGTGAACCCCACAGGAGGGGAACTGATTGGATATATCCACTATAACTAATTTACTACTATTTATAATTTTAATCGGACTTACAATGCTTTTTGTAGGTTCGGAATTCGCATTTGTTAAAGCACGTATGTCGAGAATACACGCACTGGTTGAACAGGGAGACAAAAGAGCAATACGCGTAGAGAAAATGATCAACAACCTGGATTACTACTTATCAGCATGTCAGCTGGGTATTACAGTAACGGCACTTGGATTGGGTTGGATCGGGGAATCTACGTTTGAAGTAATCTTACATCCGCTGTTCAGCTTAGTCGGAGTACCTGATTCCATGCAGACAGTCACGACTGTTGCAGCTGCGTTTATTATCGTTACATTCATTCACGTTGTTGTGGGTGAACTTGCACCTAAGACAGTTGCAATTCAATATGCAGAAAAAATGTCGATGTCATTAAGCGGACCGTTATACTTCTTCGGTCTCATCTTAAAGCCATTTATCTGGACGATGAACGGTGCAGCAAGAGGACTGGTACGTCTGGTGGGTATTAAGGAAATGCCGACGGAACAGGCGCACTCGGAAGAAGAACTTAAAGTGATCATGACGGAAAGTTACCAGAGTGGTGAAATTAACCAGACGGAACTTGCCTATATGCAGAATATCTTCTCATTTGATGAGCGTACGGCAAAAGATGTTATGGTGCCGCGGACACAGATGATTACACTTGAAGAACCGGTGACGGTGGACCAGGTAATTGAAACAATTAAAGAATACAACTATACGAGATATCCTGTGACTGAAAGTAACGGTGACAAGGATAATATTATCGGCTTCATTAACGTCAGGGAGTATTTAACAAACCACGTCTCGGATGAACACGTCGCTGCAGGCGACTATATTCACGAACTTCCTGTTATTACCGAGTCATCGCGTATCAGCGATGCACTGGTTAAAATGCAGAGAGAGCGCGTGCATATTGCGTTAATCATTGATGAGTACGGCGGAACTGCAGGTATGGTTACAATGGAAGACATTCTTGAGGAAATCGTCGGGGAAATCCGCGATGAGTTTGACGAGAATGAAGAGGTGGATATTACTCAGGTTGATGATGATATTTACCACATCAGCGGACGTGTGCTGCTTGATGATCTGGAAGACGACTTTAAGATTGTGTTTGAAGACAGTGAAGATATCGATACGATCGGCGGATGGATGCAGAGCATTAATACCGACATCGAAGAAGGCGAGTATATCGATACGGAATTTGACCGCTGGCAGGTGCTGGAAGTTGAAAACCACTCGATTAAACAGGTTGCTTTCCTGAGAGATTATAACAGAATATCGGATGATGCAGCGTCTGAAGCAGATGCTGAGTCGGATGAGGAAAAATAATAATTAATGAGAAACCGGGACATCACTGTCCCGGTTTTTTTATATTAGATTATGGTAAAATGGAATCAAATATAATAGGTGATGGTCAGTGGAAGAAATCATTGGACTGGTCGCTGTTCTCTCAGCGTTTGGAATACCAGCTTATGCTATTTACAGATTCTTTAACCAGAGTGACGACAAAGTGGAAGCGAGAAAGCTGTATGAACAGAGACGACTTGAAGAGATTAAACAGGAAAACTACCTGCTTGAGAACGAATCGATGCGGATTGAACTGGATAAGATCAGAAAAGAAAATGCAAAGAAATTTAAAGCATTGGAGCATACAGGAAACGAACGCTGGCTGATTGAAGATAGTGAGGAAAAAGAGAAGGACAGAGCGGAATAATGCTTTGTCTTTTTTAATCAGCTGTGCTGCCTTATGTTAGACTGTAACTAAGAAAACCGGAGGGATGACATGGGGGTATTTGAGTTTATATTTTTCACGACTCTGGTAGTCGTAGGCGGTATTGCGAGTATTCCGTTATATGCAATGCGCCGTGGATACAACCAGAGCGACGAGAAACTTGAAATTAAAAAGCTGGTTGAGCAGCGTAAACTCGAGCAGATTAAGCAGGATAATTATCTGCTTGAGAATAAAGTGATGGCGCTCGAGCTTGAGAAAATTAAAGAAGAGCGGGAACTGCGGGAACAAAAAGCGCTGGGTGCGACAGAGAACCGCCGCTGGCTGATAGAAGACAGGAAAGAAGAGGAAATTGAAAAGGGGATGTAAGTATGAGCACATTAATTAAAAATGGGATTATCGTAACGACGGATAATGAATATAAAGGCGATGTTTTTATCGATGGGACTAAAATAGAAGCGGTCGGCAGACATTTAACGATGGAAGCGGACAAAGTCATCGATGCTGAAGGGATGTATATTTTACCCGGCGGTATTGATCAGCATGCGCACTTTTCGTTTGAATTTATGGGAGAGAGAACGAAAGGATTTGAAACGACGGATGCTGCGGCACTTGGCGGAACGACGACGGTGATTGAGTTCGTTAACCAGGAAGAGGGCAAAGGACTTGTTGAAACGGTTGAGGCATACCGTAAAGAGTGGGCAGAGGGTATCTCAATGGTGGACTACAGTTTCCACCCGGTGATTACGGACCCGACACCAGAAACGTTTAAGGACATTAAAAACCTGCCTGCTGCGGGATATCCGACGGTTAAGTTGTTTATGGCGTATAAAGGGCAGTTCTTCCATTCGGATGATGAAGCGGTAACGAATGCTTTGCTTGAAGCTAAAGATGCAGGTGTGACTGTAATGGTGCATGCTGAGAATGCAGACTTAATTGATTTAATGCAGAAAAAAGCGATAGCGAACGGGGAAACTGATCCGTACCATCACGCGTTGACACGTCCGCCGATTGTTGAAACGGAAGCGACGGAACGTGCGATTAATCTGGCGAGATTTGCTGAAGCACCGATTTATATTGTTCATGTTACGACTGAAGGTGCAGTGAACGCGATTAAAAAAGCGAAAGAAGAAGGACTGCCGGTATATGGTGAGACGTGTACGCAGTATCTGCTGTTCGACAAAGAGTATCTGGCGAAAGAAGATTTTGAAGGGTCGAAATATGTATGTTCACCGGCGTTAAGAGATAAGAAAGACCAGGAATACTTATGGAAATCGTTAAAAGACGGTTCGATCAATGCGGTAAGTTCGGACCACTGCGGATTTACGTTTGAGCAGAAGAAGATGGGACTGGATGACTTCAGGTTGATTCCGAACGGTACACCGGGACTAGAAAACCGTCTGCCGATGTTATGGACATACGGCGTTGAAGCGGGGAGAATTACGCGATCGGAGTTAGTGGATTACTACTCGACGATGCCGGCGAAAAATAATGGACTGGATCACCGTAAAGGATATATCGCTCCGGGATATGATGCCGATGTTGTGATATATAATCCGATGGTGGAGAAGAAAGTTACGGTGGAAGACAGCCTGAATGCACTGGACTATACGGTGTATGAAGGATTCGACCAGATCGGTGAATGTGATGCGGTGTTCCTGAGAGGCACACAGGTCGTTAAAGACGGTAAATACGTTGGTGAAAAAGGCCAGGGTGCGTTTATAAAAGGAACAGCATTTGGTACGGCGTTTAGATAGAGACATATAAAAAAGCAAAGCTGCTAAAGCTTTGCTTTTTTTAATTTCGATTATATAACTAAGAAATAATATCCTTAAATTTCATGTAGTTTTCCGCCATGTTCAGCATGAGATTTTTCTGGCTGTGGAAAGGAATAGTTTCCAATTTGAGTTTGGACAGACTGTTATCGAGCTTCGATTCATTTGAAATGGCATCAGAAATTACTTTTCCAAGCAGTGTAGACATCGCGGCACCATGTCCGCAATATCCCGTTAAATAATAAACGCCTTCATTTGTTCTGCCGACATGAGGCATGAAATCCATAGTAAAGGCAGTAGTGCCTGCCCATTTATAATCAATTTTTACCGATGATAATTCAGGAAATACACCAACCATGTTTTTTCTGAGGATCTCGTATAAACTTAAATCATTTTGAGAATCCTGCTGCTGCCCGAAGCTGACTCTTCCTCCAAACAATAGCCGCTGATCAGTGGTTTTTCTGAAGTAATATAAAAAGTTTTTAGTGTCACTAGCCACCCTGTTATTTGGAAGTATTGAATTGAACGTTTCATTATCCAGCGGTTCAGTTGTAATAATATGACTGTCTATAGCCATTAATGAGCGAGTGAGGCCTTTGTGGGTATCGTAAGTCGAATATCCGTTTGTAGCCATTACTATGTTTTCAGAAGTAATTGAGCCGCCTTCTGTTCGCACAGTAAACTTACTGTTCTCCTTCTTAATCGACAGAACTTTAGAATTTTCATAAATTGAAGCACCGTGCTTTTCAGCAGCATTGCTTAAACCAATGGCATAATTCAAAGGGTGAAATGAGAAACTGTTCATATCGAGTAGGGCACCGTAATTATAAAGTGGTGAATTAATTTCTTTCTTTAAATCAGATGCATTAATAATCTCAGTTTCATAATTAAAGTGTTTATACATATATTCGTTTTCATGTTTTAGTGATTCAAAGTGTTTTTCTTTGTATGCCAGCTTAAGGCCGCCTTTATAATCAATCGAACAATCAATATTTTCACTTTTTGCAACCTGATCCACAAGTTTGATGCAGTCTCTGGACATTTCCAGTAATTCTTTGGCCTGATTCATTCCATGTTTTTTAGCAAGGCTCATAATAGAATTTTTGTATCCTGTTGTGAGCATGCCTGCATTTCTCCCGCTGGCTCCCCAGCCGACTGAATTCTGTTCTATAAGAGTAACCTTAATCCCCTGTTTAGCTAAAAAGTAAGCAGTAGACAAGCCGCTGAACCCTGCGCCGATCACTGTAACGTCAGTATCATGATTCCCCTTTAATTCAGGATAAGCTTTTTGTTTATTCTTCGTATTCTCCCAATATGAATTGACAACAGACATTTAATTTTACCCCTTTCTATAAATTATTTTGTATCAGTATATTGTATACAATTATATATGTCAAAATAGTTTTAATAATAAGAAATTTTAAAGCGTTATTTGACTTTACAGCAAAAGTGTATATATAATAGCCAAACAGTATGTTGAAACCGTATACAATTATTTTTGAAGGAGTGATATTATGCGGAATAATAACTCTGAAACTATAGCCTATGAGCAAATTAAAAAAGCTATATTACTAAAGAAACTTTTACCGGGTCAAAGGCTGACCGAACAGTGGCTAAGTGAAAACTTAAAAATGAGCAGGACCCCGGTAAGGGCAGCGCTAAAAAAACTTGAAGAAGAGCGATTAGTGGAGCTGATTGCCAATCGCGGAGCATTTGTTTATAAACCCGATATGCAGGAAATTAAAGATGTTTTTGATGTCAGGATTTTGCTGGAAAGTCATGCGGCTAAAATGGCAGCAGAGCATATAAAGGAAGAGGATATCGAAAAGCTCTATCTACTGTTGGACGAGGAGAAGAAGTCCTACAGGGAGAAAAACTTTGAAAAGTTCATCGAGGTGAACAGTGAAATTCATTTAATGCCTGCTTTAATAACGGAAAACAAAGTTTTGATACATCAGGTCCGTTCACTTATTCACTGGAGTAACTGCTACATTATTTTAAAAGACCCTTTTTACGAACGGTCGGAAGACACAGCGATGAACATTCCAGAGCACGAAAACATTGTGAAAGCATTGGAATCAAAGGACGGCAAAGCGGCTGAAAAAGCAGTCAGAGTGCATCTGAATACGACGCTTAAGTCATTGGATAACCCGATATCAATATTTGATGTGTAGAGCGTGTTTATAAATACGAATTATCTTCAAACTATAAGGGGGATTTTATGAAAAAAAGAGAAGTAACTTTTTTTGAATCGATATTGTCATTACTCTTAATGGTCTTTTTTGTTTTTGTAGGCTATTTAATATTCGGCTTGCGTGTTGAGTTAATGATGGTTGCAGCTGCTATTGGTGCAGGACTGCTCGCAAGGCGTGCAGGTATGACATGGCATGAAATGGAGCAGGCTATCAGTAAACGTATCACAGGGGCAACGCCGGCCATACTGATCATTTGGATTATCGGAGTTGTTATCGGTACATTTATTTTCAGCGGCTCAATACCAATGCTGATTTATTATGGGATTAACGTGATTAATCCGGAGTATTTACTGGTATCTGCGTTTCTGTTAAATGTGCTGTTCTCGATTATCACAGGATCTGCATGGGGTTCGGTTGGAACGATGGGAATAGCAATGATGAGTATCGCCGCAAGTATTGGCGTCCCGCTTCATATTACAGCGGGAGCTGTTATTAGTGGTGCGATATTCGGGGATAAGTTATCACCATTATCGGAAACTACCAATCTGGCATCAGCAACCGCCGGTGTTGATTTATATGAACATATAAAATCAATGCTATGGACAACAGTCCCTGCCTCAATCATATGTTTAATTGTGTTTTTCATTACAGGATTGAACTTAGGGATTTCTGCAGGAGCGAATACATCAGAAGCAACTTTAATATTAGATGAGCTGGACCAGATTTTTAACTGGAATATCCTGTTACTGCTGCCATTTGTAATTATTTTAATTGGTGCACTAATGAAGAAACCGCCAATTCCGGTGATGCTGCTGGGATGTATTGTGTCATTAATATTAGGGGTTTTTGTACAGGGATTCTCATTGCAGAGCGGAGTGACAGCAGCTTACAGTGGATTTAATATAGAACTGCTTGGAATTCTGGCAACAGCAGAATGGTCGGAATCACTAATGACTCTGTTAAACCGTGGCGGACTCTTATCCATGGTGGG
This sequence comes from Jeotgalicoccus saudimassiliensis, assembly GCF_000756715.1. Lineage (NCBI taxonomy): Bacteria > Bacillati > Bacillota > Bacilli > Caryophanales > Staphylococcaceae > Jeotgalicoccus > Jeotgalicoccus saudimassiliensis. Next base: position 101,297 of record NZ_CCSE01000001.1, read on the forward strand.
AGTAATAATCATTATATATGCCGGTTATTCGTATACATCGATTATAAGTGAAGCGGGTTTCCTGGAAAGAGCGTTACATCCACTGACATCTAGAGTTAAAAACCGCGGACCGCTTATGTTAACGACAATCTTTACATCGCTAATACTTCTTGTGTTCTCGGGGACTTCTTATACTGTAGCGATAATCATTCCGGAAATGTTTAAAAAGCCGTTCAGGAAAGCCGGAATGGCTGCGAAGAACTTATCGAGAACGATGGAAGACGTTGGTACGGTTATGGCAGGACTTGTGCCGTGGGGAACGTCAGGTGCGTTTTACATCAGCACTCTCGGAGTTGCCATTTATGGATCAGACGGCTATGCCGTATGGGCGGTTATGACATATGCAACACCGCTCGTCGCAATATTCCTGGCCTTTACGGGAATCGGTATCTATAAACTGAGCAAAGAAGAAAAAGCGGAAGCATAAAGTAAATATTTATAGATTGACCCACCACGTGTAAAGCATTCTTTACACGTGGTGGGTGTTTTGTTATTGACTAAAAATCATCAGTGCAGATACTTCTAAATCGAACAGAAAATGACAATAAAATTCTAATAATGTAGTACAATAGTAATAACTACCAATATTTATTAAACGAGGGTTGTTTTATGGGATATCAGAGCGAGGCAGCACTTGAAAATCAAGTAATGGAACAGCTTGGACGACAAGGTTTTGAAAATGTGAAGCTGTATTCCATTGAAGCAATTATTGATAACTTCAGAAAAATATTGAATGAGCGACATCAGGATAAATTGAATGGTAAACCTCTCACTGACAGTGAGTTTGACCGTTTGATGACTCAGATTAACGGTAAAAACGTATTTACCAGTGCTCAGATATTACGCGATAAGTTTGTTCTCAGAAGAGATGATGAGACGGATATTTATCTGGAATTTTTCAGCAAAGATTCATGGCGTAAGAATATATATCAGGTAACAAATCAGGTTGCAGTGAGTGATAAGTATAAAGGACGTTATGATGTCACAATTTTAGTGAACGGACTGCCTGTGACGCAAATTGAGCTTAAACGCAGTGGAGTAGCAATTGAGGAAGCGTTCAATCAGATTGAGCGTTATAGAAGAGATAACTACAAAGGTCTGTTTAAGTATGTCCAATTATTTATTGTGAGCAACAGCCAAAATACACGGTACTTTGCCAACAGTGACAAAGAGATTTATAAGAGCAGTATGTTTTATTGGTCAGATGATCAGAATAATACTATTAACAGACTGTCGGATTTCCTGGGGGACTTCTGTACACCATGCAGACTGTCGAAAATGATCAGCCGATATATGATTATTAATGAGACGGACCACAACTTAATGGTCATGCGGCCTTATCAGGTCTATGCAACAGAAGCATTGATTGAGCGTGCTACGGAGACAAATAATAACGGATATATTTGGCACACGACGGGAAGCGGGAAAACACTGACTTCATTTAAGGCAAGTCAGCTGTTATCCGAAAGACCGGAAATACAAAAAGTAATATTCCTCGTAGACCGTAAAGACCTTGATGCACAAACAATGTCGGAGTTTAACAAGTTCCAAAAGGACTCAGTGGATTTCACGACTAATACGGCAAAACTGGAACGTCAGCTAGCGGACAAGTCTCAGCCGATGATTGTAACAACAATTCAAAAGCTGAATAATGCTGTTAAGAGAAACAACAGTGTAATGGACCAGTACAAAACAGATAAGGTTATATTCATTATTGACGAGTGTCACCGATCGCAGTTTGGAGACATGCATACTCAGATTGCCAAACACTTCACGAATGCTCAATTCTTTGGATTTACGGGTACCCCGAGGTTCGAAGAGAACAGAAGTGCAGACGGCAGAGCTACAGCTGATATTTTTGATAAGTGCCTGCACTATTACTTAATTAAAGATGCGATACGAGACGGAAACGTGCTGGGTTTCTCCGTAGAATATATCAACACATTCAAAGGAGAAAATCCGTTTCTTGATGATGAATATGTGTCTGGAATAGAAGCGAATAAAATATGGTTGGCAGATGACAGAATTAATCTGGTTACAGACCATATATATAATATCCATTCCAAAAAGACAGCGCAAAAGGAATACTCGGCAATTCTCGCGACTCAAAGCATAGAAATGGCGATGAAATATTACGATACATTTAAAGCGCGTGAAGCGGAGCATAAAAAGAAAAAGTTAAAAGTAGCGACTATTTTTTCTTATGAAGCTAATCAGAGTTTACGGGAGGGCGAAATCAAGGAAGCTGGTAAAGATCAGCTTGCCCGTGTTATTGCTGACTATAACGAGATGTACAATACCAACTTCTCACTTGAGACCTATGATGGATACTTCAATGATATTTCCAAGCGTGTTAAAAAAGGGCTCAAAGGTGGAAAAATAGATGTACTTATAGTTGTTGGTATGTTCCTCACAGGGTTTGACAGTAAAAAGTTAAATACGCTGTATGTGGACAAAAACTTAAGACATCATGATTTAATACAGGCCTATTCAAGAACAAACCGTGTAGAGAAGAAAACAAAACCATACGGGAACATAGTTTGCTTCAGAAATCTTAAGCAGGAAACTGATGATGCAATTAAGCTGTTCTCGAGAACAGATGATACTGATACAGTACTTCAGAGACCTTATGAAGAATACCTGGAAGAATTTAAACAGGCACTGGTTGTGTTAAAAGGCATTGCACCAAGTCCAATCGATGTTCCACGTATTGAAAAAGAAGAAGAAATTAAATTCTTCGTTGAAACATTCAGAAGGCTGAGCAGAGCATTGGTTAAACTGAAAACATTTATGGACTTTGAATTTAAAGAAGAAGTCACCGGCATCGATTCACAGGAACATCAGGATTACCGCAGTCATTATATTGATTTGTATAATGAGCATATTAAAAAACCTGATCCTGAAAAAGCATCTATCCTGGATGACATTGACTTTGAGATTGAGATCATCCGGAACGAAATGATTAATGTGAGCTATATTATAAATCTGATTAATAATATTGATCTGGAAGACAAAGATAATCAGCGACGTGAAATTGCGAGTATCAGAAACATTCTGGACGGTGCGGATGATGAACAGTTGCGCCTGAAGTCAGAACTGATTAAAGAGTTCCTGGATACAGTGGTTCCTACACTTGGTAAAGACGCAAACGTTGCAGCGGAGTACCTAGATTTTGAAGAAGAGCAGCGAATCAGAGAAATACAGGAATTTGCAAAAGAGAATGACTATTCGCAGGAACAATTAAATACTCTGTTATCAGAGTTCCAGTTCAGCGGACAAGTTTACCGGAAGGATATAGAGGAAGGTATCTCCGGTTCGTTCTTAGTGAGACGTAAAAAAGTGGATAAGATTCAGAGCTACATCCGCGAAGTAACAGAGAAATACGGCGTTTAAATTAACTCTCAAGTAAAACTTGAGGGTTTCTAATATTTGTTTTACAGGAGGAAACTTTTCAATGATGACAGTAACAGAAAAGCAAAGACAGCAGCAGGCTGAATTACAGAAAAAACTATGGAGTATCGCAAACGACTTAAGAGGAAACATGGATGCGAGTGAATTCCGTAACTATATACTAGGATTAATTTTTTATAGATTCTTATCTGAAAAGATGGAAGAGGAAGTTGAAAGGTTATTAAGAGAAGATAATATAACTTTCAGCGAAGCTTGGGAAGATGAAGAAATAAAAGAAGCATTATCGGACGAACTTATCAAAAGAATAGGGTATTTAATTGAACCGGAATTCCTGTTCAGCAGTTTAGTAAGTGATATTGAAGCGGGTAAATTTGATATAGAGCAGTTGTCTAAAGCAATAAATAAAGTAGAGGAATCTACACTAGGTACAAAGAGTGAAGATGACTTTGTTCATTTGTTCTCCGATATGGATTTAACATCTAACCGATTAGGTAATAACGTTTCTAACCGTACGAAGTTAATTTCTAAAGTCATGTTGAATCTAGCAGATTTACCGTTTGTACATAGTGATATGGAAATTGATATGCTCGGTGATGCTTACGAGTATATGATTGGTCAGTTCGCAGCAACAGCTGGTAAAAAAGCTGGAGAATTTTATACTCCGCAGCAGGTTTCTAAATTATTAGCAGAAATTGTTACGACAGATAAAGAGGATTTACGCAGTGTCTATGACCCGACATGTGGATCCGGTTCATTACTATTACGTGTAGGTCGTTTAGCTCATGTAAGACACTATTATGGGCAGGAATACAATAGTACGACATATAACCTGGCGCGAATGAACATGCTGCTGCATGATGTGAACTTTAAAGCTTTCTCTATAGAAAATGGAGACACTTTAGAAGAACCTGCATTCCCAGACGAGAAGTTTGATGCGATTGTAGCGAATCCACCATACAGTGCGAAGTGGAGTGCTGATCCATCATTCTTAGAAGATGAGCGTTTCAGTAACTATGGTAAATTGGCACCAAAATCTAAAGCAGACTTTGCATTTGTTCAACATATGATTCATCACTTGGATGATGAAGGGACTATGGCTGTTGTTTTACCGCATGGTGTACTTTTCAGAGGAGCTGCTGAAGGAGTTATCCGTAAGTATCTTATAGAAGAGAAGAACTATCTGGATGCGATTATTGGTCTGCCTGCGAATATTTTCTTTGGAACGAGTATTCCAACAACGATTCTAGTCTTTAAAAAGTCACGTGAGACAGAAGATGTGTTGTTTATAGATGCATCACAGTCATTTGAAAAAGGTAAAAACCAAAACCATATGTCTGATGAAGATGTGGACAAAATAATTGAAACATATAGAAATCGTGAAGTTATAGATAAATACAGTTATGTAGCAACGCGTGAAGAGATTGAAGAGAATGAATATAACTTAAACATTCCGAGATATGTCGACACGTTTGAAGAAGAAGAGCCAGTAGATATAAAGGCACTTCATGAGGAAATTAAAACTATCAATAAAGAAATAGCTGAAGCGGAAGCAAGTCTGCTTGAAATGTTAGATGAGCTTGAGGGTGATGAAGACGGAATGGCACTTATAGAAGCAACGAAAGAGGTGTTTCGTCGATGAGTAAAGAAGAAAGAAAAGTCCCTGAACTGCGGTTTAAAGGCTTTCATGACGATTGGGAACATCGTAAGTTAAACGACGTCCTGTTACAAATGAAAAGTGGATTGTCACGAAAACTATCTGTAACTGATATTGGTCTACCTGTTATTCGTGCTAATAATATAAACAATGGAAAACTTGATTTAATTAATGATATAAAATATTGGTACGTACACGATCCACAAGGTGCAAAAACTTCTAATTATTTGGTGAAAAGAAATGATATACTTGTTAATTTTATAAATAGTGAATCAAAAATGGGAACAACAGCAATAGTGTTAAAAGAACCAGTGAGAGATACAATTTATACGACTAATATAATGAAATTAAAAGTAAATACAAAAGAATATCATCCTTATTTTATATTTCAACAAACATTAACAGGTAAGTATAAGAATTATATTAAAATCATTACGAAACCCGCAGTGAACCAATCTAGTTTTACTACTGTAGATTTTAAGAAGTACAATTTTCACGTACCTAATTATAATGAGCAACAAAAGATTAGTAGTTTACTTCAAAATTTTGATAACTTAATTACCCTTCATCAGCGTAAATATGTAAATCTCGTGAAATTAAAAAATGTATATCTTAAGAAAATATTTAATCAGCAATTAGTATTTGAAGACGGAAAGAATGATTGGAAAGAGATAAAATTTAATGAATTCATGTATAGACCTAAAAATTTATTAAAAGCCAAAAATATCGGTAAGAATGAACTTTTAACAGTCAAACTTTTTGGAAAAGGTATAACGATAGCCAATCAAAATCGAGCACTTAAGCTTGGAGCAACAACATACTATAAAAGATACGCAGGAGACTTCATTTACGGCAAACAAAATTTTTTTAATGGCGCATTTGGTTTTATAGACAAAAATCTCGATGGTTATTATAGTTCTGGAGACGTTCCAACATTGAAATTCAATTCAGAAATTATAGATAGATATTTTTTCTTAAGCTATATTTCAAGAGAGAATTATTATAAGCGAACAGAAGCATACTCTTCAGGTACAGGTAGTAAACGTATACACGAAGATACATTATTAGATTTTAAAATAAAAGCCCCAATAATATCAGAACAAAGAAAGATTGCCAATTTAATGTGTGAAATCGATGATTTAGTTAATGATTATTCACAAAGGTTGAAATATCTTAGTGATATTAAATCTCTGTATATTAATAAAATGTTTATCTAGAGAGAATAATTCTCTCTAGATGTTTTTATTACAAGGTAGATAAATGTCTTATAATTTTATCGTTATCCTGATTATCTAACTCTTTAATTATATGCAAATATGTTTCCTGAGTAGTTATCATACTGGAGTGTCCAAGTCTTCTTGCTACACTGGCGATAGATACACCTGCAAAAAGTAATAAAGAGGCATGTGTATGTCTAAGTCCATGGATTGAAATAATGGGGATATCAGTTTTAATACATAATGCTCTCAATCTATTATTTACCATAGAATTATAGATTCTACCTTTAACGAATATAGGTTTCTCAGGGTCTAATTCTCTAATCATTTGTGAAAACTGCATTGCTACCTGCCAATCCATTATCACTTTACGGTTTGATGATTTATTTTTAGTTTCCTGCATGCTCCCTTTTGAAGATTTATAATCCCAAGTCTTTTCTATAGAAATACTTTGTTTCGAAAAGTCAAAATCATTTGGCGTTAAGGCAAGCGCTTCTGAAAAACGTAATCCCGTTTTAGCAACAAGCAGGATAAACCAATCCCAATTAATCTGATTATTAAGATCTAAGTTTTTAAGTAATCCCTGTAGCTCAAATTGATTAAGAAATTTTATCTTCTTAGGTTTCGGCTTTCTTCCTTTAATAATAACTTTACGGGTAGGATTTTTATCAATAATTCCCTCATCCACGGCATCAAGTATTGCCCCTTTTAACTGATGATGAAAATCCATTGTTGTTTGTTTCTCATGAGTAAAAGCGTAATCATTTAGAATCTGCTGGTAACTTTGGCGATCTAAATCATACATACGTAGATTAGGTGCCAATAACTCCAACTTTTGAAGAGTCATATAGTACTTATTTAAAGTCACATCACGAACAGCTCCGACTTTGTATAATTCGATCCAATCTTCGAAATATCTAAAAAATAATTGATTCTCTTTCTTTTTCACTGACATAAAAAAACCCTCCTAAAATGTAACGTTGATTAATAAATCAACGTTACTGATTTTAGAAGATTTGAAGTGATTATAAAAACATTTTGCGGAGGTATTCCCCTTTTAATTCTTGTAAAATTTTAATTTTCTTTTTTCGTAATTGGAGGTTTAGAATTAGTAACTTAAAAAATTCTCCTATATAAACTTGTTCCTCATATATTGGTAATTTAAGTTTAATATCCATAGCTTTTATCTTAGATATATTATATCTGGAGACCCCTTGTGCTAATATATACATTTGTTTCCTAAAACTATCACTACGTAAAAGATTAGCTAAGAACAAGTGGTCATATTTCATTACAGGTCTAAAGCCAAAACAGAAACTATTCAAATAGACATTAGGTCTATTATCTAACCATACGGAAGACATTCCGACCTCGTTAGGTGTTTCTGATGAAACAGTGAAGAGGATGTCGCCATATTGTAAACTATTTTGCTTTGGATCTTTCATTATTTTATCAGTAAGTGATGTGTCGGCAATTGGATTGTTAAACACATTTAGATACGGAACATATTCTGCATCCCCATGTCCAAAATCATCTTTTGTTTTACCGGATAGGCTTGTGAATGTATTGCCAATATCTCCGAGTCTTGATTGATTCCATTGATTACTATAATTTATATTTCGTATTTTAGGTGTGTTTTCTTCTAGATTAGCGGACATTTTAGATTGAAATATTTGAAATATCTGATGAGTTTTAGTAATACTTTCCTGATGAAGAGAAGCTAAGTTGTCCACCTTACATATTAAATCTTTAATTTTTTTCTGCTCATCAATGCTCGGGAATTTTATTGATAATTTTTTAAAATTACTTCCATGTAAATGAACAATAGTTTTTCCTTGAGCGTATTTAGATAGTCTCTTTTTCGTATTACCATGTGAAAGTGTTAGAGCTAAAAAAGTATTATTTAAAGAACTTTTAGGTGTAACTATATTTAAATCACTACCCAATATTATGCCTTGAGAAGTTACTGATGCCGCTATTGATATGTCCTCAGAAGATTCTCCAGATGCAGGTATTATTACCTCATTACCTTTACTGTAAATAGATCCTGATTTCGGATGTACGAATTGATTAGTAAAACTAATTTCAGACGTATAGTTTGTATATAACTGCCCATAAAGTATTATTTGATTTCCTTCATTAATCAAATCTTTCTTACTGTAAAACTTCCCCTTTGATATTGAAGATACCTTAGAAAGTTCACGCTGTTCCCAATCATAAATATGAATGGCTAACTCTGGATAATATTAAAAAAGCCTAGGATATTTCCTAGGCCTTTTCATATTAATCTTTATGAATTGCATGCTGTACCTTAGAAGGTATCTGCCCAAAGAAGTAGTCTTCAACAACTCTCCAAAATTCATTTGTATAGTTTTGTTGTTTTTCTTTAGGATTCTCCCCATCTACTTCCAGTGAGAATAAATGCTTATACATTTCTAATGCTCTTAAATAAGTAAAGTACTGATCAGTTAGAATTTTATTGTTATATTTATTAGGGTTTTCGACAAAACGTTGCATTTGCGCAATAGAGTTAATTCTTAATGAAATACTAGGTTTATTACCCCCATTTAATTCAAATGCTAAAAGACCAAAAGTTTCTAAAAATCCAAGCAATATATTCTGATAATCTGTTTCTTCACTCTTATAAATTCTAGGAAGATAATAATTTGTAAATGGACCTTTATCATGTTTTGCTACTTTATTAATTAATTTATTGAGAGAGTCTTTAAGTAGTTCTAATAAATCTTCATAGTTATTAGTAATTTTATATTTGTCATTATCATAGCGTGTAATGGACCTGGTATTTTTTATAGAATCTAGTTGCACCAGAGTACTTAAAATTATAGAGGCATACTTTTCTGCTGTTCGATCTTTTATAGACATGGTTCTTGATAATTTTGATTTAAATTCTTTAATAGTGAAGTGGGACTGGGATGTGGCAAATGATCGTAAAGATTTTTCAGTATTACTAATAATATTATCAAGTTTTTGTGTAATGTTTTCTTCTGAAACCGAAGGTTCAAAGATTACTTTATACTGTATAGCAAAAGTTAAATTTCTTAGTATGGGATCTCTACGAATCTCATCTCCACGTTTGGCAAGGAAGAATTTAAATTGTCTGTATGAGATAGTGCTAAAGTTTTTCTTCCAATAATCTTCAGTTCGAAAAATATATATTGCTTGATAAAAAGAGTTTTCTAAATTTGAGATTTTAGAAAAATATCCTCTATATCTTGGGCTTTCTATTTGATTAATCAGCTCTTTATTTGCAATGACATAGTCTTGGCTGTTAACGGAGCCTGGTCTTGAAACAAATGGAGGGTAGTTTAATTTGTCCCTAAAATCATTTTCAATGGTGAGCAGGGCAAGTTTAACTTTCTTTTCTAGCTCATCGTCAGTTTGATCATCATCATCTTTATTAAATAAGTAGTCAAAGGACTCAATATCTATATTTAAGTGTCTCTTATTTCCTGATTTCTTATAAAGAGTCAGGATTTTATCCATCACATCGATTAATTGATTTTTTTTTGTAGATGATAAAGCCCTTAACTGTTTGTATTCGTTGAAATCTCTATTCGGTAAATAATCTAGCATTGCTAAACCATTCATGCCTTCTTTTCTAGCAACTCGGCCAATCTCTTGAATATAATCTAACAGATTTCCGGTAATGGCATAGTGGTAAACAATTTGAATGTCAGGTATATCTATTCCCATACCAAAAGCTTTTGTAGCTAGCATTATATTGCTATTTCCATCTTTAAAAGCTTTGAAATTTATTTGTTTATCTTCAGGTGTCAATTGCCCGTGATAAGTAGTAACTTTATCTTCTAGATCTGGACTTAAGCCAGAAATGTACTTACTAAAATGTCGTAAACTAGAAACGGTTGGGAAATAAATAAGCATCTTTTTTTCGTTCTTAACAACTTGCTTAATTCTAGTTAAAGTTGCGTTATGTTTAATACTTATTGCATCATTTCCACTTTTTTTCTTTTCATCATCTTGAATTTTCTTGACGTTGATTGAAATATTGTCTTTCTTAACTCTACCTATATATTGAATCGGTGATACTAGATTTAGTGATTTTTTAATTTCACCATACATATCATCTGGTCCACCAATTATAGCAGTAGCGGTAAATGTGACTATTGGAAAATGATGTTCTTTACGAAGTTTATTTAAATAACTGCCCATATACCAATAATCAACACGGAAAGTACGTCCCCACGTAGTAATTGTATGAGCTTCGTCTACTACAAATAATCCAATTCTTCTATCACCGATGAGATCTTGAATATCAGATCTATTTATTAAAGTTTCAATAGAAATGTATAGTAAATCAATTTTACCGTCCTTAATATCCTGAGAAATAACTGCTTTTTCGGTCGGTGTGAGACCTGAGTTTATTGTTTTGGCATTGTTGATTTCTCTCTTATTTAAATTTTCAACTTGGTCATTCATTAAACCAATCAATGGTGAAATAACTAATGTTAAGGGATTTTCATCAGGATATTTTTTACTAATATAAAGGGAGGGGACTTGGAACATAACAGATTTCCCTGCACCCGTAGATGACGTTACAAAGATATCACGAGGAGTTGCTCCTTCGATTGAGGATTCCATCTGTGTGACAATATCATCAATGATTTGTGCCTGGCTAATTTTTGAAGCTTCTCGCTTTCGTGTATCGGTATATATATCTAAATTTAAGAAGCTGTCATATCCCCAATATTTGTTTAGAATTTCCTGATATTCTTTTTCTCGACTAATAATCTTTTTCTTTTGCTTGGGATGATAAATATAAAAAGAGTGATCCTCTCTATATGAAGATAAGGCTTTTACAACGTTGAGAACTTCTTCTGTAATAGTTGAGCTTATCGCAATAATTTGTTTGTTATGAGAATCTACAAATTGATTTAACTCCACTATAGTCCTAGGATCACCGTTATATTCAAATGAATAATTAAATGAAACATCATCTAATTCGTCTTTATCATCGAGATCCTTGTCTATATTATAGAAGCCATATTGAACAAATTTATTCAACAGATCGTCATCTATACTTATAAAGTATTCACCATTTATATTATGGATTGAAGGATATACTGAATTTATAGCTTCATCTATTGGAGTTGCTTGATAATCATCATCTTCATATAAAGATTTATAATACAAATCAATATTACTAAAGGAATGATTATAAGGATAAATTGAAATAAATTTATTATTATATAAGATCGATATATCGTTATCATCTAGAAGAATATTGATGAGGTCTCGAAACTGGATGAACTCTTCATAAGTGATCCATTTTGGCGAGGTAATATTTTGGAAATTAGAAATAAAATCTCTGGATTGTACTTCAGAGTTTAGGAATTTATCTAATCCATTTGCAATTGGTATATCTAATAGTTTTTCAGGAAATACTTTCAACTCTTCTTCAGTAAATCCTACTAGCACTGTTAGCTTAGTTTTTATTAGGTCTATAAACCCTTCAGACATTAGAAAACTCCTCCAAATATTCATTGAACTTTAATTTCGTAAATTGATTTTTTAACTTTCTAAAAGACCTTGCCTCTATTTGTCTAACTCGCTCCCGAGTTACATTCAACTCTGTTCCGATTTCTTCCAAAGTCATCGGTTCTTTATTATTTAACCCTATTCTCATTGAAAGAATATATTTTTCTCGCTCATCAAGTCTATCATCGAAGATTACATTAATTTCGTCGAGGAATGAACTTCTCATTAATTCTTCATCAGGAGTCTTGATGTAATCTCCATTAATTCTATTAGAAGCATCGACAAAGCTCTCCAGTGGAGTGGATTGGTCTTCACCTACTAAATGATGTAAAGAAGCGATCCCTTGATTAAATTGTTTATCAATTCTTAAGAAATTCATAATTGTGTCTTCGCTCATGTCTAGAGCGGTCATACTATAATTAACTTGCTCCATGAAATCATCGTTTCCGGATTCTTTAAAAGCTTTATTTAGTGAGTTTATTTTGTCGTGAATATGAACAGGCAGACGGATAGTTAGTTTATAATTAGCAATATCTCTAAGAATATTTTGTCTTATCCAAGTAGTAGCATAAGTAGAGAACTTATATCCGAGTGTTGGATCAAACTTCTGTATAGCAGTCCTCAAACCACAGTTCCCGCTAGAAATTAGATCATCTATATCGAGTATCGAATTTTCAACTATTTTTTCATAGTGAGAAGCAATTTTTTGTACAAGTCCTTGATTTGCCAGTATTATTTGCTCAACTGTATCTATATCTTTTTCGGTATTATTAGTATTTAATCTATCAAAGTAAACTTCGTTATAATCATGATGAACTATTACATCAGTGAGTTCTATATCAGCCATTTCTTTGAAGTCATCACTATCTTCTAGGTCTGTAAGGAAATCAAAATCATCATCCATTTCAGTATCTTTAATTTCATCAGGAACACTAATATTTTTATCTTCTGAATTATTTTCTTCCGGAGATGAAATATTCTGTTGTTGAACTGTACAATCACCATCTATTTTTGCTATTTCATCTTTAGACTCAAATTGAAATCCGAGTTTTTCAATGAAATTTATTCCTTTTTCTTTATCAAAAAATAACTTCTCATAGAGGTAAGCACTGGTGATAGATATTCTCCCATCATTGACATCTGACAAGAAATCTTCGAAGTCAAACTCTAATATCTTTTCATGAGAATTATTAGTAAAAAACTTTACTAAATCAACTTCGTTTTTCATAAAACTCACGTCCTATTAAATTTAATATTCTGATTATGTTAACTTAATTATACCTGATTAATTCTTTTTATAAAGATCTTGGAACGAATTAATTTTTAATTCGAAATATATTAATAAATTTGACATAATATAAGGTGAGATATGACTGGAATCACTTACATAATTTAAATTTGGAGGGAGAAAGTTTGAAAAAAGTAATCATAGACACTGACACCGCTGGAGACGACACGATAGCAATTTTAACTGCTCTACATAATTTCGACGTTCTCGGTATTACAATCACCGGCGGTAACGTTGATTTTAATCAGCAGATTGATAATGCGTTATATACGACACAGGTTGCTGGTAAGGCTGATATTCCTGTTTTTCCTGGGTACAGCGGACCGATTTTTGGTAATACTGAACAGGCGCATACGACAGTTGAGGATGTACATGGCAGCGATGGTATGGGTGATTCTTTCTTCCCTAAACCTGAGCGTTCTGCCGAATCGACGCATGCGATTGATTTTATCATCGATATGATTAACGATAATCCAGGTGAAGTGTCGCTTCTTGCGATTGCGCCTTTAACGAATATTGCTATGGCGATTAAAAAGGATCCGGGTATTACAGAGAAGATTGAACATCTGTATATTATGGGTGGAACGAACAATTCATTAGGCAATATAGTGCCGGCTGCTGAGTATAACTTTTACGTTGATCCTGAAGCTGCTAAATTAGTGCTGCAGTCAGGTATTGAAATGACTATGGTCGGTTGGGATATGTGTACAGATTACTCTCTGATGTTCGATGAAGAGCATGCTGAAATTGAAAGTTTTGGTACAGCAGGTTCACAGTTCTTTAAAGACGTGAACAAAGTAGTGAAGAAATTTAATAAAGAAGTACATAAACTGAATGGAACGACTCATCCTGATACATTGCTGGTTGCAATCGCAGCTGATGAAAGAATTATGGAGAAGTATACTAAGTATTACGTTGATGTGGAAACAAAAGGAGAACTGACACGCGGTTACAGTTTAGTTGATATCAATGGACGGTTAGGTAAGGAACCGAATGTCAGAGTGTGTGAAAAAGTGGATAGGGATTTATTTAAGGAACATTTGTATGATGTGCTTCAGGCAATTAAATAGAAATTAATGAAAGCTCGTTCCTTTTTGAGGAGTGAGCTTCTTTATATCTGTTATTATTTAAAAATTCTGACTAAAAATTGTTCCACCATTTCCGTTGTGATAATCTTTATATACACAACCGCTACATAACAAAGGGGATATTTTAATGAAAAATTTCGACACGCTCTACAATCCTTATCATTCACAGCGTAATCCTGTCGTCGCTAAAAAGGGGATGGTTGCCACGTCGCAGCCTCTAGCGGCTCAAGCCGGGCTCACCATTATGCAGAACGGCGGCAACGCTATTGATGCTGCGATTGCCACTGCTGCAGCACTCACTGTCGTTGAACCGACGACTAACGGTATCGGCGGCGATGCGTTTGCACTCGTCTGGGTCAAGGATACGCTCTACGGTTTAAACGGCAGCGGTAAATCACCCGCTTCTATTTCAATCGATAAAGTCCGCTCAGCAGGCTACGATGAGATTCCTAAATACGGATTTACTCCGGTCACTGTTCCGGGACAGCCTGGTGCATGGGCCGAGCTTTCCAGACGGTTCGGCAAACTGCCATTTAAAGATTTAATGCAGCCGGCGATTCAGTATGCGGAAGAGGGTTATCCGATTTCACCTGTTCTCGCGAAGTTATGGAACAGGGCGGCTGTCAGATTTAAAGAAGCGTTCGAAGGCGACGAGTTCGATCACTGGTTTGAAACGTTTGCGCCAGACGGGCAAGCACCGAAGGTTGGAGAGATCTGGAAGTCACAGGATATGGCAGATACATTGGGAGAGCTCGGAGAAACTGAATGCGAGTCGTTTTATACCGGAAATATTGCCCGGAAAATAGATGAATATTCGAGAGCATACGACGGCTACATAAGGAAAGAGGATTTGGCGAAATACAAACCTGAATGGGTGGACCCGATATCGGTAAACTACAGAGGATATGATGTTTGGGAAATACCGCCGAATACCCAGGGCATTATCGCTTTATCGGCCTTAAATATACTGAAACATATGGATATTGCAGATAAGGAATCGACGGATACATATCATAAACAGATTGAAGCAATTAAACTGGCATTCGCAGACGGGGAGAAATATATTGCAGATCAGGCGTATATGAAGGACGTTACAGCTGAAGATATGCTGGACGAAGCATATGCGAAAGAACGTCTGAAATTAATTACGGACAAAGCAGGACAGCCTGAAGCAGGTGAACCGAAAGCGAGCGGCACGGTATATCTGTCTACGGCAGATGAAGAAGGGAATATGGTGTCGTTTATACAAAGCAACTATATGGGATTCGGTTCAGGACTCGTTGTACCTGGGACTGGCATCGGTCTGCAGAACAGAGGATGCGATTTTAACCTGGATCCGGAATCACCAAATGCACTGGGCCCTGATAAACGTTCTTACCATACGATTATTCCGGGCTTCATTACTAAAGGGAAAGACGCACTCGGGCCATTCGGTGTAATGGGCGGATTTATGCAGCCGCAGGGACATGTGCAGGTGGCGATGAATACAATTGACTTTAACCATAACCCGCAGACAGCACTGGATGCACCGCGCTGGCAGTGGGTTAAAGATAAGACAGTATGGGTGGAGAAAAACTTCCCTCATCAGATCGCAGAAGACCTGATTAAACGGGGGCATAATATTGAAATGAAATTAGACTCAGGCTCATTTGGTCGGGGACAGATTATATGGAGAGACCCGGAAACAGGCATACTCTACGGTGGCACGGAAAACCGCGCGGACGGACACGTGGCGGCGTATTAAAAGGGAGAAAGAATTCCTTCATAGAGATTTTTTCTTATACCGCTGATAATGTTAAGTATATAACCGGTGAAGAACCTGTGAATACAGTAAGAGTGGGAGCTTCAGACGCCAGACATTACAGGATATTTAAAGATGTCCCAACTGTGAACTGTGGTCTTAATCCATATAACCTTGGAGGACCTGATGAATATATAGAAATAGAAGAGCTGATAGATTTAGCGAAAATCCATACTTTAACTGCGTTTGATTATTTGTCTAAATAACAGACGTAGATCTAATGATTATATCAGAAGAAGAAAAGGGGCCTCGTTATGAACTGCATCATCCGTGAAATGGTAAAAGAAGATACAAAGCAGGTTAAGTACGCAGCGAAAAAGAGCTGGAATACGACTTATGAAGGTATTATTCCAATTGAAATTCAGGAGAACTTTTTAAAGGGGGCCTATAACGATGAGATGATGGAAAGACGTTTGGAGCATTCGCTAATACTGGTGGCTGAAGAGGAGAATACTATCGCAGGCTTTGCTAACTTTACGCCGGTGAATGAGCAGGGACAAACAGAATTAAGCGCGATATATCTTCTTCCAGAATATCAGGGCAAAGGAATAGGATCATCATTGTTAAATACAGGAATTGAAAAGCTGAAAGATGTGAAAGAAATTCATCTTGATGTGGAGAAAGAGAATACAATCGGTATGGCATTCTATAAAGTAAAAGGATTTAGAACAGTTGACGAATATGATGATAATTTTGATGGACATATTCTAAAGACAGTAAGAATGGTATTAACTTTATAAATTGCTCAGACCTTTATGATTTCATAAAGGTCTGTTTTTTTATTCGTTATTTAAGGGTATAGAAGACTAATGTTAGAAGGAGGATTTTGATGAATAAACTGGAACGTATTACTGATATTGCTCTGCCGGTTATAGGAGGCAGTGTTGTGGGTTTACTGACAACGCAATATGCAAAGGAAGATTTTCAGAAGTATAAGCAGCCGCCGTTTTCACCGCCGAAAGAAGCGTTTGGTATTGTATGGCCAATCCTTTATACGACAATGGGAATTGCCCGTACGATTACTAAGTCATCAAGAAAAGACTCTTCTGCAAATGCTTATCTGTATCACTCGCAGCTCGGGCTGAATTACTTATGGAGTCTGCTGTACTTCAAGTTTAAATTGAGAGGCACAGCGCTGATTGAAAGCTATGTATTATTTGCGAGCGTCTTACTGACAACAGTCGCATTTTACAAAACAAATAAAGTTGCGGGATTACTGCTGGTACCATATGTAGCATGGACAGCATATGCAACTTATCTGAATGCAGGATTTGTTGCATTGAACCAGGATAAGGAAGAGTATGCAGAAGATATTTAATTTAAGTGCAGGATTATATAGGAAGGAAGGCAGCCATTATAAATAATATGACGGCTGCTCTTTTTATGTTGATTTTATAAAATTATAAAAATATAAACATTTGAGCAACAAGTAGTATGGGCAGGGTATTAATAATTGTATTTAGGATACTTAACGTTCTTTTACTTGTGCCATTCTCATCAAATATGAACGATACGACACTTAAAATAAACAATATTGTAGTCGTTATTAAAGGAAATCCAAATGGAACCAGAAAAATATTATCAAACTCATCTGAAACTGAAGTTATAAATACATAGATTAGATTTAAAACAGATATAAAAAGCAGTAATAGTTTCATTTTGAAAACTCCTTTAGAGTTTTATTTTTAAAAATTTGCACTCATACTTAGTCCGATAACATCGCCCAGGAACATCATTGTATAAAATATGAAGTGTCTCTTTTTATAAAAGCGAATTTAAAATGTAACCAGTCGCCATTAATATAAAGAAACTAAAGAACATTATTATATTTAATATAGTCAGCAACTTATTTTTAGCGAGCAGGCCAAAAGCAATTCCTATAGGTGCAACTATGAAAGTCAGTAACCAGAAGGGGCTTGATGTTTGGAAGACTACATTAGGTATCCAAACCAGAACACATGCTGTGAAACATACGAAAGATAACGTCCTGAATTTATTATTTCTCATATTGATTATATTAAACATCTGCCTTCATCATTAATTGAAGTAAAAAAAGACAGTGATTTACTCAATCACTGCCATCTAAATTCATTACATCCATTATAGCAAACTTGTTTTTATTATTTAAGACTACTAAATCTTTAGCCAGATTTATATACTTGAGGAAAGATAGAAGTTCTGCACACATCTAAATCAAAGGGGATGTATTTGATGGAATTAGGACTTGAGCATAGCGAAGTAAGAATTGTGGATTACACAGATAAATGGGCTGACGAGTTTGAGAAAGTGAAACAAGGACTGATTGACAGTACAGGTCTTGAAGATGAACGAATTGAGCATATCGGCAGTACGGCGATTAAAGGTATGCCGGCTAAACCGATTATCGATATTCTCGTTGGAGTTAATGATTTGAACTCCGTTGATAAGTCACTTTTTCAGTGCTTTGGTAAAGAAGGCTTTTTAAGATTAAAAGTGGAACGATCTGGAGAAATTGTACTGGCTAAGTTTAAAGATGATTCTTATCAGGTGAAGACTCATTTTATCCACCTTGTTGAATATCGGAAACAACTATGGGATGACCTCATATTCTTTAGAGATTATTTAAATGAAAATGAGGAAGCAAGAAGACAGTATTTAAATATTAAAGAAGAGTTCTTGAATAACAAATCCGAGGGTATATTAGAGTACACAGATTTTAAAGAAGCGTTTGTTAAGAGAATTATTAGTGAGAATGTGGATGGGATTTAAAAATAGTGTAAACATAGTCAAAGGGGATTAGTCATGTTTAATACAGAATTGGTGCATTCAAAAAGAGGAACTTTTGAAGTATTTGTATATGGTCAGGGAGAGCCGTTGGCATACACTCATTTGTACAGCGAATATAATTCAAACGGAGATATCATGTCGCAGCAGCTAAGTGAACATTACAAAGTATATGTGATTAATCTGCGGGGTGCGGGGCAGTCTGATGATAAGACAGAGAAATACACATACAGTATGGATGATGCCATTCATGATCTGGAAGCGGTAAGAGAAACACTCGGTGTAGAAGAATGGACGTTTGCAGGTCATTCTACTGGAGGCTTTCTGGCATTGAAATATGCTGTTATGTATCCGAAATCACTGACTAAAATCATTGCAGGCGGGTTATGTGCATCCGGTGAATATATGAATCATCCTGAAAGTATTTACTGCAAAAACAATCCAAATAATCAGCGAATGAAAAATATCTTTGCAGAAATGAGAGTACCTGAAGTAACACGTGAAGAAAGAATTGAACTGGCTAAAGAATGGATAATGATGTCACTCTACCGAAAGGATGCATACTATGACATGCTGAAACGAAAGAACAGCGGCAGAACGTTAATGTTTAAAATTGATTACTTTACGAAAGAATTAAAAGATTATGACCTAAGAGATGAACTCCAAAAAAGTGATGTGCGTGCATATATTTATTGCGGACGTCATGATGCACAGTGTCCTTATGTCTTCAGTAAAGAAGCAGCAGATTTAATGCCTAACGCAACATTAAAAACTTTTGAATACAGTAATCATATGCCTGATATTGAAGAGGAAGATAAATTTGAAAGTTTTATAGAAAAGACAGTCTAACATCATTCTTAGATAAAGGAGAAATTAATGAAAACAAAACTTATTTTTAGTTTCATTCTTTTGTTTTTTCTTATTGCTTGTTCGAATACTGAGGAAGAAATAATAGAGTTGCAAAGTGACGATGGATTTGAACAAATTGCTGATTTTCTGGATCAGAATGATGTTTTAGTACTAGGTGAATCAACGCATGGTTCAGAAGATATTGATCACTTAAAGCTGGAATTAATTGAATATTTAAATCAGCACAGTAATTACAACGTTCTGGCTTTAGAATCTTCAAAAGCTGAACTCAATTACTATAACAGTAAAGCAAATGATTTAACGCCTGAAATTATTCAAAATGAAGCTGTAGCAGATATGTTCAGACGTGATTCATTTAATCAGTTATTTGAGGATGTTTATAGCCGTTCAATAGAACTCGAGATTCAGGGAATTAATTGGCAGCCGGTTGTCTATAATAACTCTCATTTTAATGCTTATTATTCAGAAAATATCGCAAAAGAAATTGCTCCTTATAATGAAGATAGTGCCAACTCGTTTCTCCAAAATGAATACAGAATCAGAGAAATCTCCAAAGACACGGTTTTTATTGACGGCTATAATTTGCCGTTTGATGAATTAAATGAAATACAGACAGGTTATGAAAAGATTTTATCAAGTGAATATTTTAATGAATTAGATGAAAGTACACGTGAATTTATTAAAAATAGAATAACTATTTTAGATGGACCACTTTCTGTAGACTTTGCAGGGCAATATGATAATGCTGATGATGATTACTATTCAAGAAGAGGGCTTGGGATGTTTAACAATGTCAGCGAGCTCGTTGAAGATGGAAATAAAGTAATACTGTGGGTACATAATTTCCACATCCTAAAAAATCCGTCCTCTGTCAGTTATCCCAATGATGAACAAGGGGAGTACATGGCACAAGAGTTTAATTCTCTAGGATTATATTTAGACCAGGCAGATTTTAAAACATACATGATTGGGGTTTACTTTAATCAAGCGAATCAATTTGATTCACTATACTTTGAGAATGAAGATTTAGAACATATTACAGATGAAAATTATTTGGAAGGTATCTTGTCTGGATATGACAAGGAAAAGATATTTATCGATTTAGATTCTGCAGAGTGGTCTAAAGAAACATTGAACTCATATCACGAAGGTTTTATAGAACAACAGTTTATACCAAGAGAACAATATGACGGGATAATTTATATCGATAAGATTGAAAACTAAAGCTTTTAATAACGTTTTTAAGGATCAGGTAGATAATATGACTAATATTAACATTAAAAAAATTGATGAATATAATATTAACGAAGTGAGAAAAATACGTGTTAAAGAAAATCAGCAGTCATTTATTGAGACAGTTGAGGAATGTATGGAAGAAGCAAAAATATATGAACAATGGTGTCCAGTTGCAATTTATAATGATAAAACAATAGTCGGTTTTGCCATGTACGGTGCTTTTGGTGAAAACCCGGATGTATGGATAGATAGAATCATTATTGATGGTAGGTATCAGGGTAAAGGTTTCGGTAAACTAGCTATGAAAGAATTAATTGAGATTGTGACAGAAAAATATAATGTAAACATTGTTTATTTGAGTTTTGTTGAGAGTAATGGCATCGCCCGTAAATTATATGAAGAACTGGGATTCAAATTCACAGGAGAATATGATCCTGAAGGGGAATTGATATACAAGTACGACTTAACATAGGAATGTCAAAACAACACTGGGGAGTGGGAATGCTTGATAGAAATTATAAATGTTAATTGGATTAATCTCGAAGATAAGAAAATTGAAGTGAAGGATGTCAATATTCCATCAGAAGATAATTTAGAGATTGATGGTTCAGGTAAATTTCTGATGCCGGGTCTTGTGGACATGCATACGCATATCACGCCGACGAGTGCGAAGCATTATTTATACAGCGGTGTAACGTCTGTCAGAAATACAGGCGGTAATTTTGAGATGCTTAATCTTATTGATGATGTTACACCGAATGTCTATGCAACGTATCGTTTTATAGACGGTGAACCAGGATTATGGGGTCCGACGTCATACGGCAATATTTCTACGAATGATATTGAAACCGCATTGGCTGCTGTTGATGAGCTGCATAAGCAGGGCGCAAAGTTCGTCAAAGTCTACGGTAATATCCAGGAGGAAGTTCTGGAAGCAGTCGGTAAAAAGAGCGGTGAAATGAATCTGGAAGTGGCTGCTGATCTGCTTCATACAAAGTCTATTGATTCAATCAAAGCTGCAGATTACGGCGTGAAATGGCTGGAGCATGCTTCGAGCATCGTTCACAGTCTTTATCCGAATTATAATACTCAAATTTCTCAAGATGAGTTCAATCGTATCAGTCAAATCGAAATGGATGAAGAGAGATTAACAGACGTACTGGCTCATTTAATAGAAAAAGAAGTAAAGATTGTACCAACTTTAACGCTGTACAGACATTTGGCAGAAGGACGTATTTTTAATCCGCAGGAACTGGAATCATCGAAGCAGATGAAACTGCTGGATGAGGATAAAGTGTTCAAGGTTAATGATCAGTTCAATGCAATTGATGCTCAGCTGAATGAAGACTTTAGAAGTCGTCAAAAATGGGAGTATAAACAGGTTAAAGCCATAACCGGCAAGTACCTGGAAATCGGTGGAGAAGTATATATCGGTACAGATGCACCGGCCGGTACATGGGTCTATCCTGGATTAAGTATGATTGAAGAGTTAAATGAGTTTAAGAACTTCAATCTGAATAACTTTGAAATTCTAAAGAAAGCTGCGGTAGAATCGAAAGAAGTTATTGGTGAAGATAACGGATATCTGCTGCTAGAAAGTAACCCTGTTGAAAAACTT
This sequence comes from Jeotgalicoccus saudimassiliensis, assembly GCF_000756715.1. Lineage (NCBI taxonomy): Bacteria > Bacillati > Bacillota > Bacilli > Caryophanales > Staphylococcaceae > Jeotgalicoccus > Jeotgalicoccus saudimassiliensis. Next base: position 123,799 of record NZ_CCSE01000001.1, read on the forward strand.
GAGAACATACTGGATATCAATACAGTTTTTGTTGATGGGAAAAGGTTTAAACATAATGATATTGCACAATATACTGTTGATGGAAAAAGTCTGATGAAAGAGTTTGAAGGTATAGAGAGGAAGTATTCTTTATAAGGTTACTTCACAACATTATTTAAGAAATCATTAAATGTAACCGCTTACTGAAGTGTTAATATTATACTTATAAGGATTTTTAATCAAATATGGAAGGAAAATATCTAATGAAAGTTAAACTTCTTTTTACAGTTGTATTAATAATATTATTAATAGGTTGTGACTCAAATTCTGAAACAGGCGCTGCTAAATCTAAAGATTATTATGTATTAAATGAAGAATTTCAAGAAATAGGTAATATATTAGGGAGTCAGGATATTGTAATTTTAGGTGAAAGTACACATTGGTCTGCAGATATCACTGAGAAAAAAGTCGAGCTTATAAATTATCTGGCAGAAGAACACGGCTTTAATAAACTGTTTTTAGAAACCGGGGATTCGGAATTTAATTATTATAAAAACAAAGGATTGGATATGAAAGAAGGAGTGGCTGAACAGTATCATCAGTCAATATTTAATGATTATTTAACGGGTGACCATGAAAATATTAAAGCATTACCTATGGATTGGGCGCCAGTATTTACGACTAACAGAGCGAGTCATATTTCTCTGCTTGAAGAAAACATTACAGAAGAAATCAGTTTGTATAGTAAGGATTTAGCTGAGGAATTTAAAAAATCTGAGTTTGCTTTACGAGATTGGTTCAGTAAAGGATTATTTTTAAACCAGCACGTTGGGAATCTGGAAAGACCAAGAGACGTCTATGAAGAGATTAGAAATGAAACATTCTTTAGTGAACTCCCGCAAGCATCCCAGGATTACATAGAATCAAGACATGAGAATATCAAGAATTATTATTCAAAAATAAATTTTGATAATGCACTTGTCGAGTATTATGATTATCGTGAAATAGGGATGGCCGATAAGGTTCTGGCACAAATGGAAGATGATGATAAAGCAATTGTATGGGTGGCGAACGGACATTCAAACTATGATGTCACTAAAATAGATAATACCCACGAAGTTTTTAAAGTAGAACGAAAAGACGAAAGAACTGAATCATTAGGAGCATTGTTGAGAGACAGTGAACACGATGTCTATAACATTGGCCTTTACTATAATGAAGCGGACACTTATAAATTACTGCCGGAACATTATGAAACACCAAGAAAAACTGATGATGATACATTAGAGGGATACATTGGCAACAGGGTTCAGGAAGATGTATTTATAGACTTTGAGACGAGTGGATTTCTTGAAGAAAAATTATATACAGCGTTTGTCATTGGTGCTTATGATTATAAGATGGTCCCGCAAGAACAATATGATGGATTAATTTATCTAGATCATCTGCTGGAATGATTTAAAGGAATAAATAAGAGTCATATTAAATTCTGGGAGATAAAAATATGGAAACTACTTGGGCAAACGAATTTTATAAAATGCAGTATGAGTTTATAGGTGATTATCCGGTGGAGTTTTATAAAGAATCTACACTTGAAATATTGGAGCAGGCTGGTAAACCTGTATATTCAGCGCTTGAACTTGGTGCATGGGACGGCAGTCTGGCACGTGCGCTTTCAAAGCATGTAAATAAAATAACTACGGTTGAATTAATTAAGGAAATGACAGACAAAGCTGAATCTCTCAATCCGGATAATATCGAAACGATTCACGGCAGTTTTTATGATGTACAACTGACAGAGAAGTTTGATGCAGTTATTTATATCGACGGCTTTGGTGTCGGTACGGATGATGCTCAGTTAAAACTGCTTAGGAATATTAAACATTGGATGGCTGATGACGGCTGTGCACTCATTGATATTTATCAGCCGGAGCACTGGAAAAAGGCTGATGGTGTTGAAATGTACCCTGATCCTGAAAATATGCCGCATATAAAACGAAGATATTCATACGATTTTGAAGAAAATGTCATGATGGACACATGGTGGCATAAAAAAGATGAGAAGCTGAACAATACTCAATATTTGAAATGCTATACACCTGACGAAATATATAATCTGTGCAAACAGGCAGGGTTAAATATCACTGGATATTTTCCGCATGGCGCGATGGATTATGAAAGTATGAAGTATCATGAACATGCTTCGCTGAAAGAGTGTCTGTCGTATAGGATTAAAGTAGTTAAATAGCCAATCAATAAATTTACACATAAGAAGAGCACACTTTCCATTTGGAGAGTGTGCTCTTCTTGTTTCTTCAGTTATGAGACATTTTCTGTTGCGGTGTCTTTAATTTCCTGACGTTTCTCGTAGATGTTAATAACGATAGTTTTAACTACAGCATAGAATGGAATTGCCAGGATTATTCCCCAAATACCTGCGATGTTACCTGCTGCGAGTATCAAAGTAATAACCGTCAATGGGTGAACACTCAGCGCATTCCCCATCACATTCGGCGTTATGAGGTTCCCTTCAATTTGCTGTGCAATAAGCATAATGATTCCTACATATACAGCCATAATCGGATCCTGGAACAGTGCAATAATGATTGCCGGAATTACTGCAATATAAGGTCCTAGGAATGGAATAACATTGGTTACTACACCAATAAGTGCGAGTAAGAATGCATAATCCAGACCGATGATTAAGTAACCAGTCAGTAGCAGAATTCCTACAACTAAGCTGACTAATAGTTGCCCGACAATATATGATTTTAAAGTGTGGTCTACATCGCCAAGTGTTTTACGAACCCATGCTTTTCTGTCTCCGGAGAAGAATTTTGAAACAAAAGGTGCGAACTTCTTGTGGTCAATCATAATATAAATCAGGAAAAACGGCACGAGTACCAGTGCAAGCACTCCCGAAAACAGGCTCATTATGAATGAACCGATACCTGAGCCGATAGTTGCTGCCCAGTCTGTTAATTGCCCGGACACGTTGCTGATCTGATCCTGAACTGCGGTTGGCATATGTTCACGCTGTGTCAGGAAATATTCTACATAACCTTCTACAGTGTTAATAATTTCCGGAGCATTATCGATAAGCGAATTGACCTGCTGAGTAACGATAGGTGCGATAAGAATATAAAATAACCAAATAAGTAATCCCATCAAAGCAATAATAATGATGATAGCTGACCACTTTGGGAATTTATGATTCATCAGAAAATGCAAAATCGGGCGGGTTAAATAGAAAAGTACTCCGCCAATCAGCAGAGGTACAAATATAGTCTGTATCACGGTGAAAATTGGAGAGAAAATCGCCTGCAGTTGAATAAGTAATAAAATAATAATTAAAGTAAAAATTACAGCGACTGCTGTTTGAAACCAGCGTTTTTGTGTCATAGAAAAGCCTCCTCATATCTTATGTATATACCCAAATGAGAGTAGAATATGGGAGGAATAGAGATTTAGTAAACGCATCTGGCTAGGAAATTCATAAAAGTAACAAATAATATATGTTAACTATTAAAGAGGTTCCAGCAAGAATAAGATTGTATACGGTATACTATATACAGTGTGTAATTTCGATATTATTTAAGCTGCACATTCCAAGATTCATCATAATAAAATTCGGAAAGAGTATCAGAATCCATTACCCGGAACATCTCATTAAAATCATTGGCCAGGTTATATGTACCAAGTTCATACTTATCAATCCAGAATACTTCACCTTCATCAGATGAACGGAGATTACCGGAATACTGATTTGTTTTATACATCAGTACAATATATCTTTCATCATCTTCAGTCTGAAACTGTTTCGTACCGCATATTTGCGGATTTTTTATAACCAGACCTATCTCTTCAAACACTTCACGAATCACCGAATCCACAAAAGACTCATTCTTTTCAACTTTTCCACCGGGGAAAGTAACACCCGGCCAATTACTGCTGACCCGATCCTGTATTAATATTTGACCCTTATCGTTTTCTATCATACACATGTTGGTAATTATCGTTTTTTCTGCTTTGGACATGGTGACCTCCGAAAAAATAATTGATATTTAGCTAAGATTCCAACCGTATAATCTTTCTATAGACTGCTTTCCACCGTATTCAACTGTTCTCGTACCTATAAACTTTCCGCCTAGTTTTTCATAAAATATTGTAGAGAGATTATCTTCAAATACGGAAAGTATCATATTTGTATAATTTTGTTCGATTAAAGTTACTTTAACAATTTCGAATAAATCTTTGCCGATACCTTTACCTTTTTGATCAGGTAGAACATGAATAGCGTGCAATTCTGCTTCAAATTCTGGATGCTCTTGAAGTCTGTTTGAACCGCATCCGACAAAGGCAACTATCATCTCATCGATTTCATATACGAATAAAGTATTTACTTCTAACGATTTTTTAATACCCCTGGTAATCTTATGTACACTCATTTGATTTAAATAGTCTTTAGGAACAATATTTTTAAAATTTACTTGCCAGCTATGTACTAAAATCTGTGCAATATTTTCAGCGTCATCTAAATTTGCTTTTCTAATCATAAGTGCCTCCCATATTATTATTTTCAACCCAGTCATAAAAAGTCATGACATTGAACTTATTCGATGCTTCCAAAAATTGTTTTAAAATATAAACGTGACCAGAACCGACTATAACTATTACTTGATCATTGTTATTTAAATTCTGAGTGATGTTATTAACCATAATCATATTTCTTTTATACCACCATGTCAGCCAGGGGATTGAAATATTCCAATCATCCCCAAGCAGCATCATTTGACCATACAATACTTCATCCATTTTATAGCTTTCAGGTTTATTCAGTTCCAAAGTGATTTTATATGAGTCATTCAATTTACTGAGTTTATCATGATGAGACTGTATCTCTTCAATCAGTTCAATGAATGATACATCGTTGTTTTGAGCCCATTCATAAACACCACTCATTCCATTAACCCCGTAACCTTGTTCCATCCAGTCCATTGCAATGACAGATTTAAGATTTAACTGTTTAGCAGTATAAAATCCCAAATCATAAGCTTCATTTTTATAGAAAACAACTGGATTATATCTATTGAAGCTGTCATTAATAACGTCCTGTATTTTTTCTTCCTGTTCAATACATATACGAGTTGGCTGGAATTTGATTAATGAATCTCTGAAAATGTTCACACTGTCTAAAAACTGCTCATCTGGGTCAGAGTGACTGAAAATTTCATGATAATGCTGAGTGCCTACAATCATAATTTCCGGTTTCATTTTGGTCTCTCCTCAAAGTATAAAATAAGTAGATTTTAAATTATCGTTCTTCTAAAAAATTTAAAGCAATGTTCATATCTATATCTGCCTGAAGATGTTCTGGTGTCCATTTCACGTAAGTATCAGGCTTTACTCCCGTGTCTTTGATTCCACTATCGAGAGAAACCATTCTGGACGTTGGGTAATACAACGAGAATTTTTCCTCCCAATCTTTATTAATTAAGTTGGAATAATCGTTTAACCCAGCTGTAGGCCTTCCTATGACAGCCACTTTAGCCGATCTGCTGGCAATGTCTACAAATATATCACCTGCACTGCCGCAATATGCATCGGCTAGTACAATTATATTTTTAGGGAATTCAGAACCTTCAACTTCAAATTCTCCACCATTTTCAAAAGAAACGAAACCTTTACCGGAATTGTCTTGAAAGAAAGTAATCATGTTATCTAAGCTTTCTTTAAAAGATGTATCTGTTGTCTTGTCTTGTAATGATTTAAGCCCCTTAATCTGCAAATCTGCCGTTCTTTTTGTGATATTAAAATCCATTTTATAATTATCGAGGTTAATAATTGTTTTTCCTTCTGGAAAAAGTAAAGGTAAAAGCTGTTCAAAGCTTGAATCGCTGCCACCTCTGTTTTGACGTACATCTATAATTAAGTTTTCCAAATCACTTAATCTTTCCTGATTAGAGGCTATAATCTTTTCTATAGGATCCGGTGAAAAGAAATCAGTTAAAGTCATATTAAAAGTATTATGATTTAGCTTTTCTAAAGAATGAATGGGTGTGTACTGCTGCTTATCATAAAGTTTCAGATTGAAACTTGTAACCTCGCGATAATTATTCTCTATGTACAATGTATTGTACTTTTCAATAATATTTTCCCATCTCTGCCGTTCAGGTATTTCATCTCTCAATTCTCTTTTATGTTTAAGAGATAACTCACTTACTGTAAGCTTATCTAAAGCGATTACTCTATCTCCTGCATTCAATCTTGTTTCGCTCATAACCTCAGTAACGTAGAGAACATCGTTAAAACGTCTTACTTTAAAGCCGATATCCTTATTTGTTTTGGATTGCTCATCTTTAGCAATGAAAAACATATGTGGATCTTTAAAGTCTAGTAGATAATCATTAATAATGTTTATAAAAGTATAATCATCTAACTGATGTTGATTACTTAATTCTCGAATATTCTCACGATATCTATCAGGTGAATCCCATCCTTGTTTATCTTTATGTCCGGCATAATCATTCTGCATAATATCAACAACTTCATTAAAAATATCTATATACATAAATTCACCCTGTCTTTTAAGTAGAACTAGTAAATACGATTTTATTCAATTATAGCTTTACTATCTGTTTTGTAAACGTTTACTAATTATAGTAATCTTAAATAAAGACTTGAACGCAAATGCACGGATAATCAAAAACATCATGGAGGCAATTCATGCAGCGAACATTAATTATTAGTGATATTCACGGGGAGTTAAAGCTTTTTAATAAATTGCTGAAAAAGATAAAATATAATGCTGATAAAGATCAGCTAATCTTACTTGGTGATTACATAGACCGCGGTCCGGATTCCAAAGGAGTATTGGACCGTGTGATGGCATTAAAGAAACAGGGTGCAATTGTTTTAAAAGGAAACCATGATGACATGATGATCGCTGCTGTGGATAATAAACCGGATGCATGGAAACGATGGGAAAGAGCAGGGGCACTTTCTACATTGGAGAGTTACAATTCATCTATCAAGAGCATGGAGCTGCCTGAATCGGATGAGTTTAAAGAACATGTAGCGTTCATAAGAGAAATGGATTATTTTTATGAACAGGATAATTATATATTCGTTCATGCAGGTATCAGACCGGATATTCTGTTTGAAGAAAACGAACGTCACACATTTCTATGGATCCGTGAATTATTTTATGAGAAATACTCGGATTATAAAACAGTTGTCTTTGGTCATACACCGGTCTCTATAATCCGTAAAAAGAAAAATCACAATATTTACTTTGGTGAGAATAATATTATAGGAATTGATGGAGCTGCGACATATGGCGGTCAGTTAAATTGTTTGGAGTTACCCAGCAGAAAAACATACCATGTTAGAAAGAAATGTTTGTCTAAAATTTTCAAAAGAAAACATTAATAAAAAATCCAAATCTAATCATTATGATAGTTTTACTATTAGTTAACCAGATACAAAGGATGGGAAAATATGAGTGTTAAAGTTAAAAGGAAGTTGTGGATATTTGCAGCATTCATTCCTTTGCGGATAAGATATAACAATAAATCAGTCGGTACACTATATGGTTCACAGGAATTGGAATTTCCAGCAGAAGACGAAGGTGAACTGAAGTACCATCAGCCAATTGGTTGGGATGATCAACTGAAAGTTAAAGCAGGTGATGTTGTACAGATTGAAGAAACAATGTTTGGAAAAGTACTGAGTACTCTTCTGATTCTATTCTTTCTTTATTTAACATTGAGTATATTTGAGGTGATAGATTTTACAAGCTATTCCAATTATGAACAGCTGCTCAGTGCCGAACGTATTGCATTGGGAGGATTACTGATTGTCGCATTAATTGGCTTCTTCTTTAAAACACATAAACTGGTCTTGCTGAACAAGTAAGAGATACAAAAATCCCACAAACCGAAAGCCCGGATTGTGGGATTAATTTTTAATTAATAAGTTCTAAATATTTCCAAAATTAATGCAACGCCGCAGAATATTACGCTAAAACTCACTGCAAAGATAATTACATTTTTCCACGGCAGTCTTTTGTCATCACGATTCATAAAGTTAACAAAAGTTGAAACTGCAAAGGTTGTTGCAAGAAAAAGAAGGAAAATAATAAGCTATTCTATAACTACTTCCATTTTAAAATCCTCTTATCTATTCTAGTTGTTATTAATCCAACCAATTATTTTCTCACTCGACTCTTTAACGCTTAACGATGTCACATCCAGCTTGAGATATTTATCTTCCTGAATTTCATTGTCGTATGAATTCAGTCTGTGCTTCTCAGCCGAACTCGTCAGTTCTGCATGTGAGAACTCCACATTCCGTTTCGAAGGCTTCTTCTTCAGCCTGTACTCAGTCGTGTTCCGTCTGATTCTCTCATCCAAATCAGCTGCCAGTTCCACGAAGTAAATGTCATGTGAGTCTTTCTTAAAGATGTTTTTAACTGTATTGATGTAATCCCTGTCTTCCTGCATATCAAACGCCCAAACAAAGGTAAAAATTATTCCTGCATGTGACTCATCTTCGGCAATATGTTCAAAAATACCCATACGGATTTGATCAGATAATCTAAACGTATCCTTATTCCAGCCGATATACGGCCATATCGCATCCAGCGTGACATGATTGTGCAGCAGCGGCAGATTAAACGCTGAACCAACTTTTTCTCCTATAGTCATCTTACCCACAGCCTGCGGACCAAATATCAATATAATCTTCATAAGAATATCCCCCTGACACTTGTGTTATTAGGAGTTTACCACATATAAAATATGATAAGATAAGTATAAATACATAAATAGAGAAGAGTGTAATAACGAAGGGGATAAAGACTATGAATAATGGGTCGGTTATTATTTTATATGTTCTGCTCACACTCAACGCCTTACGTTACGGAACTTACATCCTGGAAGGTCACTCAAGCTCATATTACATTACAATGCTCAGTCTGAACTTACTGGTAATAATCTTTACGATTACTTACAGAGCGGTTAAAGCGAAGAAATCATCAGAAGCGGATATTGCGGAATAATGCTTTAAAGGGGATAAGCAGGGAGATTACTGTTAAAAGGAGAACCTGGTTACAAGGAGCGATGATGCCTGTCAATTTAAAACTGAATGGAAAAATTGTTTCCTCACTTTACATTAATCAGGGGAAATCTATCCCGGTAACAGAGGGTACATCACAACTGGAATATACTCAGCCGCTTGACCGAAGTCATCAGATTCAAGTTCGTCCTGGAGACACAGTTATTCTAAAAGAAACGAAATTCGGTATGTTCTCAAATCTTTTCTTCTTTCTTACTGTCATTTACTACATTGCAATGGGACAGGAGATTTTTCAGAATGGTTTTCTAAATAATTTTAGTGCTGTAAGTGTAATAGCTTTAATATTATTAACAATGGTAGTCATTCTTGGAATAACAACATTATTTTTTAATCAATATAAATTCGTAATAGAAAATAATTCATCTGAGGAGTAATTCATAATGGATACATTTATCGCAATATTATTCGCAGCATTCGTATTTTATTTTGTGATTAAATATGCAGTCAGACAGGCGATTATTGAAGCAAAAGTAAATGAGTCCAAGCTGAGTACACAAGTCAGGGCAAATGACTTATTCAACAAGATACAGAATACGCAATATGAAATTACAGGTGAGACGAAGTCTGAAGAAGTGAAATTGAAAGCAAAAGAAATTTACGATACCAGTTTTGATATTTTAATTTCAGACAGTGCAGACGAAGAGAAACTCAGACAGCTTAAAATTAAAAAACAGGAGATGATTCTGTTAAAAAGTGAGGGATAGGTTATGAACCGATCAAAAGATGATGAATACATTGATCCAGCCAAGTTACGTTCAAAGAATAAAAGACAACTTGCAGAACCTATGAGTAAGGCTGATACAGCATTCGGGATATTCGAGATAATATTCTATATACCTCGTCTGCTTATTCAGGTAATTAGAGCAATCTTTAATTAAAAATGGTGGCAGATATTTTGTCTGTCACCATTTTTATGCAATATAAAAGATAAAAAGAATAAGTGCTGCGAATCCCCCGATTACGAGAATCAGAATGATATTTTCAAAGCCTGCTTCAGTCCCCTCATGCACATTTTCCGGTGTTTTAAGTGATTCCGGAGGAACGGTTTCAACTGATCTCACATTAATGACTTTCAGAACTAAAAGTACGACTGCAGCAAACAGTCCGAGGACATATGTGAAACCAATGAAGTAATAAAATTCCGGACCTGAATTAAAAATGCTCCGGTTATTGGTCAAAGTATATCCCATCGTGACATATGCCAATACGAGTAAAATTATAAACAGAATGATTGTCAGTACTGCTGTTATGATAAGTGAAAGTGATTTTCTGTTCTGATGATTCTTCAATAGTGCAGAAACTGGTATATAGAAAATTACTTTAACTATCGGGTATATACATAAAATTAACAGAAACATTAAAAAAACAGTCATAGCATCATTCCCGACGATTTAGATTTACAGATGAGTTAAATTCAGCACATCAAGTGTTGCTGATATTAGAGAGGTACGTGCATCTATATCATTACCGTGTTTTTTAATTTTGACGATGTTTCCGTTATGCATATATTTACCATTATACCTTTCAGGGGCTTCCACAGCTTTTACTGTTGAGGTGCTGCCTTCTATTGGTGACAGGAAAAATGGATCAAGCATTTTATAAACTATATTGCCAATGCGTTCATTTTCAGGTGTTTTACCTAAGTTAGTCGATACAGCACCGGGATGAACCGCGGTCGTTTTTAAGCCCTGGTCCTGATATGAATCATAAAGTGCCTGCATCAGATACAGCGTTCCAAGTTTTGATTTACCGTAATTCGTAACCGGATTGAATTTCTTCCGTTTAAAGTACGGTGCGGTAATCGGCGAGAACTTATATCCATCCGATGATACGACGACAATCTGTTTTACTTCACTGTTAAGTACAAGCGGGATGAGCAGATGTGTCAGATAGAAATGACCGATGTAGTTTGTTCCCATCATCATTTCAAATCCGTCTTTTGTTTCCTGTCTTGTTAACGAAACGACTCCTGCATTCAAAATCAGGTGATTGATGGAATCATACTTATCTTTCATTTCAGCCGCTGCTTTTTCTATTGAAGACAAATCGCTTAAGTCACAGTGAATTAAATCCACTTTAACATCAGATTGAGCTGCTATTTCATTTTTTAATTCTTCGCCTTTATTTAAATTACGGACAAGCAACACCATCCGGTCGCACTTATCCGTTAATTCCATTACTGTTGCTCTTCCGATGCCGGAAGTCGGGCCTGTAATTGCCAGTATATTTTCCTTCATCTGATCACCCTCTGCTGTTAGTTTTGTTATTTACTTATTACCCTTACAAGCAATATAAACTCAATTATCTTTAAAGAACAAAAAAACCTTCTGACTTAGCTGTCAGAAGGTTCTACTATAAACTTATCAAAGTTATTCTCTTTTTTATTGCCGATAATCGTAATCAGTATAAATGCCAGTACATATATAACAAGCAGTATCGTCATCGTGTAATTGTGATTCTGTGTTGAGTCATAAATAAAGCCGATTACAAACGGGAACAGTCCGCCGATAATACAGCCGCCTGTCTGCATCATTGCAGTCCACGAGTTCGCACCGTTTGCAGTCAGTGTTTCATCAAGCGGCAGCATTAACGCTGCAGAGTATAATCCGCCAAGCGGGATACCCATCATAAATGCAGCGATCCACATTAACGTGTGATCTCCTGTCCAGAACAATAATGTCGCAGCAGTTCCTGCAGCAAGGATAAAATAAATCCAGTTTCTTCGTGCCGGATATTTCTCCATCATTATTGGCAGCAGCAGGTTAAAGATAACCTGAACGGACATCACAGCACTTAACAGCATACCGCCCTGAATCATTGTCATACCGTTTTCGACTGACATCGGTACAAGCCATGTGATTGTCGAGAAATAGAGAGCGGCCTGCAGAGCATAAAACAGCATGAACAGATAAGGTTTAATCTGTTTCCACGGCGAAGGAAATTTGTACTTAACTTTAGAGACTTCCTGCTTAGGGAGCTTACTTTTATCGCCGGTTTTCAAAACGAAAGCTACAACGAGGACGCCGAATAAAGCGAATGCCGACCATATTGCCAGTGCAAACATAAATGAGTCGGATACCTCAAAAAAGATTCCTGTTAAAGCAGCACTTGCTGCAGAACCCAGACTCATAAAGAACGTTGAAATTCCGATAGCGATAGCTGCGTGTCCCGGGAAATACTTCTTAATGACAGAAGACATTGTCGGACCAAGTACTGCGATCGCGAGACCGATTAGAAATGCAGTAATCAGTAATGTTGAGAATCCGGGTACAAAACCGCGAAGTGCAGTTGCAACACCTAAAACTGACAGCATAAGTATTAATGTAAATTTAGAACCGTACTTTTTATTAAGAACAGTAGCAAGTGATGCAAAGATTCCCATACATAGAACGGGAACAGTAGTCAGAAGACTGGCCTGTGCATTGGACAGGGACAGTGACGTGCGGATCGTATCCATAAGCGGGCCGACGGATGTAATGCCTAAACGGAGATTAAGTGAAATGGCAGCAATGACGAAAAGCAGCAGAAAAGTATTCTTATTATAAATTTTATTCAAATCTTGTCCCCCAGTGTTTACCGTTATTCATATCTTTATACTTATGATAGCATTGAAATTGATATACATAAAATATTAATATAATTGGTTTTAGTTACTTTTATCATATACATGAGGTGGGAACATGGACATTCGTCAATTACGGTACTTTATAGTCATTGCTGAGGAGAAGCAGGTCTCCGCTGCAGCAAAGAAACTGTTTATGTCACAGCCTCCGTTAAGCCAGCAGCTGAAAAATATGGAGCAGTCTCTCGGAGAAAAACTGTTTGAGAGAAGCGGAAAGTTTTTGGAACTGACAGAAGCGGGTAAAACATTATATAAATACGCTATTGAAATTACACAGATGATGGAAGAAGCAAAAAGTGAAGTCGCAGACGTCGGTGCCGGCATGGACGGCAGATTATCAGTCGGTATTAATACATTTTCATTATCCAATATTAACGAAGTGTTTCATGACTTCAGAAGCAGATTCCCGAAAATAAAATACAGAATCCAACAGAACGAATCATCTCTGTTATGTTATTTACTGAAAGAGCGGGAAATAGAGCTGGCAATCGTGAGACTGCCTCTGGAAATTAACGATTTTACGCTGCAGCATTTATACAGCGAGCCATTTTATGTTGTGACTTCAAAAGAGAAGAAATTGTTTAAAGGGAATGCGACACTGAAAGAAATTGGTAAATATCCGCTGGTTCTCCCAAGTATTGAAGGACTTGGGGTATATTATTCAATACACGAAGCATTTTCAAAAGCAAAAATACAGCCGGACGTTATTGCTGAGTTCTCCGATTTAAAACTGATGATGGAACTCGTATCCACCGACTTCGGTATATCAATTGTGCCTGAATCACTGCTTCATCTGTACAGCGAGTATCCGGTCAATGTTCATAAAATCCCAGAATCAGAAAGTTTGACAGGAGACGTCGGTTTAATCTGGCTGAAAGACCACAGGCTGTCAAAAGCAGCACAGAACTTCGCAGATATGCTGACAGCAGCTGTAAGAGAGAAACCGGGGAATGAAGAATTATACAAGAGGTGAGGTTTATGAAGAATTTATTTGCAGGTGCCGCAAAGCTGATTAAGAGAAAAGATGTCGAGAAAGATAAAGCATATAATAATAATGTAGACCAGGAAAAAGTGAACAGAAATATTGAAGCAGCAGAAGAGAGACTGGCAGAACCCGGTCTCACGATGTGCCAACGTCAAGAATATCAGAAAGCACTGGATGGTCTGAAAAAATATAAAAAATATTAATCAAACAGAGAGAAGGATATAGACGTGCTGAACAGCTTTAACAGCAAAATACAGTCATTGATGCCGATACTCACACCGCTGTGTGTGGTGCTTGGCGTAATATTTCATAATATCGGCGGACATCTGTTATTTTTAGTGCCGATTCTATTTGCGTTTATGACATTTACAGGCAGTTTAGGAATGAGATTCACCGATGTAAAAGTATTTAAAAAACATCCCGGCGCTATTTTATTTGTTATTTTATTTTTACATATTTTAATGCCGGTATGGGCGTATTTTTTATCATCCTTTATTTTTGACGATCACCTGCTCGTCATCGGATTTGTGATTTCAGTTGCAGTGCCGACGGGGGTCACGAGCATTATCTGGATTAGCATATGCAGGGGGAACTTTCCGCTCGGGCTGTCAATTATCTTAATCGATACGCTGCTTGCGCCGTTTATACTGCCGGTCATTCTGGATGCACTTGCCGGCGAAGCGATAAAGCTTGATACCGCATCAATTATCCTGGATCTAATCTGGATGATCGTCCTGCCGTCGATTTTAGGCCTGGTAATCAGTGAATTAAGAAAAGGCCAGGTGAAAGAGATGAGCCAGATGCTCGCACCGTTCTCAAAACTTTGTCTGTTCGGTATTGTTGCCATTAACAGCAGTGCTGTTGCGCCGTTTTTAACAGATATTACTTTGGAACTGATCGGGGTCATTCTGTTCGTCTTTATACTTGCCGGATCCGGTTACGGTCTCGCTTTAATACTCGGACATTTACTTTTCAGAAATACACAGACTGTCACTTCACTCGTCTTTTTAGGCGGTATGAGAAATATTGCCATCGGTACAGTTATTGCTGTAACTTACTTCCCGCCAAAAGTTGCTATGCCTGTCGTATTTGGAATGCTATTCCAGCAAGTACTCGCATCGCTGTATGCCAAAGTCGTCAATAAATATCAGGTGAAGTATGAAGTGTAATTAATTACAGGAGATGATTTAATGATTACTTTAATAAAAAATGCTGAAGTGTATGCACCGGAAAGTTTAGGCAGACAATCAATACTGCTGCTCAACGACAAGATTGCGAAAATTGGAGAGGTTAGTGAAGAATCACTTGCCGGCCTTGGTGTGGATTATAAAATCATCGAAGCTAGCGGAAATATCGTTACACCTGGCTTTATCGACCCGCATATCCATCTGCTTGGCGGTGGTGGAGAAGGCGGATTTGCAACGCGTACTCCCGAAGTTCAGCTCAGTGATCTGATTCAGTCAGGCATTACGTCAGTAGCAGGATTATTAGGAACAGACGGTACAACACGCCATTTAAGTTCACTGTTAGCTAAAGCACGGGGACTTGAAATTGAAGGTATCTCTACATATATTTACACGGGAAATTACGATGTGCCGACACCGACGATTACAGGGAATGTTAAAGACGATGCGATTTTAATTGATAAAGTTATCGGTACTGCAGAAATCGCTATATCAGACTCACGCTCGGGACAGCCGAGTGTCCATGAACTGGCAAAGATTGTCGGACAGACAAGAGTCGGCGGCATGCTGAGCGGCAAAGCAGGCATCACTCATTTTCATACAGGACCTGGAAAAGCTTATCTATCGATACTGCATCAATTGCTGGATGAATATGAACTGCCAGCATCGAATCTGCACGTCACACATGTCACACGCAGCAAAGAACTGTTTGATGATGCAATCAAACTCGCAGCACGAGGCGCATTTGTAGATATTACTGCAGATGAAGAAACATTTGAGTGGATTTCGTATTATAAAGAGAACAATGGAGATATGTCGAAACTGACAATCTCAACAGACGGCAACGGCAGCCTGCCGGTGTTTAATGAAGAAGGCGAACTGCTTGGACTGGGAGTAGCCAGTACACGAACGATGTTTGAACAATTGATTAAGACGATTAAAGCTGGAAAGCTGACAGTGGAAGAAGCATTGAGACTGGTTACAGCCAATACAGCAGAAGCATTGAAGCTGGAAAATAAAGGTGTCATAGCAGAAGACAGAGATGCAGACTTGCTTGTTCTGTCTAAAGACACATATGAAATCGAGCATGTCATCGCCAAAGGACAGCACATGATTGAAAACGGTGAAGTGCTTGTGAGGGGAACGTTTGAGTAATAACTGTATGGATTTTAATTACTTGGAAAAGGAGGACATTATGGAACTCGTAAAATACAATTCGCAGTACGACAATCTCATCAACGATTATTATTTACCGGAAGATCAGCTTTACTACAGTGCCATGCCTAGTGAAGCGGTTGAGATTTCAAGAAACAATAACGACAGGCACACCATTCTCGGTTTGGACGATAGCGAACTAGTTACGTTCTTTATCCTCCATGAAAATGATGCGGTGCAGCCTTATTCCAATCAGCCGAATGATATTTTACTGCGTTCGTTTTCTACCAACTACAAACATCAGGGCAAAGGCTACGCGAGAAAAACGCTCGAACTGCTGCCTGACTTTATGAAAGAGCATATCCCGCATATCGACGGTATTGTTCTTGGAGTTAACGTCAAAAACACTGCAGCCCAGGGCTTATATAAAAAGTGCGGTTATGTCGACGAAGGCAACCGTGTTATGGGCAGCAAGGGCGAGATGATTGTGATGAAATATTATCTGTAAAACGGTTACATACTTGTAATTATTGTTATACTGAGGAAGATTAAAAAGTTTTACATAAAGGGGAATGGAGTATGTCACATATTAAACTGCTTACAACGGGCGGAACAATTGCCAGTAAACGCGATCCCGAGACAGGACTGCAGCAAACGGGTTTAATCAGCGGCGAAGAACTCGCAGAAAAACTTAATTTGCACGAGAATATTAATATCAGTGTGGAAGAGATTATTAAAGTCTCAAGCAGTGCCATCACATTCGAGAATCTGATAACGATAAAAGACGCAGTGCTCAATGCACTTGAGGATGATGACGTGGACGGTATCGTTATTACACATGGCACAGATACGCTGGAAGAGACATCTTACTTCTTAAGCCAGGTTATTCCGGCAGGGAAGGCTGTTGTCGTTACAGGTTCACAGCGCGGACCGGAGTTAATCGGTACCGATGCTTATGCGAACCTCCAGGATTCGATTACATTGGCTGCAGATGCCGATGCCGCTAAAATCGGCGTCAGCGTATTATTTAACTCAAAAATATTCATGCCGAGATTCGTGAAGAAAATGAGCGCGATGAACGTCGACGGTTTTGGCGGCGGAGGCACCGGTTATTTAGGCCTGGTGGACGGACACGATGTGAAAATCTATCAGCATCCGGCTCACAGCAATACATATAATGTAGAAGGGCAATTGCCGGAAGTCGATATTATTAAATGTGCATTAGGTACGGATGCGAAATTTATCGACTGTGCCATCGATCATAAAGTTGCAGGGCTCGTCATTGAAACGATGGGGCGCGGGCATGCGAATGATTTCGTGGCTGCCGGCGTGAAAAGAGCAGTTGATGCAGGTATTAAAGTTGTAATTACGAGCGCATCCGACGAAGGTGACGTTAAGGTCGCGTATGACTTTTCAGGCGGGATTTCAAAATTCGAAAAAGACGGTGCTGTAAATGGTGGCTCGTACGACAGCAAAAAAGCGAGATTGAAACTCGCAGTAATGATAGCTGCAGGAGAAGAAGTCACTGCAGAAGATTTTAAATACTAAGCAATAAAAAGACCGTAGCAAATGGGGATTTGCTACGGTCTTTTTGATTTAGGAGTTATTCTGCTGCAGTAACTTTATAAATCATACCGCCATCAGTGGCTGCAATAAGCGCGCCGTCTTCGGTGATAAGAATATCACGGAATCGTTCGCCTTCGTCAGTTAAGAGACGTTCTTCCCCGACAATCATATCGTCTTCAATGACGACACGGACGATATAGTTCGGTGCTAAACCGCCGATGAACAGGTTGTTCTCCCATTCAGGAATTGCATCGTTATCATAGAATGACATACCGCTTGGTGCACTTGTTGGATCCCAATAGTATCTTGGTTCAACAAAGCCCTGTGCATCGTGTTCTGAAATACCATCATTGATTAATTCCCCGGTATATTCGATGCCATAAGACACAATTGGCCATCCATAGTTAGAACCTGGTTCAATAATATTCAGTTCATCCCCGGCTTGCGGACCGAATTCAACAATCCATAAGTCTCCGGTTTCAGGATGGAAGTCCACACCTTGAATATTACGGTGACCGTAGCTGTAAATACCATCCAGTGCGTCTTCATCTTCGATAAATGGATTCGTATCTACTGCTTCCCCGTCTTGCGTAATGTGAATTACTTTACCCAGGTAAGCATCTAAGTCTTGCGCACGTTCGCGAATTGGATCATCTGAACGCTCCCCGGTTGTTAAGAACAGGTTGCCATCATCATCAAACATAATACGTCCGCCGTAGTGTAAGGTACCATCATACGCCGGTTCTGCCTGGAAGATGACTTCAAAATCTTCAAGCGATGTCTCATCTTCTGACAGCACACCTTTACCGACAGCAGTTAAGGTACCCTCATCAACATCTTGAGCAAATGTCATAAATATTAATCTTGATTCTTCGAAATCAGGTGCAATAGTTACATCAAGTAAACCGCCCTGATCTTCGTTATTTACCTCCGGTGTACCTGTGATTGGTTCTGAAACAGAACCATCTTCAAGGTTTACAATAAGAAGTTCTGCCGAATCTCTTTGTGTAACAAGTAAGCGGTTTGTATCAAACTCTTCCATACCCCAGGACACCCCAAGACCCTCAGCAATAACTTCTACATTTAATTCTGTTTCAGTCTCTACTGCAGGTGCTCTTGTTTGCTCCGGAAATGCCGGCTCAAACTCAGTCACTTTTGGTTCGGACTCAGCACTTTCTTCAGTTGCAGTCTCTGAATCCTCAGTTGATTCCTCTGTTGCAGTCTCAGATTCTTCAGTTGCCATCTCCGAATCATCAGTTGATGCTTCGTCTGAACTGCCGCTATTGTCACATGCCGCCAAACCCAATACGAAAATCAGCAATGTAAGGAACATGAATCTTGACCATGAAACCTTCGGCATTTTTTTCCTCTCCCTTTCTAATATATTCAAGTTTAGTTTCCTGAAACCTGGTACCAAAAATTATTAGAACGTTTAAATCATAAAGGGGAATACGAAGCTTCTTTTAAATTAATTTTATCACAATTTTCAGAAAAATAAAGAATCCAGTTCTGGAACTGCACATGAGTTTTATAAATTTAGGAATGGATTCACTTCGGTATTTTTGTCTTTATATCTCTGTAGTGGATGTGACACAGCTTCCGCCTGAACCATACTTATTCGATGTTTTATTACCGGGAAGGATGAACAAGAATAAACTGTACAGGGCGATTATCACGCCGAGAAGAAGGCTTAATGTGCTGACTATTAATACAGCAGCAATTGTATTAGTACCGCCAGTGCCGGCCCAGGCAAACATTCCTATAAAAGCTACAACACCTCCTATAGGCGCTGCGACAGCACTGATAGGAAAAAGGATTGCAAACAGCATCGTACGATTTGTATCATGCAGACGCCTGACCGTTACAGTAAATGAAGGCACCATCGTAATCAGCACAACATATCTTCCAAGCGGAACGTCTATGATTGCTCCAAAGTAAAAAAAGAAAAGAAAGATAAAAATGTGAGTCAGAAAAGGTACCCAAAAGTCAGAACGGGTCGATCTTCCAGTGAAGTCGAAAATACGTTTCCAGAAATCAATGTAACTTTTAATTATCATGTAATCCCCCTAAAATTGTAGAGTGTAATTATTCACGTATGTTTTTATTACATTATACAATAATTAGTTGTAAACAGGATCCGAATCATGCTGTTGCTCATGCGGTCGTAAATTAACAATTGACCGGATGAGACTATTCCATCCGGCTGCAAATTATTATTCAACCGTATGTGATGTTTTCATACGACCGTAAGGCAATTATCAACCGCATGAACCAAGCTCATCCGGACGCAGCGAAGTTTTCAACCGCATGTGAATGAATATCAGCAAGACTGCTTTGTTATTTATCAAATTCAAGAATATGCTGTGCGACTTCTTCGCCTTTTTCTTCAAGCAGGTAGTGACCGCAGCTTTTAAGTTCATAGCCGGTCACGTTATTTATGGATTGCTGCCATATATCTTCAACCGGCAGGCCGGACAGATTGCCTTTTTCTCCCCAAAGCAGCAGTGTATCTATATTTAATTTGTCTGCTGATTCCAGCTTTTCCTGATATTCCGGTAAATCAAATTTGTACGAGGCTCTGTAATCACTCAATGCTGCTTTTACTGCTCCCGGCTTTTTCCAGTGTGAGAGATACTCATCCCACGAACCATCTGAACTTAATAGTTCGAATAAACCATCACCCCGGCTTAACAGAAATTTTAAATATTCTTCTTCTTTGCCTGAGATTAAAGTCTCCGGTAAATCAGGCACAACCTGAAATACCCAGTGCCAATATTTTTTCGCAGCTTCTTGTGCCGATAAAGAATAGACATATTCCATCGGCATAATTTCAATTAAAGCGAGGCGGTTAATTAACTCCGGATTGTCATAGGCCAGTCTGCGTGCAACACGTGCACCGCGGTCATGACCGACAACGTAAGCATCCGTGACATTTTGTGCAGCGAGAATTTCAGCGATGTCCTGAGCCATAATTTTATTTGTATAGTTTTCAATACCTTCAGGTTTGTCAGAATCACCGTAACCCCTTAGATCGACTGCGATAATTTTATAATGTTCTTCAAGATGAGGAATTACATTACGCCAAGTAATCCAGCTTTGCGGAAAACCGTGAAGCAGCAGGCAGACCGGACCGTCATCGATTCCGCCTGTAACGTAATGCAGTTTTGTATTATCTATAGTTATGTAATGACTTTTCATGATTATCAATCTCCTTCTTTATGTGTCTATACCCATAAATACACAGTTTTGATAAACGACATTGAGACGTAGACTGTTTTTTGTCTCATTGTGACTTGCTCATTGGGAAGATAATTGTGTATCTTCTCATTGTGGTGAGCTCATTGAGTCAAATATTGATAATCGTCCCATCGTGAGCCGTTCATCGGGAAGAAAGCCATTCATTGTCTCAATGAGCGGAATCTTCATACAGCCGCAACGCAGCATTCAGCCGCATGAGCGCCGACAAGCACAAAAATCACACCTGAATCTCGCCGCACCAAGCCATTTATCATTCCATAAAAGCCTCTAAATGATACAATGGCGTTAACATTATTTTAGGAGGCACACACATGGAATCGATTACGTTAATGGAAGCTTATGCGATTGAAACTTTAAGAGGAAATGGCATCAGCAATGATAAAATTATTCAAAATATTAAAGCCAACGATCTTGAGGAATTCAAGGCTGTTAAAGAAAATATGGACTTTGATGCCTTAGTGGAACTGAGCAAAAATGCTGATTTTGAAGCGATTGTGAACGACGGCTACAAAGTGAAGTTCCTGACTTTCAACGGCCTGAAGAATTTAATCAAGATGAAATTCGGCAAGTTTGCCGATGAGGATTACCAGGTGGATGAGTTCGTCATTTCAGGTCTTGAACTCGATAAAGACCAGCAGCAGGATTTGGAAAACATCCTTTCTGCGAACTGGACACTGGAAAGTGAAGCTGGCGGCGTAACTGTCAAACCGACAAAGTAAGCAATTACGAAGGAGGTTATTTTTAATGAAGGCTATATACCATGAAGGTGTGCAGAGTCTCGAAGGGATTCAGTACGGTGAAGTCGAACAGGATAAAATCGACGACGGCGAAGTCGTCGTGAAAATGAAGACTGCCGGATTAAATCACAGGGATTTATTTATCCCGGCGAGGCATAACGAAAATGATCCGCCGATTGTACTCGGTTCGGATGGTGCAGGGGTTGTGGCGCAGATTGGTGCCGGCGTCAAAAATGTTAAAGTCGGCGACGAAGTCATTATCAATCCGTCGCTCGGCTGGGAGAAAAACAGTGCGGTGCCGCCTGAAGGGTTTGAAATTACGGGCTTTCCGTTTAACGGCACTTTCGGAGAGTACATGACGATTCCGGCAGAGAATGCCGTACCGAAACCGGCGCATTTAAACTGGGAGGAAGCAGGTGTGCTCGCATTATCTGCGATGACAGCTTACCGTGCGCTGTTTACACGCGGTCAGCTTGAAGCGGGGCAGACGGTACTGATTCCGGGTGCAACCGGCGGTGCGGGGACGTTTCTCATGCAGTTTGCCAAAGCTGCAGGTGCGACTGTCTATATCACTTCCCGTTCTGAAGAAAAACGTCAGGAAGCGCTGAAACTCGGTGCCGATAAAGCGATTGATTCAGAACGTGACTGGCACGAACAGCTCGACGGGAAAAAAGTCGATTTAGTCATTGAAAGCGTCGGCGCGGCAACGTTCAACAAATCTGTTGACCAGCTGAAGCGCGGCGGCACTTTAGTGGCGTTCGGAGCTTCTGCAGGAGACACCGTCGATTTTGATCTGCGCAAATTTTTCTACGGTCAGTTTAATCTGCTCGGTTCGACGATGGCGAGTACAGATGAGCTTAACGACATGCTTGATTTCATTGAAAAACATAACATTAAACCGGTAATGGACAAATCTTATAAAATGGAAGATTTTAAAGAGGCGTTCGACCGTCTCGACAAAGCCGGCATGATGGGGAAAATTGCATTTACTTTATAATATTTAAATTATTCGAAAATTCTTATTGCAAATTGTAAGAAGATAATTTATGATTGATTTGTGACAAAAATATGAACAGGAGGTAAGGCGTTATGAAATTTCTACACAACAAAACTACACAGATTACAATTTCACAACCAAATATCGGTACCTCTCTAATTTCACAACTATAAATTATTCGGGATAATTATATATTTTGAAAATGGAGAGGCATATCCTCTCTATTTTTATGCCTGTTTTTAGCGTGCACATTAATAGTGCGCGCTTTTTTGCGCTTTTACGAGGGGATACGGACGGAAAAACGAATAATTCAAAGGGGAACTTTGGGAAAAAGGTGAATTATGTTTGGTTACATCAGGAAAATCAGCTGGTATATTTTCTCGAACAAAAAGCGTTATGCATTTATCGTTATCTTTTTACTGATTGCGAACGTACTCGATATTATTCCGCCGCAGCTGATCGGCCGGACTATCGATTTAATTAACAACGGTGAACTGACGCAGGAAATGACGCGCAATATATTAATTATTTTTGCAGCAGTCATTATTTTATCCTACACGGTCAGTTACTGGTGGGGCTATCTGCTCTTTGAAGGGGCAATTAAAATCGAATCCATATTACGCAGCAGGCTGATGCGTAAATTTCTGCTCCTGTCGCCGAGCTTTTATGAGCGGAGCAAGACCGGTGACTTAATGGCGAAAGCAACGAATGATCTCAGAACAGTCAATATGGCGACGGGATTCGGAATTATTACACTGCTCGATGCCACGACATTTTTACTGACAATCGTCCTGGTGATGGGCTTTACAATCAGCTGGCAGCTGACGTTCTTTGCGCTCATACCGCTGCCGCTCCTTGCGATTATTGAACAGCGTCTCGGCAAAATGATTAACAAAAGGCATAAATCATCACAGGAAGCATTCGGTGTGATGAACGATGCGGTGCTGGAAGTCGTCGAAGGTGTCAGACTGACGCGCAGCTACGTGCAGGAAGACGCTGAAAATAACAGATTCAAACGTCTGACGGATAACTATTTAAATAAATTTATGAAAGTCGAGAAACTCGATGCTTTCTTTCAGCCGCTGACGATTATCGTCGTGTCATCCAGTATTGCGATTTCGTTCAGCTACGGTGCAGTACTCGTTAACAGCGGCGCGATTACCGTCGGTGAACTGATTACATTTAATGTGTATCTGAACATGCTGATCTGGCCGATGTTTGCGCTCGGCATGCTGTTTAACATTATGGAGCGCGGCAATGCGTCATACGACCGGATCCAGCATGTGCTTGATGAGACCGATGATTTAAAAGCAGGCGGGGAAGAGACGGTAAAAGAGACGAATTTCAACTTTAACGAAGTGTCGTTTAAATATCCGACCGGTAAACACAACAGTCTGGAAAATATAACTATTGAACTGAACAAAGGCGAAACGCTCGGAATTGTCGGCAGGACCGGCAGCGGTAAGTCGACGTTTATCAAGCAGCTGTTAAAAATTTATCCGGAAGGGACCGGCGATTTAGTTATCGACGGCATTAATATTTCAAATCTTAACCGGGAGAAACTGCGCGAGAAGCTCGGGTACGTTTCCCAGGAAAACATTTTGTTTTCGCGCACGGTCAGAGAAAATATTATGTTCGGGAAGCCGGATGCGACAGAAGCGGAAATGATGGAAGCCATCCGTCTGAGTGCGTTCGATGAAGATTTAAAACGCATGCCGGAAGGTCTCGATACGCTCGTCGGAGAAAAAGGGGTGTCGTTAAGCGGCGGACAGAAACAACGCATTTCAATTGCGCGCAGTCTGATCAGACAGCCCGATATTTTAATTCTGGACGATGCGTTAAGCGCCGTCGATGCACGGACTGAACAGAGAATTATTAACCATATTAAAAACAACCGTCTGGGCAAAACGACGATTATTATTACGCACCGCCTGTCAGCAGTGCATCATGCCGATAAAATTATCGTGCTCGATAACGGCAGAATAGTTGAATCCGGCACACATGAGCAGCTGTCTGAAGGCAGCGGCTGGTATTCGGCACAAAACGATTATTTCATTACAGGGGGTGAGTCGTAATGAAGGAAATGCTCAGATTACTGCCGTACGTTAAGCAGTACAAAGGAATGTTTTCAGGCGGCATTTTACTCATGATATTAATGGTCGGCTTTGAACTCGCCGGCCCGCTGATCGCAGCAGCGATTATCGATAACCATATTAAACTTGGAGAGGGCAATATTTTAATCCGGCCGATTTTATATCTCATTGCACTGTTTCTTGCGATAAAACTCATGCACGCAGCGGCGAGCTACTTTGCACAGATTGTGCTCATATCCGCAGGAACGAAAGCGATTCAGCAGATGCGTCTCGACGTCTTTAAACACGTCCAGCAACTGCCGATCCGGTATTTTGATAATCTGCCGGCAGGTAAAGTGGTGGCGAGAATTACGAATGATACTGAGTCCATACTCCAGCTGTTTGCCTCGGTTATTCCGATGTTTATGGTCAGTATATTAACGATTTTCAGCATTACGGCAATCGTCTTTTACGTTCACATGTGGACAGGGATTGTCATGCTGCTGTTTATTCCGGTAATTATTATATGGGGTGTGCTGTATAAAAAATATTCCAATGAAAACAATCATATTAAACGCGAAAGAAACAGCGATATGAACGCCATGATTAATGAATCGATCAATGGGATGCCGATCATTCAGGTGTTCAACCGCGAAGACCAGATCAAAGAAGAGTTTGAAAAAATCAACAGTGAATACTACGACAGTGCAAGCAGTCTCGTGAAACTGGAAAGTCTGACAGGTGAAAACCTGGCGAACTCAATCCGTTCACTCGTGTTTGCGATACTGGTGTATATATTTGCAGGCGCATTTTTAAACGGTACCGGTGCACTGACAGTCGGGCTGATGTATCTGCTCGTCGATTACATTACGAGATTCTTCAACCCGCTGTTTAACATTATTAATCAGCTCAGCATATTCGAGCAGGCGCGTGTCGCAGCGGACAAAGTGCTGGAAATGCTCGATGCGGAACCTGAAAAAGAAGAAGGGCACGCACTCGATACGTTCAGCGGCAACATTTCATTTAGAAACGTCAGCTTTTCTTATGACGGTAAACGGGATGTACTGAAAAATATTAATATCGATGCGGCTCAGGGTGAAACGATTGCGCTTGTCGGCCACACAGGTTCCGGCAAAAGTTCGATTATTAATCTTCTCATGCGCTTTTATGATCCGGGGAACGGCGCGATTTACTTCGATGAATCCGATACGAAGCAGATTGATAAACAGAGTCTCCGCCGTTTTATGTCGATTGTGCTGCAGGATCCGTTTATATACAGCGGGACATTGCTGTATAACGTCAGGCTGAACAATGAGAACATTACGGAAAGAGAAGTATTAAAAGCGCTGGAAGATGTCGGGGCGGGACCGCTTATCGCGCGTCTTCCGGACGGCATTCACTCGGAATTAGCAGAGCGGGGTGCGACGCTGTCACTCGGGGAAAGACAGCTGATTTCATTTGCCCGGGCACTCGCGTTTAATCCGACAGTGCTCGTGCTCGATGAAGCAACCAGCAATATCGACTCGGAAACTGAACAGCTGATTCAGTACGCAATGAACGTCGTGTCAAAAGACCGGACAACATTTATTATTGCGCACAGACTGTCGACGATTCAGCATGCGGATCAAATTGTACTGCTTGAAAATGGTGAAATTAAAGAACAGGGCAATCATGATTCGTTAATGGAACTTGGCAAAGACTATTACAAAATGTATGAAATGCAGATGGGATGATTTTTGAATGAATACAGAACAATATTGGAACGCGTTTATAAATAAGCATCCGGCATACGCGGAAAAAAGCTATACGGCATGGCCGTTCGGTGCAGAACCGGATGAGCTTGCAGCACTCACAGCGAACGGCACGAAAACGTTAACGTGCAGCAGTTTAAAAGAATATGAAGTGGAAAACGAAAGTCTCCCCGGGGCTGGTGATGTCAGTATCGTGCTCGGTGCTGACAGTACACCGAAATGTATTATCGAAAACACGAACGTGTACACGATTGCTTTTAAAGACGCAGACGAAGAAATCGCTTATAAAGAAGGCGAGGGCGACCGGTCTTTATCTTACTGGAGACAGGCACACATCGATTTCTTTAACTGGCTGTACCCTGAAATGGGACTCGTGTTCAGCGAAGATGAGCAGATCGTCGTCGAAGAGTTTAAATTAATTTACGTATAAGGTTATAGCTTAAAGTTATAGCGAACCATGAATTTAAACGGTAATGCTATTACTCCGCCCCCGTGCTACTATAAATTCATATAACAAATGAAGGAGTGGTCAGTTATGTCAGTCACAGCAGTTAAAACAGCACCGTTTAAATTTGATAACGTCGGGAGTTTTTTACGTCCCGCTGATTTAAAGCAGGCACGTGAAGATTTTAAAGCGGGCAGCATTACTCAGGAGGAACTTACTTCAGTTGAAAACGAAGCGATTAAAAATCTGGTCCAAAAACAGAAGGACATCGGTCTGAAGGCAATTACGGACGGGGAGTTCCGCCGTTCATGGTGGCATCTCGATTTCTTCTGGGGACTGAACGGGGTTGAAAAATCCGATGTTGAAAACGGCTATAACTTCGTTGCGATTGAAACGAGAGCCGAGACTGCGCGCCTGACAGGCAAAATCAGCGGTGAGAATCATCCGTTTATCGACCATTTTAAATATATTAACCAGTTTGCGGACGGAGATATTATCGCGCGCCAGACGATTCCGGCACCGGCACAGTTTTTAAGAGAGCTGACGCGCCCGGAAATTAAAGCAGCGACGGAAGCCATTTATCCGGATGAGGCGGAACTCGTTAAAGATATCGCAGCAGCGTACCGCACGTTCATTCAGGAACTGCATGAAGCAGGCTGTACGAATTTACAGCTGGATGACTGCACGTGGGGCATGATCGTCGATGAGAACTTCTGGAAAAATAGAACGGACGGACTGACGATCGATATCCTCGCCGAACAATACGTTGAACTGAACAACAGCGCGATTGAAGAAAAACCTGAAGGACTGACGATTACGACGCATGTCTGCCGCGGGAACTACCGTTCAACGTGGGCATCATCTGGTGCATACGATAAAATATCAGACGAGTTATTCGGCAGGGAAAATGTTGCAGGGTATTATCTCGAGTTCGATACGGAACGTGCCGGCGGATTTGAATCGCTTGAAAAAGTGAGCGGTGACAAAAAAGTGGTGCTCGGGCTCGTATCATCGAAAGTGCCTGAGCTTGAAAGTAAAGCGGAGATTATTTCACGTATTGAAGAAGCGGCGAAATACATCGATAAAGACAGATTATGCCTGAGTCCGCAGTGCGGATTTGCATCGACGGAAGAAGGAAATAATCTGACTGAAGAAGAACAGTGGGCGAAACTTCAGCTGGTGAAAGAGATTTCCGAAGAAGTATGGGGATCATAAAATAATAAAGACGCTGTACGGGATTTTAAATAAACCCGTGCAGCGTCTTTTTATTGTTATTTACTTAAAAAATCGACTTCGATTTCATTTTTACGGACTTCGCGTTTGAATAAGTACTCGCCGTTTCTCACTGATGCGAGCACTTCGGCGCGCTCACGAACTGCCTCGTATGCATCGTGTGCATCCAGGACGATAAAGTTTGCAGAGTTGCCTGCTTTAATGCCGTAATCTTCGATGTTCAATACGTTCGCACCGTTTGACGTAATCAAATCAAGTGCTTTGTTGATTTCATCGATGTGTGTGTAGTGCGCCAGATGAATCCCATTGTCGAGAATATTCATCATATTGCCGTTGCCGAGCGGGTACCAGTAATCCGCGATGGAATCCTGTGCGAATGCAACGTTGTTCCCGTTTTCAAGCAGTTCCTTTACGCGAGTCAGACCGCGGCGTTTCGGATACGCATCTCCGCGCCCCTGCAGGTGCGCATTCTCTGTCGGGCATGAAATAAAGTTGATTTTCGATTCTCTGAACAGCCCCATCATTTTGTTTGCATAACTCGCTTCAACCGCACCGAAGCTCGTCGTGTGGCTGGCAGTCGTTTTCGCACCGTAGTCTTTCTCCATAACGAGTGCGTTCAGTACTTCCAGGAAGCGGCTGTTCGGATCGTCGTTTTCATCACAGTGAATGTCGATCATAACGTCGAACTCCAAAGCCAGATCTACAATTTGTTTTAACGACTCGACACCGTGTTCATATGAAATTTCGAAGTGGGGAATGCCGCCGACAACGTCAGCCCCCATTTCAAGTGCTTTTCTTACGAGCTCAGGGCCGCCTTTATAACGGAAAAACCCTTCCTGCGGGAAAGCCACAAGCTGTAATGTGACAATATCTTTTAACTCTTCACGCAGCTTTAACAGTGCCTTCATTCCCGTTAAGTTTGGATCCGTTACGTCTACATGCGTACGAATGTACTGAACGCCGTGACTCACTTCTTTTTTAATGCCCTTTAAAGCGGACTCGCGAACTTTATCTTCTGTTAAATCTTTCTTGTTATCGCTCCAGCGCTGAATACCTTCGAACAGCGTACCCGACACGTTCGCGTTGCCTTCACCGAGACCGGAGAAAATATAATCGAGGTGCAGGTGGGGATCGACGTAAGGCGGCAGAACCAGTCTGCCTTCAAGATCGACGACCTCATCGGCATCGCCGAGGTTTGTGCCGACAGCTTTAAATTTATTATTTTCAACTAAAATTTCCGTTGACTCCGCATCACCATAAATCGTTGCGTTGATAAACTTCTTCATGTGTAAAACTCCTTGCCTGAATATTGATGTGATACAGTTCCGATTATAGCAAACAGGGCGGAAAATAGCCGGTTTGACACTGTTTAAATCAGTCATTTCATTATCACTGCACAAAAAAACGGAATTCCCGCAACCGGGAATTCCGCCGTAATCTTCTGTATTGGTTATCATGAGGTGTTTAAGCTTTTTTGTTTCCTTTAAGCAGTCCAAAGATGAACGATACTACAAGGATTAAAATAATCGCACCAAGCAGTGTACCGATAATGCTCATGCCGCCTAATGTCGGCCCGATGTCTAAACCAAGTGCGTTACCGATTGATGCACCGATGATTCCGGCTAAAATGTTACCGATAATACCAAATGGGACATCTTTACTTACGATTACACCTGCAAGCCAGCCTAAAATACCGCCGACGATAATAGTCCATAACCAACCCATTCTAATTACCTCCTAGAAAATATATAAATAAATGCGGTGTTCTACTTGAATACATTGCCTGTTTTTCAAAGTAATAAACATTCACGCGTAAATTTTATATAATTTTTTTCGTACTTTTCAGTATGAAAAACAGGAGCAGCGACATGACACCGCTCGCCGCACTGATCCAGTAAATCGAACTGTAATCCGCATACTCTGCGACGAGACCGAATGTGATTGCCCCGAGGCCGACACCGAGGTCAAATGCCGAAAAATATGTAGCGTTGGCCATGCCCCGTTTTCTGAGCGGTGTCGTATTTATCGCAGTTGCCTGGAGTGCGGGCTGGGCTGTACCGAAACCGAGTCCGTATAAAATGGCGCCGGCAAATAAATATACCGGGCTCTTGAGCATCGCAAGCAATGTAAGACCGAGAATGATTAACAGTATGCCCGGAATGAATACAATCGTCAGTCCGCGCCGGTCGTATATGCGTCCTGCAAAAAAACGTGTCGTGACGAGGGCAAGTGCATACAGCACAAAGTAAATTTGAATGTAGTGGGGGGCGAAGCCCTGCTGAAATGTGTAGGCAGGGAGAAATGTTGCGATGCCCCCGAACGTAAATGTAATGAAAAATAACAGTGCCGATGCGGGCAGTGCTCTTTTTTCAATGAAGTTAAAGCGCGTCCGGGACGCGGCATCTTCCTTCATTTCAGAATCCGTCAGCGGCTCCGGTTTAACGTAGCGCACGTTCAATGCGAGTACGAGTGCAATCATTGTGAGTGTCCCGCAGATGATAAACAGTGTAGAAAACTCAATATGGTTCACTAAAAACAGTCCGAGTGCCGGACCGATTGCGAGTGCGAGATTACCGCTCAGCCCGAAAAATCCGAGACCTTCCCCGCGCCGGTCTTTTGGAACGAGGTCTGACGCGATTGTACCGGATGCTGTGTTCGACAGTCCCCAGCCGACTCCCTGCACAATTCTGACGACAACAAGAATGAGTATTGTCGTACTGATTGCGAGTGAGTAAAGAGACAGCACGAGAATCAAAAGGCCGATAAGAAATACCGGCGCCCGTCCTGTCGTATCGAGAAGCTTACCGCCAAACGGCCGGATTAACAGTGCCGAGAATGTAAATATCCCGACGATAATTCCGACCCACGTTTCATTTGAACCGATTTCCTGCACGTATAACGGCAGCGTCGGCAGCGTCATCTGAAACGACGTGAAAATAAAAAAGTTGGCGATGACGATAATGATAAAATCCCTTGTCCATATTCTGGACCTTGTGGCAGACATAGATCACCCTTCTTAATAAGTAACGATATTTGTCTTCATTAATATTAAGTCTACATCAGAGTATGAAGTTTTTCATCCCGGGCAATGCGGATAGTGTTATTTAAATTGATTTGTATATGATATTATTAAGGAAATTACATACAGGGAGCAGAACAGTGAATTTATTAATGATAGACAATTACGATTCATTTACATATAATCTCGTTCATTACATCGAGAGCAATCCATATAATGCCGGTATTAAAGTTGTCACACCGGATCAGCTGGACGATAATTTAATAGAAGAATTTAATATTATCGGACTGATTATTTCTCCCGGGCCGTCACATCCAAAAGACCGCCCGGAAGTTATCGAATTTATAAACAGACATTATAAGACACTGCCGGTGCTCGGCATATGTCTAGGCCATCAGATGCTCTGGCATATGTTCGGCGGAGAAGTGTCGCGCGGTGAGCGTCCGATTCACGGCCATCCGTACGACGTGCACCATGACGGTGAAGGACTGTACAAAGGACTGACGTCACCGCTCCGGGGATGCCGCTACCATTCATTAACATGTTACGGCGAGCTTGAAGATTTCGAGATTGCCGGACGGACAGCAGACGGTACGAACATGGCAATCCGCCATAAGGATTACCCGGTATTCGGTGTCCAGTATCATCCGGAAGCCATTTTATCGGAACACGGCAGAGCGCAGCTCAATAACTTTATACGAATTGCAGTGGAGGAAAGTCATGAGAGCACATACAAAGTTTAAAAAGAACGGTACAGTCGAAAATCTGTACTTTACGAATCCGGTCGAAATCATTACGGCCGGCACGCCGTTTGACGAAGCACTGGACAGGGCGGAACATTATCAGAAAGAAGGATACTACGCTGTCATCGGCGTTACTTATGAAAAAGATGATTACGTCATCGGCATATACGATAAAACAGTGTCGTACGCCGAATTTTTAGGCGGCAGACAGCCGGAAATGTATCGGATGAGCAGACCGGAACTCAGCGAAACAAAAGAAGAAATTGAGAATAATATACAGGCGGTCAGAAATTACATACTGGACGGCCATACATATCAGGTGAACTACACGACGCGTCTGTACGGTGATTTCAGCGGCGACAGCCACCAGCTGTTTTTAAAATTAAGCAGCCAGAACAACGGTGACTACGCGATGTATATCGATTATGACGGCAGGCAGATCGTGAGTCTGTCGCCGGAACTGTTTTTTGAAATGGATCCGGAACGACGAATCAAAACGAAGCCGATGAAAGGCACGGCGCCGAGATCGGAAGACCCGGAAAAAGATCAGGAGAGCTATGAATTTTTAAGGCACTCGAAAAAAGATCAGGCGGAAAACGTTATGATTGTGGACCTGTTAAGAAACGATATATCCAAAATAGCGAAGCCGGATACAGTAGAAGCGGTGAAACTGTTTACGATTGAGAAGTATCAGACAGTCTACCAGATGATTTCAACAGTTGAAGCGGACGTCAGAGATAACGTGACGCTAAGCGGTGAGTTTGATGCGCTGTTCCCGTGCGGATCGATTACGGGGGCTCCGAAAGAAATGACGATGCGGCTGATTGAAAAACTTGAGAAAACGCCGCGCGGATTTTACTGCGGTGCGCTCGGGATTTTATATCCCGATGCGTCATGCGTGTTCAACGTGCCGATCCGCACGCTGACAATTACGGGTGACCGTTATATTTACAGTGCGGGCGGGGGGATTACATACGATTCGATTCCGTCTGCCGAGTTCGAGGAAATACTGCACAAAACATCATTCCTGGAGCAGGGGCAGTACGAACTCATCGAGACGATGCGTTTACAGGACGGTAAAATCCAGCGTCTCGATTACCACGCGAAGAGATTAAACAACAGTGCAGCGCACTTTAAGTTCGGGAAACCGGATTTCATACAGGCGCTGCAGTCTTATATAGAAAAAAACAGCATTGACTCCGGTGTGTTTAAACTCCGCGCGACGCTGTCGCGTGAAGGTGAATTGAACATTTCGCACGCCGCACTCGCTGAGAACAAGCAGCCGGTGACAGCTGTCCTTGCGTCAGCGCCGCTCTACGGGGCACCGGATTTTATCGCGCATAAAACAACGGTCAGACATCAGTACGGCGGGAAAACAAATGATTCTGACGTCGTTTTATATTATAATGATAACTTAGATATTACAGAGTTTAATATCGGCAGCATCGTCATTAAGGAAGGGGACGCGTTTTACACGCCTCCGCTGTCCGCGGGCATCCTGAACGGTGTCATGCGCCAGTCCCTGATTGATGAGCAGAAAATCACTGAACAGAACATAACGATGAAGGATCTGCGTTATAAATACGAAAATGGTCAAATTGACTTATTCATGATAAACAGTGCGCGGGAATGGGTGGCAATCACACTCGCGGAATGAGGTGGCTTATGTTTACAATACTTTTAATTTTACTCATTGTTGCAATTGTTGTACTGACGCATTTTGTAGTCACGTACCTGTTGAAAAATGATGTTAAAATCGTCGGAATCGCAATCGGTTTCGTCGGCGTCATTATTGCAATAATTGTTTTTGGCATCGCCATGGGCAACTTTACGGAATACGTTGCAGGCGAATTGGAATTCTTTTACCGATAAGAGGAGTGGACTCATGATTTTTGCAAATGGAGATAAAGTAATCACGTACCAGGAAGATGCGTCAGTCATTAAAAATATTAAAGCGCAGTACGATAAAGACGGATTGAACATTAATAATCCTTATATCGGTGACACGGTATTTACGAAAAATACAGTCAGCTTTTACTATGACCCGGTCGAAGTAATGGAAAACGAAAATACAATTGAGCCGGCGGCTTATATTATTTCTGTAGTAGAGCCTGTACTCGGCAGTGTAAGCGGGGGTAAATAAGATGAGCTTAATTATTCAGGAGGGCGGTCTGTTAACGATTCTGCAGACGGTCGAAAAACAGACAAATACTGAACAGAAAAATAATGAATACAACGGTGCGGTCGACAGCCTGTCACCGATGCTTGCAAACAAACTTGTCGGCAACGATGTCAATGAACCGACGCTTGAAATGTCGGGGCAGCCTGCTGTCATCCAGTTTACGGAACCGACAATCATCGCGTATTCGGGCGGGGATTTTAACGGCCGCGTCAGCGACGATGACATTCAGCCGAACCGTATTTATCACGTGGACCGCGGAGATGTTTTATCGTTCCAGGGGTCAACGCGCGGCAACAGACTGTACCTGGCAATTGCCGGCGGCATTGCTGTTGAAAAGTCAAACGTGCTGAAGTCGGGCGATGAAGTGATTATGCGCCGCAACTACACAGCGCTGCACGATGAAATTTTCCACATGATGAACAACAAGCGTAAAGTCAGCTGGGGAATCGGCATCTATTCACTTGTCGAAGTCTACTTATCGGATACTTATCACATCGTGAAGCGTCCGGATGTACCTGCTGAAGTGTACGAGCGTCTCGAAGAGCGCGAATACACTGTAACTCAGGAGGAGAACCGCATTCAGCTGTCTGTCGAAGGACAGGAAATTGAGTTTAAGGCACCTGCCTGTGTGAATCCGGGCGTATTGGGCGGCGTTTATCTCGAAAACGGTCTGCCGACTATCGCACTGAACGATTTCGGGCAGGAAACGGAACTGGCACATATCGGGACAATTCCGAGCTACCACATGCACAAACTCGGCCAGAAGCGCCGCGGTTCTAAAATTAAATTTAAAGCGGTGGATATCAGCGATGCCCACGCGGAAACGTACGGTCACTATTTATGGGTGAACAGTCTGTTTAAAGCGATCGACTACAAAATTTCAAAAGAACTCGTAAAAGAAAAAATGTAACATTTACACTAATATTATAAATCTCCTGTTTCAGCAGGCACTGAATGGTGCAAACTGCAGACGGGAGATTTTTTCGTGTGTTTATTAACGCAAATTACAACAAACTTTAATAAAAATAATGTATAATGTAGCAGATAAATTATATAAGAACGACATACATAAATATAGGAATGATATTTTATGGAAGCCATCTTAAAAGAATATTTTGGGTATGAAAAATTCAGATACGGCCAGCAGGAAATCATCGAAAACATTTTAGCGGGTGATAATGCACTGGGCATTTTACCGACAGGTTCGGGTAAGTCGCTGTGCTATCAAATCCCGGGCTTAATGTTCGAGGGCACGACGCTTGTCATTTCACCGCTGATTTCTTTAATGCAGGATCAGGTGGATTCATTGAAGCGCCGCGGTATTAGTGCGGAATGCATCAACTCGACAATGGCAAAGCGCGACCTGAACGATGTAATGGGACGCCTTGTACGCGGGGAACTGCAGTTTTTATATGTGGCTCCGGAGCGTTTTAATAACGAAGAGTTTAAAACAGCGGTCCGTCATGCGGAAATACCGTTTGTTGCATTTGATGAGGCGCACTGTATTTCCAAATGGGGACACGATTTCAGACCGAGCTATCAGAGTATTATTCCCGAGCTGAAGGCACTGCTGCCGGACGTTCAGATTATTGCGGTGACGGCGACGGCAACTGAAGAAGTGGAAGAGAACATACAGGAACTGCTGAACATTAAAAACAACGCAGTCTTTAAAACGAGCGTCAGACGCGACAACTTAAAACTGTCTGTGAACGGCACGTACCAGCGCGAGCAGTTTATTTTATCCTATATAAAAGAACGTCTCGAACAGTCGGGGATTATTTACGTTTCGACGCGTGCCGAAGTGGAAAAACTGTCTGTGTATTTAACGGACAATAATATTGAAAACGTAATTTACCACGGCGGGCTCGGCAAAAAAGAGAGAAACGACAACCAGCAGAAATTTGTGTCGGATGAAGTGAAAATCGTCATCGCAACGAACGCATTCGGTATGGGGATTGATAAGCCGGATATCCGTTATATCATTCACTTCAACCTGCCGGGAGACCTCGAGAGCTACTACCAGGAAATCGGGCGTGCCGGCCGTGACAGCCGGCCGAGTGACTGTATACTGCTGTCGACACAGCGGGACGTCAACCTGCAGCAGTTCTTTATCGACCGTGCGACCGCGACGGATCAGTACAAGGACCATATGCGCGAAAAACTCGATTTGATGCTGCAGTACAACAAGACGAGCAAATGTCTGAGCAGTTTTATCGTGAAGTATTTTAACCACGACGAGTATGTGGAAGCGTGCGGCCAGTGTTCGAGCTGTCTGTCAGCCGAGCGCACCGAGCCGATGACATCGGAGGCGCGTCTGATTTTGGAACTGGTCCAGGAAACAGACGGGCAGCTGTCGAAAGAACTTGTCATTCAGGTGCTGCGCGGCGAGAATGCCGATAATATCGTGGCACGCGGCCTGGATTCGCAGGAACGCTTCGGCGTACTCGATTCATACCGCACGAGCGACGTGAATCATCTCGTTGAAGAACTGATTATGCGCGGCTATGTGCATTGTGCCGGCAATCGCATGCACCTCGTTGAGAAAAGTCTCGATATACTGAACCGTAAGGTGAAACTGTACACGGTACCGTACCGCAAACATTACAACGAGCGCGTGAACGTTTCGACCGACTCATCGCCGAACGAAATATTATACGATAAACTGCTCAGCACCCGTAAGAACCTCGCAGACAAACATAAACTGGACGAAGATGCGATCTTTACAGATCAGATACTGAAAGAATTCGCGAAGAAAATGCCTCAGTCGAAACAGGACATGATGCACATCCAGGGCGTCGGCAACTACAAACTTAAACACTACTGCCCGTATTTCCTGGAAGAAATCCGGGAACACGGCGGCAGCGGTGTGACGAGCGGATAAAATTGATATGATTGACTGTGGAAACCGGGACTCTGGGGAGTCCCGGTTTTTGATTTTGGGGATGTTGCTGACGGGGAGGAGGCGCGCCATCGTAACAATGAGGAGCGTTCATAGTCACTTAGACGCGCTATCGTAACAATGAGGAGCGCTCATAGTCACTTAGACGCGTTATCGTAACAATGAGGAGCGCTCATAGTCACTTAGGCGCGCTATCGTAACAATGAGGAGCGCTCATAGTCACTTAGGCGGGCTATCGTAACAATGAGGAGCGCTCATAGTCACTTAGACGCGCTATCGTAACAATGAGGAGCGCTCATAGTCACTTAGGCGGGCTATCGTAACAATGAGGAGCGCTCATAGTCACTTAGGCGCGCTATCGTAACAATGAGGAGCGTTCATAGTCACTTAGACGCGCTATCGTAACAATGAGGAGCGCTCATAGTCACTTAGACGCGCTATCGTAACAATGAGGAGCGCTCATAGTCACTTAGGCGCGCCATCGTAACAATGAAGAGCGCTCATAGTCACTTAGACATCCCTCTTCCCGATATGAGATCTTTATCCCTGATAT
Source organism: Jeotgalicoccus saudimassiliensis (assembly GCF_000756715.1). Taxonomy (NCBI): domain Bacteria; kingdom Bacillati; phylum Bacillota; class Bacilli; order Caryophanales; family Staphylococcaceae; genus Jeotgalicoccus; species Jeotgalicoccus saudimassiliensis. The sequence continues at coordinate 161,317 of NZ_CCSE01000001.1, forward strand.
ATTACTCCGGACGCCTTCAATTCCCCAACCCAACCCAACCCAACCAAAAAATCCCCCGCTCACACAAAACGGGGGATCCAAAAAATTTCTATCTTGCTTTTTTACCGACAACTTTTAATTTCACCGGGCGGTTCTTCATATACATGTAGTAACTCGCCGAGAAGATAATGATATAACCGAGTATCGACAGCATATCGGGAACTTCGTTAAAGATGATTATACTGAACAGTGCGGTAAACAGTATCGTCGAGTAGAAGAAGATTGAAATCTCCTTCGCCGGTGCGAAGCTGTATGCAATGGTCAGGCCGAACTGTCCGACGGCGGCAAATACGCCCGCCAGCACAAGCATCCAGAACTGGCTCACCGTCATCGGTTCGAATTGGTAGATAAAGAACGGCAGCAGCGCAACGGTCGAGAAGAACGAGAAGTAGAATACTACCGTATAAAATTTCTCGCGGCTTCCGAGAATCCGGAGCACGGTATAGGCACCGGCTGCGAATATAGCGCCGAGCACTCCGATAAGCGCGTACATCGTATCGCTCGAGAATGACGGTTTAATAATAAACACCGCACCGATCAGAGCTATAATAATCGAGATTATCTGGAATCTCAGTATGTATTCTTTTAAAAATACGGCGCAGAGTATTATAGTAAAGAACGGGCTCAGTTTATTCAGAATGTCGGCATCGCTCAGCACCATCCGGTCGATGGTAAAGAAATTTAACAGTACTCCGAACAGTCCGAGTGCTGAACGGAGCAGCAGCCAGCCCTGGTTTTCCCTTTTGCCAAAAAGGCTCTCTCTGTAATAGAGAACGAGTGCCAGCGCAATCAGCATCGAGATAAAATTTCTGAAGAAGGTTTTCTGCACAGTCGGCAGATCACCTGAGTATTTTACGAAAAGGGACATCAGACTGAATCCAAGAGAAGAAATAATCAGAGCGATGATACCTTTTACAACATTATTCATTAACAACACTCCAAATTTATTTGTACGATAATTTCACTATTTTCATCAAATAGACAGGGGAAAAGTTTCGTTAATTTTTTATGATAAAATTTTCAATCTGTTTATCACATATCCACCGTGCATTACGGCTCCCCGAATAAAAATTTTAGGCATGAAATTTTTATCTTATCCATTTTTTAACATTGCCTGAAGCATTTTAATATGAGATTATAGAACATGTTAAACCATAGATATTGTGCTGATAAAGAGTTTGAAACACAATATGTAGTGGTATTGCCAAATATAGCCGGAAAAAGCAAGTATAGAATAAATATAAACATAGAACATACGTTCGGTTTATGCTATCCTTGAAAGGAGATGACAAAGTGATTATTGCTTATTATTCGATGACAGGTAATATCCGTCGCTTCTTAAATAGTATGGACATTCCAGACACCTATGAATTATATCAAATAACAGCCGCCAATGTCAGAGAGAAAATCGACGATACATTTATTTTAGTCACACCGACATACGGCTTTGGAGCTGTGCCTGATACTGTTAAGGAATTTTTAAAGATTAACTCCTATAATATGTTCGCTGTCGCATCGAGCGGCAACCGCAACTGGGGGCAGAACTTTGCCAGAGCAGGAGAGTATATAAGTAACGACTACAGCGTACCGCTGTTAATGAAGTTCGAGCTTCACGGAACTCCGGAAGAGCGCGCACAATTTGTAGTTGAATTAGAAAGGGCAGGGGAATTGCATGAAAGTATTGGATGAGAAAACATATAACCACGTTGAACTGAACAACGAAGTCACACAGCGCGATGAAACAGGTTTCTACAAACTTGAAAAAGACCTTGAGGCGCTTGATGTATTTATGGAAGAAGTCGAAGCGAAGACGATTCATTTTGAGTCGGAGCTTGAAAGACTGCACTACCTCGTGGATAACGATTTCTACTACGATTTATTCCAGGAGTACAGCGAAGCTGCACTTCAGGATATTATTGATCATGCAGGTGCTATTGAGTTTAACTTCAAGAGCTACATGGCAGCGAGTAAGTTCTTTAAAGACTACACATTAAAAACAAACGATAAAAAACAGTACCTGGAAGATTACAGACAGCACGTAGTCATCGTCAGCCTGTACCTTGCCAAAGGAAATATCGAGACTGCGAAGCGTTTTATCACTTCGATGATGGAGCAGCGTTACCAGCCGGCAACGCCGACGTTCCTGAATGCAGGCCGCGCACGCCGCGGTGAAATGGTTTCATGTTTCCTGCTTGAAGTTGACGATTCACTGAACTCGATCAACTATATCGACTCGACTGCGAAGCAGTTAAGTAAAATCGGCGGCGGTGTTGCGATTAACTTATCAAAACTCCGTGCACGCGGTGAAGCGATTAAAGGTATCGAAGGTGTAGCCAAGGGAGTACTTCCTGTAGCGAAGTCGCTGGAAGGCGGATTCAGCTACGCGGACCAGCTGGGTCAGCGTCCGGGTGCAGGTGCTGTTTACTTAAACATCTTCCACTATGACCTGCCTGAATTCCTCGATACGAAAAAAGTAAACGCGGATGAAGATATCCGTCTGTCGACAATTTCGACAGGACTCGTTGTACCGTCGAAGTTCTTTGAACTGGCACGCGACAACAAACCTTTCAGCTTATTCGCACCACACACGGTGGAACGTGAATACGGTGTGGCACTTGATGATATGGACATGGACGAAATGTACGATCAGCTTGTGGCGAATGACAACGTTAAAAAACGCGAATACGATGCGCGCGATATGTTAAATACAATCGCCCAGACGCAGCTGCAGTCGGGCTACCCGTACTTAATGTTCAAAGACAATGCGAACAGAGTACATCCGCTCGGCGATATCGGACAGATTAAAATCAGTAACTTATGTACTGAGATCTTCCAGCTGCAGGAAACATCCGAAATTAACGACTACGGTACAGACGATGTAATCAAACGCGACATTTCATGTAACCTTGGTTCGATGAACATTGCGAACGTAATGGATTCGGGGAAAGTGAAAGAAACTGTACATGAAGGTATCGAAGCACTGACACTTGTAAGTGACGATACTTCAATTGCAAACGCACCGGGCGTTAAGAAAGCAAACGATGAGCTGCACTCTGTAGGACTTGGCGCGATGAACCTTCACGGTTACCTCGCAAAAAATAAAATTTCTTACGAATCCCAGGAAGCAAGAGACTTTGCGAACGTGTTCTTCATGATGTTGAACTTCCACTCGATCGAAAAATCAATGGAAATCGCTAAAGAACGCGGTGTAACATTTAAAGACTTCGAACGTTCAGACTATGCGACAGGCAAATACTTCACACGCTACACTGAGGAAGATATTAAACCTGAGTCGGACAAAGTTGCAGAACTGTTTGAGCACATTCACGTACCGACGAAAGAAGACTGGGCGGAGCTGCAGGCGAAAGTTGAAGCGCACGGACTTTATCATGCGTACCGACTTGCGATTGCACCGACACAGAGTATTTCCTACGTGCAGAACGCAACGAGCTCGGTAATGCCGATCGTAGATATGATCGAGCGCAGAACTTACGGCAACTCCGAAACGTTCTACCCGATGCCGTTCTTATCGAAAGAGTCAATGTGGTACTACAAGAGCGCGTTTAATACAGATCAGATGAAATTAATCGATATGATTGCGACAATTCAGCAGCATATCGACCAGGGAATCAGTACGATTCTTTACGTAAACTCGGAAATCTCAACGAGAGAGCTTGCGAAATATTACATCTACGCACATCATAAAGGATTGAAGTCACTCTACTACACGAGAAACAAATTACTCAGTGTTGAAGAATGTACGAGTTGTGCAGTATAAAGGAGATTAGACAATGATTGCAGTTAACTGGAACAAAGAAGATGACATGACTAATGTCTTCTGGCGCCAAAACATCTCACAGATGTGGGTCGAGACAGAGTTTAAAGTGTCAAAAGATTTATCGTCATGGGCAGGACTGTCCGACGATGAGAAAGATACTTTTAAAAAGGTACTGGCAGGTTTAACAGGACTGGATACACATCAGGCAGATGACGGCATGCCCCTGATTATGCTGCATACTCCTGATCTGCGTAAAAAAGCAGTTTACTCATTTATGGGCATGATGGAGCAGGTTCACGCAAAATCATACTCGCACATCTTTACGACGCTGCTGCCGACTAAAGAAACAGATGATTTACTGGATAACTGGGTTATGAAAAACGAACAGTTAAAATTTAAAGCAGACAAAATTGTTACAAACTACTATAAATTACTCGATAAAAACCCGTCAGCCTACGACAGATATATGGCACGCGTATCATCGGTCTTCCTCGAATCGTTTTTATTCTATTCAGGATTCTACTATCCGCTTTATTTAGCGGGGAACGGCCGCATGACAACGAGCGGTGAAATTATCCGTAAGATTTTACTGGACGAATCGATTCACGGTGTCTTCACCGGACTCGATGCACAGGAAATGAAGAGCGAACTGACAGCAGAAGAGCAGGAGCAGGCGGACAAAGCGATGTACAAACTGCTCGACGAGCTGTACGAGAACGAAGTCGTTTACACGAAGAGCCTGTACGACAAGCTCGGTCTGACTGACGATGTATTGAACTACCTTCAGTACAACGCCAACAAGGCACTGGCAAACTTAGGCTTTGAACCTTACTTTGAAGAAAAAGGCTTCAACCCGATCATCGAGAACGCACTCGATACGACGACGAAGAACCACGACTTCTTCAGTGTTAAAGGTGACGGCTATGTCCTTGCGTTAAACGTTGAACCGTTACGCGACGAAGACTTCGTATTTAACGATTAAAATATTTGAATCCTCCCCCGGAAAGCCGGGGGAGGATTTTTTGGTTGGTGGGAGTGCTGCTGATGGTTGCGGTCCAACGTAGGAGCGACGACGGATCAAACCCGGGTGATTGGACCAACGTGAGAGCGACGACGGGTCAAATTTGAGTTGTTGGTCCAACGTAGGAGCGACGACGGGTCAAATTTGAGTTGTTGGTCCAACGTAGGAGCGACGACGGATCAAACCCGGGTTGTTGGACCAACGTGGGGGCGACGACGGGTCAAACCCGGGTTATTGGACCAATGAGAGAGCGACGACGGCCCAAATCCGGCTTATTGGACCAACGAGGGGGCGACGACGGGTCAAACCCGCGATATTGGACCAACGTGGGAGCGACGACGGCCCAAAGCCAAACCAAACCACCTCCCTCCCCAAAATCTTTACATTCCAGTCATAAAAATGTCATGAGCATGAATTTAAACTTACCCCCAAATAATGTATGATTAATGGGAGAGAATTATTGGAAATGGGGATACATAAATGAAAATCAAAGCAGGACTTTTATCAGCAATGCTGCTAGCAGGGTTAACACTCGCAGCATGTTCTGATGAGGGCGAAAATCACGGCGATATGAATCACGACAGTCCGTCAAACGATGAAATCAGATCACTTGAGGTGGATCTGCAGACGCCTGAAAGCATTTCATCGGGTGAAGCTGCAGAGTTTACTGCTCACGTGACTTCAAACGAAGAGGATGTCACTGATGCTGACCAGGTGATGTTCGAAGTGCTGAAAGGTGACGAATCACTTGAAATGATTGAAGTGGAACATTCGGAAAACGGCGAGTATGTGCTTGAGTATACGTTTGAAGAACCGGGCGAGTACAGTGTGATTGCACATGTCGATGCTTTCCAGCTTCACACAATGCCTGAAGAATCCGTGACTGTTGAATAATAGTGTATTATTATAGTAATACTACGGGCAATTCTAGGAGGATATTATGGATCTAACAAGTAAAACTTATATCGTGTCGGGTGCAGCCACTCTGCTCGGCAGGGAGACTGCGCTGGAATTAGCTCAGAATAATGCGAACCTTATACTGGCAGGGCTTGATTACGCCGAACTTGAAGAAGTGTATGAAACGCTCGAAGGTACGCCGGGTCAGCATAAAATCGTTCTGCTGGAACAGTCGAAGGAAATTGACTGGCTCGATATCGTCGATGAGATTGAAGAAAACTATGAGTCGCTGAACGGCATCATTCTTGTTCACTCCATTTTCACAGACGATAAAACGGTGTACAACGTCAGCTTTAACGAGTTTAACGATGTGATGTATGAGCACGTGTGGGGGACTTACCTCGGAATCCGCACGCTGCGTCCGTTATTAAAAGTTGAGAACGATGCGAAGATTATTAACGTTATCGAACCCGCGTTTGAAGAAGTGTTTGAACGCAACCTGTACTACACAGTAACGGGTGCGATTGAGGCGCTGACGCATTCAACATCTGTCGAGCTGCGCCGCGAAGATGTCGACGTGTATGCATTAAGTTACCGTCCGACGTATAAAACTACCGAAGAAGAACGTGCGAATCATAAAGCAATTAAAAAAATTAAAGCAATTTTAAGTCACGATAAAGATATACCGACCGGGGAAACAATCATTATCAGTTAAGACGGGACCGGGTGAGCTGCCTTACAGGCAGCTTATTTTTATAATAAACAATAAATATACATAAAGGGTTTGAATTGCAAATTCTGACAGTGTATAATGCATGTATGGTTATCAGTGATAATCATTTTCAATTAAGGTGGGAAGACATGATTCAGAAGTTGTTTAGGTTAGATATATTAATTTTCCTACTGATCGTACTATCAATACTATCTATGTTTGTCGGAGTCAGCCAAATACATATTACGGACATCTTCACTTTAACTGAAAATCAGATGTCTATTCTTATACATAGCCGCATGCCGCGGACCGTGTCAATCATCATCGCAGGTGCATCGCTCGCAGTATGCGGGCTCGTTATGCAGCAGCTGACACGTAACAAGTTCGTATCTCCAACGACAGCAGGAACGACAGAATGGGCACAGCTTGGTATTTTACTGGGACTGATTTTTTTCCCGGCGATCAGCATGATGGGCAGATTATTTTTCGCAGTCGCGCTTGCACTGCTTGGAACGATGCTGTTCATGAGTATAATTACGCGTATTAAATTTAAAGATGTTATATTTGTACCGCTTATCGGAATGATGCTCGGCGGTGTGGTGGCAAGTGTGTCAACGTTTCTTGCACTCCGTGCCGATATGCTCCAGGCGATTTCAGGCTGGATGCACGGGAGCTTCTCAACGCTTATATCGGGTAAATATGAAATTCTATATATCAGTATTCCGCTGTTTATCATCGTATTCCTTTATGCCGCACAGTTTACTGTGGCCGGAATGGGGGAGGACTTTTCGACGAACCTCGGACTGAACTACAAGTTAATCGTTAACATCGGTCTGTTTTTAACTGCTGCGATGACGGCAATCGTCGTTGTATCAGTCGGGATGCTGCCGTTCCTCGGACTGATTGTACCGAATATCGTTTCGATATTCCGGGGAGATCATCTGAAAGGCACGCTGACCATTACAGCGGTTACGGGCGCAATTTTCGTTATGATCTGTGATATTCTCGGGCGTATTATTATCGCGCCGTATGAAGTATCAGTCGGTCTGATGATCGCGACAATCGGCAGTGCCATTTTCCTGATCCTCATATTCAGGAGGGTTAAAAATGCATAAGAATACTAAAGTGATTATTATGCTGTCACTCCTGTCGATTGGACTGCTTGCGTTTTACACACTATATGGATTAAATCCGGACATATATTTTTATCAGCTGCCGTCGAGACTTAAACGCATTCTTGCAATCGTTATCGTCGCAGTAGCAATTGCCGTGTCCACGGTTATTTTCCAAACAATCGTTAAAAACAGAATTTTAACGCCGTCGATTATGGGACTGGATTCGGTTTACACATTCATTCAGACAGCAATCGTATTTTTAGCGGGCGTGAGCTCGCCGCTGTTATTAAACTCGCAGTACAACTACTTCTTAAGTATGGGTGTACTCGTGCTGTTTACATTATTTGTCTTTAAGTTTTTATTTAAACTAACGAAAAACAACATATTTCTGCTGCTTTTAATCGGTATTATACTCGGTACATTCTTTGGGAATTTATCGACGTTCATGCAGATTTTAATCAGTCCGGAAGATTTCTCAATTCTGCAGGGCACGCTGTTCGGTTCGTTTAATGCAATCGATGAATCGCTGCTCGGCATTACGGGAATCATCGTTATACTGATGCTGATCATTATCTTTAAAGATTTCCGCGCGCTGGACGTTCTGTCGCTCGGCCGCGATCATGCATTAAACTTAGGCATTAATTATGACCGCAAAGTATCGGGACTGTTAATTATTGTAGCGATACTGGTCTCGGTATCAACAGCGCTTGTCGGACCGATTATGTTCCTCGGACTTCTCGTCGTCAACCTGGCGCACGAACTTCTGAAAACATTCAGGCATTCATACCTGATACTCGGTACAGCACTGATCAGCATTATTACGCTGGTCATCGGACAGATGGTCGTGCAGTTCGTATTCGGGAATAACATTGAATTAAGTGTTATTATTAATTTAGTAGGTGGAGTTTACTTCATTTACTTAATGCTTAGGAGGAATCGTACATGATTAGTGTTAAGGGAATCACTAAGAAATACGGCAGTAAAACAGTCGTAGATGACGTCTCAATTGACATAGAGAAGGGTAAGATTACTTCACTTATCGGACCGAACGGCGCCGGTAAAAGTACAGTCATTTCAATGATCACACGTTTACTTGATAAAAATAGCGGAGAAGTTTTACTTGAAGGCGACAACATTTTCACCCAGCCGCACGGTGAGCTCGCTAAAAAGATTACAATCTTAAAGCAGTCGAACCACCTCGAACTGAAAATTACAGTAAGAGAGTTAATTTCATTCGGGCGTTTCCCGTATTCAAAAGGCAGACTGAACGATACAGATGAGGAAATCATCGACGAAGCAATCAGCTATATGGGACTGAAGGAATTTGAAGACCGTTATCTCGACGAACTGTCGGGCGGTCAGCGCCAGCGCGCTTATATCGCAATGACAATTGCGCAGGATACGGAGTACATTTTCCTCGATGAGCCGCTGAACAACCTGGATATGAAGCACTCGGTGCAGATTATGCAGATTCTGCGCAGACTTTGCCGCGACAAGAACAAGACGATTATTATCGTTATTCACGATATTAACTTTGCGTCATGCTACTCGGATAACATCGTTGCGCTGAAGGACGGTAAAATTGCAATCAGCGGCACAGCGAATGAAGTAATTACTAAAGAAGTGCTTGAAGGCATCTATGAAATGGAAATTAATATAGAGTCAATTTGCGGACACAGAATCTGTTTCTACTTCGATGGGGTCATCGAAGGGGATTCGACAGAACTCGCAGCAAACTATTTAATCGGCAACGCGTAACAGCAGCGTCCATTAAAGGAGGTGAGGTTTCGATATTCGAATGTGTTCAGTAAGTAGCGCAGTATTTTTTTAGTGGGGGCTAAAAAACATATTAAGAGGAGAACAGAGATAAAATGGAATTTAAAAAATTATACTTAATACTGACTATGGCAGTAATCTTAGTACTTGCTGCGTGCAGCGGCGGTTCAGAAGAAGATACATCGACAGAAGAAGGATCAGAAGAAACAGGTACAGAAGAATCAGCAGGAGAAGAGTCTGCTGACGAAGAATCTTCAGAAGAAGCATCAGCCGGCACAATTGCTTATGACAACCAATTCGAAATCGGAACCGGTGAACGCGGTGAAGAAGGCCAGGGGACACAAATCGACGAAACTGTAGAACTTCCAAAAAATTCTGACAAAGTTGTAGTATTTGACCTTGGTGTCGCTTCAACATTCGCAGCACTTGGACTTGAAGAAAACATTATGGGACTTCCAAAAGGTGAAAACAATGCTTCACTTGGAAACACAATCTCTGATGTATATGAATCAGACGAAGATTACGTAAATCTTGGCGGACTGAAAGAGCCGGACTATGAAGCATTGGCAGCGCTCGATCCTGAAATCATTATGATTCACGGCCGTCAGGCAAACTCAAACGTAGTGGGTGAACTTGAAAAAGCAGCACCTAACGCTGAAATTATTCACGTTGCTGCAGACAGCTCAAACTACTTTGAAGACGTTAAAGAAATGACGATGTTTATCGGTGAAATGTACGAAGTGGAAGACAAAGCACAGGAACTTGTAGACGAGCTGGACGCTAAACTTGCAGAAGTTAACGAGAAAGTTGCAGCATCAGAACTGCCGATGCTGTTCATTCAGACTAACGGCGGAAACTTATCATTCCACGGTGTAGGCGGACGTTACGACTTCCTTTACAATGACTTCGGATTCACATCAGCAGGTGAACAGACAGAAGAAGCAACAGACGGACACGGTAACGAAATCAGCTTTGAATTCATCGCAGAAACCAACCCGGGAATCATTCTTGTAATGGACCGCGGTGCAGCAGTATCTGAAGGTGAGGCAACATCATCAGACGTACTGGAAAATGAAGTGACTTCAGGCGTTGACGCAATCGAAAACGGCAACGTATATGAACTGAACCCTCAGAACTGGTACTTAAACTCAGGCGGTTACTTAACTGCATTATCTCAAGTTGAAGAGATTAATGAAGCAGTAGACGCAGCAACAGCAGAATAAAAATTAAATATGATGATGATATACGGCCGGAAACCCTGAGGGGTTTCCGGTTTTTTATATAATTATCTTTAGAGTAAGCAATCCGTACGTCAGCTTTCCGGGGCATAGCGTAAGCCTGCAGTAATACAATGATGCTGTTTCCCTTCACGAAGCTGCACTAAAAGCGCAGCAAAAAAACCGGCGAATTCAATATTCGCCGGTCTGAATCAGATTCTATTTTTCCAGTTTATCTCCAATGATGCGGACTTCACGGTGAAGCACAACACCGAATTCATCCTGGATTGTATCCTGTACGTGTTTAATTAATTCTTCGTAGTCGCTTGCTGATCCGCCGTCGACGTTGACCATAAAGCCAGCGTGTTTTTTAGAAACTTCGACACCGCCGATGCGGTGGCCCTGCAGTCCTGCGTCCTGGATCAGCTTGCCTGCGAAGTTGCCCGGCGGGCGCTGGAACACGCTGCCGCATGAAGGGTATTCGAGCGGCTGCTTGGATTCGCGTTTTTCTGTCAGTTCGTCCATGACTGCTTTAATTTCTTCGTGTGTTTTCTCATTTGATAACTCGAATTCGGCAGAAACCACAACGAGGTGTTCTGTCTGCACGCGGCTCGTACGGTAGCCGAGCTCAAGCTCATCGAGTGTCAGCGTTACAAACTCGCCCATTTCATTAATGGCAGTAACGTGCTTCAGACAGTCTTTGACTTCGCCGCCGTAGGCGCCTGCGTTCATATAGACCGCACCGCCGACTGAGCCCGGAATGCCGCATGCAAATTCAAGTCCTGAAAGTTCATGCTTCAGTGCCGTTTGTGATGCCTCGATAATTGCCGCACCGCTTTCAGCAATCAGCGTAACGCCGTCGACAGAAATACGGTTCAGGTTTAACAGGCTGACGACAATGCCGCGTATGCCGCCGTCCCGAATAATAATGTTCGAGCCGTTGCCGAGATATGTAACGGGAAGATTGTTTTTCTTACCGAACCTGATCACCGCTGCCGTGTCATCGATAGAACCGGCTTCGACGTATATGTCAGCCGCACCGCCTGTTTTTGTATAAGTATATTTATTTAACGGTTCATCAACTTTAACGGCTGATGAAGTCAGTATCTTTTTAAGCTCCTGGGTAAGCTGTAAGTTATCCAAATCAATTGTCCTCTCAAATCATACTTACTGTATATTATAGTTTAAATACCAAAAAATTTAAACTAACATAATATATGATATAATATACCGTATTAAAAGAAAGTAAATTATTCATAAAGCGAGGTTCTTATATGAATGGCAAATCGCTGATTTTACGACCGCTGATGCTGCTTTTAATAGCAGTGCTTGCAGCATGCGGCAATAATCTGGAAGCTGATTTACATACTTATGAAAAAAGTACAGAGAAATTGACCGGACTTAATAATGAATTTAATAAAACTGTAAATAATATGGATTTTACAAAACTTCAGACGATGTATTACGGGGATGGCGAGACGGATATCGAATATCTGCAGAACTTAAAAACTGAAGTCGATGAAACCCTCGTGCCGATCACAAAGAGCATGGCCGAGGAACTCGACGGCATCGAAGTGACAAACAGCGAACTTGAGGAACTGCACAGTACTTTAAGTGAGAGTGTTAAGGTAAAACAGGATTTTACAAGGCAGATGTCATCGTTTTTAAACTCGTATGTCTTATCCATTGATTCAAACGAACAGCTCGTTTCTTTAAGCCAGTCGTTTATTACACATCAGGAAGAACGCGACAATATTATCGAATCAGCGGAAACCGCTGAGGAGATTGATGAGATTAACCAGCTGATCGATGTGCTGAATGACAACAGTGCTGAACTGGACGAACATTCAACGGCCTTCCATAACAAGAAAAGTGTTGAAGAGAAAGAGCAGTATGCGAACGAGATTCTTTTGCCGATGCTCGATGATCATATTTCCGCACTGAATGCACTGAATATTTCAACGGGTAAAGCAACCCGTGCCCGTACGATTTCACTGGAGATGTATTATAATTACCGCACGTATTTTGAAGAACGTAAAAATGTAATGATGTCGGCGGAAAACCTGCAGGAAATATCGCTGCAGAACGTTCTGCCTTTAGTCGAAACAGCTGCAACGCTCGACAGCCAGTTCAAAGAAACGCTTGAAAGCAAAAAAAATGAGACCCGTTAGGAGTCTCATTTTTTTATATTGCTGCCGGAATTTTTGCCTGTCTGTATGTTATGTAAAGGATGCTGCGGATCTTTTACGATTTTCGAAATCATTATATTTCTGATCACTACTGTAATGAGCCAGAACGCAAATACCGCGAGCAGAATCCAGGACATCAGACCTTCGTTCTGAAAGTCCAGCAGGAACAGTAAAACAACGATAAACAGAATCGCATTAACAGAATCAAGGAATGTCCAGCGTTTTAATTTTTTAGTCATAAATAAACCTCCAGTTCAGTTGCATTATATCATATGTCATTAATGTGATTTGCTATATTTTTAAATAAGTGATAAATTATATAAAGTTAATGAAAGGTGTGATGAAATGTTAACTAAAATAACCAATATAGATGCATTTCAAAATCTAATTAAAGATAAAAATGAATTTTATTTTTTAAAACACAGTAACACTTGTCCGATTTCTGCATCGGCATTTGAAGAATTTCAAAAATTCCACTATGAAAGAGACATGGACGGGTATTATTTAATCGTCCAGGATCACCGTGAACTATCAAACTATATCTCTGAAACTTATGAAATAAAACACGAATCACCGCAGGCATTTTATTTCTCAGGAAAAAAAGTGAAATGGCATGATTCGCACAGCAAAATTACATTAAGCACTCTGGCGAGTGTGGAAGACTAAAAAAACGAGCCGGGGCTCGTTTTTTTATTATCCGATTGGGGCAAACATTACTCTGTTTTGTCCCAGTTTTTTCGCTTCAAACAGTGCACCTTCCGCTTCTTTCAATAGGTCGCGTTTCGTTGCACCGGCTGTATTTTTATAGCCGACGCCGATCGACACCGTCGCATCGACCGTATCAATTTCGTTAATGTGGAACTTCGAAAATTCCACACTGTTGCGGATCGCTTCTCCAAGACGCACGGTTTTATCGAATGACAGGTTCGGAATGACCATTGCGAACTCCTCGCCCGAATTCCGGAACAGATGACCGCCGGTCGGCACGTAGTTTTTTAACAGCGACGCCATCTGGCTTATAATCTTGTCTCCTGAATCGTAACTGTGTTTGTCATTATATGATTTAAAGCTGTCGATATCGATGAGCAGGAGACTCAGCGAGTCGTCGTTTTCAAAGTGATCATCGACCAGCTTATCGAGCGACTTAACGTTGCCGAGCTGTGTCAGATGATCGATGAACTCATCGTCGTCGATGCGTTTGTTTAATTTGTAAATGGCATTAATATCCTCGTACATCATATGTGCAACAAATATAATCAGCGATGTTACAACGAGTAGTATTATACCCGTCATTAATGATATATTGTAGAAGAATTGGTTCAGAATAATCATATATAAAGAAGAGAAGATTATGTTCGTCACAACCAGATTCGTATGCGTAATTTTACGCATAAACGGTACAATCATCAGAAACAGCATGTAAAGTACGATAAATACGACGTACGGTGCGATGCTGTGGTCAAAAATGAAATGATAGAAAAAAAACACGACGGCAGCTGACAGAAGACCGTAGTAAAATGTATTATAGGCCGCGAGTATTAACAGCGGAATAAAGAATAATGCAAATTCGCCCTGCAAAGTGCTGATCGGCACGAGCAGTGATAAGATAGATAATGTAGTCATTAAAAGCGACTGAAATAAACCTGTTTCCACAATCTTTTTTTCTTCGAAAAACTGAATACGGTAAAAGAGGTATATACCGCTTATAATCAGTGCGATATTTAACAGAAAATCAACAAACATAGCGCGCCTCCTGACCGGATGAATTATTGTCTATATTATACAATGATTTATACATTTAGGAAAATTATCATTGGATTATTTAAAAAGGAAACATTTTATACCGGATATGGTATATTTAATTGGATTAAAAATACGGGTGAGAATATGTATACTTTATTTATATTATGTATATCGTTCGCGATATCTTTAGTCATCGTGCCGCTTTTTATATTTATTGCGAAACGCTTCGGGTTTGTAGATTATCCGAATTACCGCAAAGTTCATAAAGTGCCGATGCCGTACCTCGGCGGTGTGGCAATACTGCTCAGTTTTACGATTGTAACGCTGTTTGCCCAGCCGGTTGAAACTGAATATAAACCGATTATTATCGGTGCATTTGTGATCTGCCTGATCGGTGTTATCGATGACAAGTATGACCTGAAGCCGTTTATTAAGTTTCTCGGTCAGCTTGTGGCGATTGCAGTACCGATTTCGTACGGTATTGTCATCGATACGATAACGCCGTTCGGCATTGAAATCAACTTCGGTATTTTTTCAATTCTGGTCACTGTTATTTGGCTTGCCGCAATTATTAATGCGATTAATCTGATCGACGGACTCGACGGTCTGGCGACGGGTGTCGTGATTATTGCACTGGCCAGCATCGCCGTCATTACAATATTCCAGCAGAATATATTTGTCATGATGCTCTGCATTATTTTACTTGGTGCATGTCTCGGATTTCTGCCGTATAACTTTCACCCTGCAAAAACATTTCTCGGTGATAACGGTGCGATGATGCTCGGTTACATTATCGGTGTCCTGTCGATTATCGGCTTTAAAAACATTACATTTATCTCGCTGTTTTTCCCGATTATTATTCTCGGCGTCCCGTTCATGGATATTTTCTTTGCTGCAATACGGCGGTACAGGGAAGGTGTCTCCGTTATGCGGGCAGATAAAAACCACCTGCATCACAGAGTGCAGCAGCTCGGTTTTTCCCACAGGGAGACGGTTGTGCTGATTTACTTCATTGCACTGCTGTTTGCGATCGGCGGCGTCATTATGTATCTGGCAACTATACCGGGAGCGGTTATTATCGGGCTGCTTCTCCTGTTCACGATGAACATGGTCGTCGAAGCGACGAACCTGATCGGTTCAAACCGCCGTCCCGTACTGAACTTTTTCCAGAAAATATTTGACCGGATTCCATAGCAGAATCAGATTTTTTCTTCTGCAGTAATAATATCACCGGCTTCATATTCAAAACTGTTGCTGGTAATTTCCTTTAAGGTGTTGACGATGTCGTCAACGCCTTCTTCTTTTATGTGAAGCAGGTAGCTGACTTTATCAGTATATTCCTGGGACACAATCGTTACATCGGTGGTGCCGAGGAAATGTTCGAATTTACTCGTAAATGTATAATCGAGTGTGACTTTAAGCGGGACCATTGGTACTTCGATAACTTTGCCTGCTGCCTCGACAGCGCTCGATGCCCCTTGTGAATACGCGCGGATCAGTCCGCCGGCACCCAGTTTAATTCCGCCGAAGTACCGCGTAACGACAACAGCCACGTTATACAGCTCTTCTTTTTTCAGAACTTCAAGAATCGGCACGCCGGCCGTGCCCTGGGGTTCACCGTCGTCATCAGCTTTTTGAATCAGCGCACTTTTGCCGACGATATAGGCGCTGCAGTTATGCGTTGCCGCTTTATGCTTTTTTTTAATTTCATTAATAAATGCTTTGGCTTCTTCTTCGGATTCCGTCCGTTTGATAAACGATAAAAACCGGGACTTTTTAATGTCTGTTTCAGTTTCCGCAGTTTTGTAATTCATGTATTTTTGTTCCATTAAAAACACCTCCATAATAGTTTATCATATGTCTGTAATGTAGTAGAATAGTTACGAGATGAATGGGAGGAGACGCATATGAAAGTTGCGGTTGTGGTAGATTCAACGAGTTATATACCCGAAAATGTTTTAACTGAACATAACATATATACAATCCCGCTGAACGTAGTGGTGGGTGATGAAATATATAAAGAAAATGAAATAGACAATAAATGGTATTACGCAGAAATGGCTGCGATGGATGAACTGCCGACAACGAGTCAGCCGTCAATCGGTGATTATATATTACTGCTCGAGTCGCTGTACCGCGACGGTTACACGGATGTTATCAGTTTCCATCTGTCAGCGGAAATCAGCGGTACGTGCCAGAATGCGAGAGCGGCGGCAGCGAGTGTCGACGGTATTAACGTACACGTTGTTGATTCTGAAATTGCGGCGGCACCGCTCGGTTTTATGGCGCTGTATGCAGCGCAGAACATTAATAATAAGACGCTGGAAGAAGTGCTCGCTGATGTCAATGATATGAAACAGAAGCACAGTATGAATGCATACTTCCTTGTCGATACGCTGACAAACCTGCAAAAAGGCGGCCGGTTATCAAATGCACAGGCATTTATCGGCGGACTGTTAAAAATTAAACCGATACTGGAATTCCAGGACGGTAAAATTGTAGCAATCGAAAAAATCCGCACGCATAAAAAAGCGATGGCGAAAATCGAAGCGCTGCTGCAGGCTGAATTTGAAAAGCACGAAGGCAGGAAACTGACTGCCTGTATTATTCACGGCAATGCACCGGAGATGGGTGCACGTTATAAACAGGAATTTGAAGAGAAATTTCCGCAGGTGAAATTTGTACTGCAGGAATTCGGTCCGGTAGTCGGCACGCATTTGGGGGAAGGCGCACTCGGCATCGGTTTTACCACTTACAAAGTTGATACGACAGGCTTATAATTTTATATTTTTAAACCGCAGCTTATTCAGGCTGCGGTTTTTTTATTGGGGGAATATTATGATATTAAATCACAGTGCACCGGACATCATGTTTGAGGCGGGAGTGGAAAATGACCACTGCAACCGCTGCGGCAATAAAGACAGGACGCTTTTTTATACGTATTACTCAGAGTATCACAAAAGAGACATTACCTACTGTCTGTTCTGTATTACGCTCGGCCGTTCGGATTCTGTGACGCCGCTGTACGGTTATCCGACAGTTAGAGCCCGTGACAATATTGATTACAGGCTTGAATTTGAACTGAATGAAATACAAAAGTCGGCAAGCGCGAGACTGACGGAGGCAATTAAACAGCGGCATAATCTGATGCTCTATGCGGTGACCGGGGCAGGGAAGACCGAGATTACATTTGAAGGGATAAAGTATGCGCGGCGGAACGGACTGAATGTCGCTTTTGTCTCACCGCGTATCGACGTCGTAAAGGAAGTGTATTTAAGACTCGCTGAAGCGTTTAAAGGGGTACGCATCGATTTAATGTACAGCGGCGTCAAATCGGTATTTACTAATATGTTTACCGTCTGTACAGTCCATCAGCTGTTTAATTACAAGGATCATTACGACGTTATTATCATCGATGAAGTCGATGCCTTTCCGCTGCCGGAAGAGCCTTTGTTAATGGAGACAATTCAACGCGCGGCAGCAGCTGACGGGTCTATTATTCTGATGACAGCCACACCGGCAGCCCCGATGAAAAAAATGGCGGGAAAAGATAATATCGTCACCATTGCACGGCGCTACCACGGCCATGATCTCGCAGTGCCGAAAGTTATTTTTCACAATGCTGAAAAATATATAAATAAAAACAGGATGCCGAAGAAACTGGAATCACTGCTCGATACAATAGTTAATAATCAGAGAAGAGTGCTCGTATTTTTTCCGGATATAAAAATGATGCAGCGGGCTAAAGCAGTGCTTGAAAATAAATATCCGCGCATGGAGTCTGTATACAGCGGGGATGCGGAACGTTTTGAAAAAGTGCAGCGGATGCGCGACGGGGAACTCGATATACTATTAACGACAACAATACTGGAAAGGGGAGTTACTTTTTCGTATCTCGATGTCATCGTCGTCGACGCGCACCGGTTTGACAGTGCGGGGCTGATACAGATTTCAGGGCGCGTCGGCAGAAAACCGAAAGACCCGACGGGAAATATATGGCTGCTCACGGTGTTTAATACGACAGACATCAGGCGGACGATTAAAGTAATACGGGACTTTAACAGAGGGAGGACCGCATTATGAGATGTCTGTACTGTCATCATAAAGTGAACGGGGAACCGACGCTGATTTCGTTTTTTCAAAGAGATGTGCCGCTCTGTCAGGATTGCCGCAGTGCACTTCTGTTTAAATATCCGGGTGAACGGTGCGGCAGGTGCCATCAGCTCGTCGTAACCGCAGTTGATATATGCCGCGACTGCCGTCTGCTCGGAGAACTTTATCCTGCTGTCGATAAGATGTATACAGTGACAGACTATAACGAGGAAATGAAGCTTCTCCTGCACCGGTATAAATTTGTCGGGGACTATGCACTCAGTGAAGTCATTGCACTGTTAACCGACTTTAATTTTAAACAGTATGACTATGTTGTGCCGGTTCCGGTGTCAGATTCCAGAATGAAAGAACGGACGTACAATCAGACATCCGTGATACTTAAAGCGCTCGGGGTTAAATACACGGATATGCTCGGTACAAAAAAGGTGAAAAGACAGTCGGAACTGTCGCGGGCTGAACGGCTGAAAAGTACAAATCCATTTTATTTGCTGGAAAATGTTAGAGACATGAACTTATCGGGTAAGAGATTACTCATAGCCGATGACATATACACAACGGGCATTACGATGCACCAGGCGGCTGTTGCGGTAAAATCTTTAAATTTTCAGAATATTGATGTGTTAACGTTTTCAAAAACGCAGCACATTTGATATAATAAAGATAGAAACAGAGGTACTTATAAGGAGGGCTCATCATGATTAGAGTTGAAATCAGAGGCGAAAACATTGAGGTAACAGATGCGATCCGCGAGCATATCGAGGATAAGGTTGCAAAGCTTGAACGTTACTTCAGCGATGTACCAAATACTCATGCACACGTAAACATCAAGGTACGTAATAACAAACGGGGTAAAGTTGAAATTACGATTCCTATGAAAGATTTAACGCTGCGTGCTGAGGAAGGACACGATGATCTTTATGCGGCAGTTGACTTAGTCGTCGACAAGCTGGAAAGACAAATCCGCAAGCATAAAACTAAGATCAACCGCAAATTCAGAGAGAAAAATCCTGAGGCCGATTTCTTCAATGCATCAGCGTTTGAAAATGGTGCGCAGGAAGACAATGGAAACAATGACGAGATTGCAATTTTCCGTTCTAAGGAATTCACGTTAAAACCGATGGATTCAGAAGAAGCGGTACTGCAGATGAACATGCTCGGACATGACTTCTTTGTCTTTAATGATAGAGAAACTGACGGTACAAGTATTGTTTACCGACGTAAAGACGGTAAATACGGTTTAATTGAAACAAATTAATGATGAAATTACATGAAACCCTGTCGGCAGTTTAACTGCCTTCGGGGTTTTTTAATGTTACATATTTTATTTTCCTATATAATGGTGGTAAAATGTAATGATGTATAAACAGGTAATTTTTCACGAGGGAGAGAAAATCCATGGGTGTTTTGGATAAATTGTTCGACGGCAACAAAAGAGAGTTAAAAACGTTGCGTAAACAGGCACAGAAAGTGCTTGAACTTGCACCGGAAATAGAAAAATTAAGCGATGATGATATTAAAAATAAAACTGCTGAGTTCCAGGAACAGTTAAAGACTGCTGAAGGAGACAGAAAGAAAGAAGAGAAGATGCTCGACGACATGCTGGCGGAAGCTTTTGCGATTGTCCGTGAAGCATCGAAACGTACGCTCGGCATGGAGCCGTTTGAAGTACAGATCATGGGCGGTATCGCATTGCATAAAGGCGACATCGCAGAGATGAAAACCGGGGAAGGTAAGACGCTCACTGCGACGATGCCGGTGTATTTGAATGCACTGACAGGCCGCGGCGTGCACGTTATTACAGTCAACGAGTATTTATCTGAAATTCAGATGGCTGAACTTGAAGTGCTTTACAACTTCCTCGGTCTGACTGTCGGTTTAAACCTGAATGCGAAAAACAGCACGGAGAAACGCGAAGCATTTGCGGCGGATATTACGTATACGACAAATAACGAACTTGGGTTTGATTATTTAAGAGACAACATGGTGACTTATAAACAGGACCGTGTACTCCGGGGCTTAAACTTTACTGTTATCGATGAGGTCGACTCGATTTTAATCGATGAGGCGCGTACACCGTTAATTATTTCAGGCAAGGCCAAAGAGCGCGAAACGTATTATGTGCAGGCGCATCAGTTCTCAAAAATGCTTAAAGAAGAAGAGGACTACACATACGACATTAAAACGCGTAACATCCAGCTGAATGAATCCGGCATGGAGAAAGCGGAAAAATGGTTTAAGATCGACAACCTGTATGACGTTCAGCACGTGAGCCTGCTGCACCATATAAACCAGGCGTTAAAAGCGAACTTCTCGATGGAGCGCGACGTGGATTACGTCGTTGAAGATGAAGGGATTTTGATCGTCGACCAGTTTACAGGACGTACGATGAAAGGCCGCAGATTCTCAGATGGACTGCACCAGGCAATCGAAGCAAAAGAAGGTGTGGACATTCAAAATGAATCGCGCACGATGGCATCGATTACGTTCCAGAACTTCTTCCGTCTGTTCCACAAACTGTCAGGTATGACGGGGACGGCGAAAACGGAAGAAGAAGAGTTTATGAATATATACAATATGCGTGTGACTCAGATTCCGACGAACAAACCGGTTCAGAGAATCGACAATACTGACAGAATTTACGCAGCGGAAGAAATTAAGCTGCGTGCAGTTGTTGAAGATGTTATAGAGCGTCACCGTGCGGGGCAGCCGATTTTAATCGGTACCGTTGCGGTTGAAACGAGTGAGCTGATTTCAAATCTGCTGCGAAAACACGGAATTCGCCATAATG
The DNA here is from genome assembly GCF_000756715.1 of Jeotgalicoccus saudimassiliensis. Lineage (NCBI taxonomy): Bacteria > Bacillati > Bacillota > Bacilli > Caryophanales > Staphylococcaceae > Jeotgalicoccus > Jeotgalicoccus saudimassiliensis. The sequence goes on from NZ_CCSE01000001.1 coordinate 182,705, forward strand.
TACTGAATGCAAAAAACCACGGACGTGAAGCGGAAATTATTAAAGAAGCCGGTAAAAAAGGCGCGGTTACGATTGCGACGAATATGGCCGGACGCGGTACGGACATTAAACTCGGCGAAGGTGTGAAAGAACTCGGAGGGCTTGCAGTCATCGGTACGGAGCGCCACGAATCGCGCCGTATTGACGACCAGCTCCGCGGACGTTCCGGACGTCAGGGTGACGTAGGGGAAAGTACTTTCTACCTGTCGCTTGAAGATGACTTAATGCGCCGTTTCGGTTCTGAAAGAATTCAGGCGATGATGGAACGCATGGGTATGAGCGAAGAAGAACTGACGAGCAAAATGATTTCACGCGGTGTGGAATCTTCGCAGAAACGCGTTGAAGGAAATAACTTTGATGCGCGTAAACGACTGCTTGAATACGACGAAGTACTTCGTAAACAGCGTGAGATTATATACGGTGAACGAGATGAAATTATCGATCACGACGATGTGTCGGAACTGTTAAACGACATGATTGAACGCTCGGTGCAGCGTACGGTTGAGTTTTACGATTTAGATAATGAAGAAGATATCGATTACGAACAGTATGTAAAAACTCTGACTGATATGTATCTCTCTGAAGATGACATCAGTATTGATGATATCCGCGGCCGCGGTCCGGAAGAAATCTATACGGTTGTCATGGATAAAATTAAAGCGCATCTCGCTGAAAAAGAAGAGACGCTCGGTACTGAGAAAATGCGTTTATTCGAACGTATGATGATGCTCCGCACGATGGACCAGAAGTGGGTTGAACATATCGACAGCATGGACCAGCTGAGAACGGGAATCCATCTCCGTTCATACGGTCAGATTAACCCGCTCCGCGAATACCAGAATGAAGGTATTCAAATGTTTGAAAACATGCTTGTAAGTATTGAAGACGACACTTCGAAATTCGTACTGAAAACGACAGTGCGCACGGATGAGGAAATGAAACGTGAACAGGTCGTCGACAAGAAACAGATGCAGACCGGCGACGGCAAACCGAAAGCGAAAAAGCAGCCGGTAAAACGCCAGGTTAAAGTCGGCAGAAACGATCCGTGTCCTTGCGGCTCGGGAAAAAAATATAAAAACTGTCACGGACAATAAGTTAGGGGAAATTATATGGAATTAAGCGAAGTAAAAAACTTTTTACAGCACGGCAGAGATAAAATAAATGACTTCAGGGGGTCTCTTTGACTTAGAAGAAAAAGAGACTCAAATACAGGAAAATGAAGAGCTTATGCTCGATCCGGATTTTTGGAATGACAGCGACAAAGCAGGGGAGGTTATTGCTTCAAATAACCATCTGAAGAAAATTGTCGACGGATTCAACTCGCTGAAAAGTTCACTGGATGATATTGAAACATCGCACGAACTGCTGCGTGAAGAATACGATGAGGAACTGGCCGAACTGTTGGTAGAATCCGTTAAAGAAACGTCGGAAGCAATAGAAGAGTATGAACTGAACCTGCTGCTGAGCGGTGAACACGATTCTCTCGATGCGATTTTAGAGCTGCATTCCGGTGCCGGCGGTACAGAATCACAGGACTGGGCGGAAATGCTGCTGCGTATGTATCAGCGTTACAGCGAGTCGGAAGGCTTTAAAGTGGAAACGCTGGATTACCAGGGCGGAGACGAAGCGGGCGTAAAGAGCGTGTCTATATCGATTAAAGGACCGAACGCCTACGGCCTGTTAAAAGCTGAAAAAGGTGTGCACAGACTGGTGAGAATATCACCGTTTGATTCATCCGGGCGCCGTCATACGTCATTCGCATCATGTGAAGTGACGCCGCAGTTTAAAAATACGGATATTGAAATTGAAATCAATACCGATGAAATTAAAATCGATACGTACCGTTCGAGCGGTGCCGGCGGACAGCACGTCAACACGACTGATTCAGCTGTACGTATTACGCACCTTCCGACCGGCGTAGTCGTAACATGTCAGAATGAACGTTCACAGATTAAAAACCGCGAACAGGCAATGCAGATGCTGAAAGCAAAACTTTATCAGCGTAAACTGGAAGAGCAGCGAGCGGAAATTGATGATATTAAAGGTGAACAGAAAGAAATAGGCTGGGGAAGCCAGATCAGAAGTTATGTCTTCCACCCGTACTCAATGGTTAAAGACCATAGAACAAATCACGAAACAGGTAACACTGATAAAGTCATGGATGGGGATTTATCGCCGTTTATTCATGCGTATCTGCGCTGGAGTATGTAATATATATGGAGGTCTGTATTTAATGAAAAAAATGCTGCTGACTGCAGGCTTTAGTATGGTACTTTTACTCGGGGCATGCGGCGGAAATGAAGAAAACTCGGAAGAAGCCCGCGTTCCGGGTGCCGGACAGGCATCGGCGGAAGACGGTGAAGCAGTATACCGTGCATCGTCGTGTTTCAGCTGTCACGGGGCTGACCTCGAAGGTGCCTCGGGACCGAATCTGCAGGAAGTCGGTTCGAGGCTGGATAGAGAGCAGATCCGTACGATTATTGTTGACGGAACAAATGTTATGCCAGGCGGTATGGTAGAAGATCCAAAAGACCTGGATGCACTGGTTGAATGGCTGTCGGAACAAAAATAATTCAATAGATTTTAAAAGACACGGACATCTGAAAAATGTCCGTGTCTTTTTGCATGTTCAAAAACAAGAATGTGAAATAATTACTTATATATCAAATTAAATGTGAATCAATATTTTTGTAAAGTTATATGAGTAAATAAAGTTACTAGTGATGATATCAGTCTTTGACCTAATAATGATGTTGTTTAAATATATAAATTGTAAAGAAACACCTCCAACATTTCCGTTAAATATCTTTTATATTACAAGTATATTACAATGCGCCTTTTCAATTTTCATTATGCTATAGTTTATATCGTGTCTTAATAGATATATTCGAATGAAAAACATCAGACAAAAACATACTTAAAGATTAAAAACATATAACTTTAAAACAAATTATTTGGCAGGAGGAAATTCACTATATGAAAAAGACAGTAGTTTCAGTAGCAACTTTAACAGCAATTACAGGTGTAGCGGCGACAACAGTTTCAGCAGATGAGTACACAATATCAAGTGGAGACACTTTATGGGGAATAGCTAACGAAGTCGGCACAACAGTTGCAGATCTGAAAGCTGATAACAAACTTTCAAGTGACGTTATTTTCCCTGGGGATGTTCTTACAGTTAAAGCTGAGGCAGCTGAAGAAGCACCTGCTCCTGCAAATAATGAATCTACATATACAGTTAAGCCGGGAGATACGCTTTGGGCAATCGGAGCGGAACTTTCAATGGATTACAATGAAATCATGAAGTTAAACAACCTGTCATCTGATCTTATCTTCGTTGGTCAGGAACTTTCAATTGATGGAACAGCTACGGCTGCACCAGCTGTTGAAGAAGTACCTGCAGTAGCAGAAGTACAGGCAGTTGAGCCAGCTGCAGAGGCTGTTGAAGAAGAACCAGCAGTAGCAGAAGTACAGGAAGTTGAACCAGCTGTGGAGGTTGTTGAAGAAGAACCAGCAGTAGCAGAAGTACAGGAAGTTGAACCAGCAGTAGCAGAAGTACAGGAAGTTGAACCAGCTGTAGAGGTTGTTGAAGAAGAACCAGCAGTAGCAGAAGTACAGGAAGTTGAACCGGCTGCAGAGGTTGTTGAAGAAGAACCAGCTGAACCGACAGCAGAAGAAATTGCAGCAGCAGAACAAGCTGAAGCAGATAGAATTGCAGCTGAGGAAGCAGCAGCAGAACAAGCTGAAGCAGACAGAATTGCAGCTGAGGAAGCAGCAGCGGCAGAACAAGCTGAAGCAGACAGAATCGCAGCTGAGGAAGCAGCAGCGGCAGAACAAGCTGAAGCAGACAGAATTGCAGCTGAGGAAGCAGCAGCAGAACAAGCTGAGGAAGACAGAATCGCGGCTGAAGAAGCGGCAGCAGAACAAGCTGAAGCAGACAGAATCGCAGCTGAAGAAGCGGCAGCAGAACAAGCTGAGGAAGACAGAATCGCGGCTGAAGAAGCGGCAGCAGAACAAGCTGAAGCAGACAGAATCGCAGCTGAAGAAGCGGCAGCTCAAAAGGCAGCTGAAGAAGCGGCAGCTCAAAAGGCAGCTGAAGAAGCGGCAGCTCAAAAGGCAGCTGAAGAAGCGGCAGCTCAAAAGGCAGCTGAAGAAGCGGCAGCTCAAAAGGCAGCTGAAGAAGCAGCAGCTGAAGAAGCAGCAGCAGAACAAGCTGAAGCAGACAGAATCGCAGCTGAAGAAGCTGAAGCAGCTGCGGCTGAAAGAGCAGCAGAACAGGCTGCAGCCGAAGAGGCTGAAGAAGCAGAGCAGCCTGCAGCAGCAACTCCGGTATCAAGTGTTTCAAACGGTAAGAACTGGTACTCATGGGGAACTTGTGCATGGTACGTGTTTGAAAAACGTTCAGCAATGGGCATGAGCGTAGGAAATAACTGGGGAGATGCTAAGAGCTGGGCTTCAAATGCACAGTCGGCGGGTTACTCAGTAAACAACACACCTTCAGTAGGTGCGGTAATGCAGGCTCCTGCATACACAAACGGAGCTTACGGCCAGGGGCACGTTGCAATCGTTGAACGTGTTAACGGCGACGGATCAATCTTAGTATCAGAAATGCAGTTCGGCGGCGGATTAGGCGAAAAGAACACTAGAACAATCAGTGCTTCTCAAGTTTCAAGCCACAACTTCATTCACTAATATACATTAATAGAATCGGCGGGAATCAGGTCTATGTTATATAGATTTGTTTCCCGCTTTTTTATATTTTTGAATATATTACTGTGATTAGGTTATTGTGTATTATATAGAAGGAAAAAAACTCAACGTATAAATAAGTACACTGTCCGACAAAATGATTTATCGGACAGTGTGGCTATCTTAATTTTTATCAAAATTAAAAAGGAGGGGCATTATTGAATATTATTTCGCAGGATCACAATACGGCTGTTGCACTGACTTCTTTAATTATTCTCGGTTTTCTCAATCTGATTACATTTAAAAAGTTTAAAAAACTGGATGATAAAGTCACTGCAATGCACGAACAGTGGAAGAAGGACAGAGAGAGTGAGAATCATAAAATTTAACGATTATCCTGTATTTTTCTCTTCACATTTTCTTAACCTTCCGGAACGGTACATTCTCAGTACTGTATGTTAAAATGATTAAAATGATATTAGAGGGAAAGTGGATTGGATGACAGGTAAAAAGCTTATTATAGCGGTTGTTTTTATCGCCTTCTTCCTGCTCATCGGTATCAGTATCGGTGCGGTCATAAACATGTCGGACGATCAGATGAGAGAGCGGAGTCTTAAGACGCTGCAGGATTCCGAAGGGCGGGATAATCATCATGCTGTCGGCCTGAACTTATTGAATACAGGAAATAAAGCAGTGATTAACAGCGATGAACCGCTCGAAGAGATTATTAAAAATAACGAAGTAACTGTCGTTAACTTCTTCGCGTCCTGGTGTGAACCCTGTAAACGGGAAACACCGGAGTTGAATGAGTACGCAATGGAAACTGCGGAGAGTGATATTCAGGTCGTCGGTATAAATATCGATGACAGTGTAAAAAACCGCGATGCATTTCTGGATACTTACGACGTACAGTACCCGGTATTCGAACTGACTGATGAAGCCGGCATGACCGACGAGTTTAAAATCAGCTTAATGCCGACGACATTTTTCGTTGATTCAAATGGTGAAGTGGTACGTGCTTATATTGGGGAAATCGGACCGGAATTGATTACGAATTACATTAACTATGTAAAGGAGCGTCAATAAATGGGAGTACATCAGTATTTTAAAAGTTTAAATGATCTGGAGAAACTTGTCAGATGTCCGGGCAAGTTTAAATATCAGGAGCACAACGTCGCCGCACATTCATTTAAAGTGACGAAGATCGCGCAGTACCTCGGTACTGTTGAAGAGCATCACGGCAATGAAATTAACTGGCGTTCTTTATATGAGAAAGCATTAAACCACGACTATCCTGAAATTTTTACAGGTGACATTAAAACGCCGGTTAAATATGCTTCGCTTGAACTGAACACGCTGTTTATGGAAGTGGAAGAGACGATGACGACGAAGTTTATCGAAACTGAATTTCCACCGGAGTACCAGCAGATTTACAAAGACCGTCTGAAAGAGGGCAAAGACAGCACACTTGAAGGTCAGATTCTTTCAGTGGCAGATAAAATCGACCTGCTGTATGAATCGTTCGGTGAAATACAAAAGCGCAACCCCGAACCTCTGTTTTTTGAAATATACGAAGAATCGCTCGCAACGATTAAGCGATTTGACCACATGGTCTCCGTTCAGGATTTTCTTGGGAACATATTAACCGAGATGCTGTCGGAACGCTTTATTCCGAAAGATGAACTGTTTGAAATAACAAACTCAATTCTGAACCGGGAGTAGCCGTCATGGATTTATACTGGTACATGATGGCTATGGTCGTACCTGCAGCGACCGTCGTAGTATTTGCACGGCTTACGCACAATAAATACGTTGCAGTGATGCTTACGTTTATATTATTCGGAGCATCGATATACAGAGGATTTTACCCGAGTGAATGGGTAATATACATAGACTCGGCATCAATTTTTGCCGGTTATATAATAGTAGAAATTTTTGACCTGGACAATTTTAATAATGAAGATGAAGAGTAGAAATGACCGAACAAATGTTTGTTATTTCTGCTCTTTATTTGTTAAAATAGTATAGATTAATAAGTGGAGGCGAAACAATGGCAGATTTTGAGTTAGTATCCAAATTTGAGCCGGCTGGTGACCAGCCTCAAGCAATTGAAGAGTTAGTGGAACAGATTAATTCCGGGCAGCGCCACCAGACACTCCTTGGTGCAACAGGTACCGGTAAAACATATACGATGAGCCAGGTCATACAGAGAGTCGGTAAACCGACGCTGATTATTGCCCATAACAAGACACTCGCAGGACAGCTGTACAGTGAATTTAAAGAATTTTTTCCGAATAACAGGGTGGAATATTTCGTCAGCTACTACGACTATTTCCAGCCGGAAGCATACGTGCCGAGTACCGACACGTTTATCGAAAAAGATGCTTCTATTAACGACGAAATCGATAAACTGCGCCACTCCGCAACGAGCTCGCTGTTCGAAGGCGATGACGTTATCGTTATTGCATCGGTCAGCTGTATATACGGTCTCGGTAATCCGGATGAATACCGGGATCTCGTTGTCAGCATACGGACAGGCATGGAACTCGACCGCAACCAGTTTTTAAGGAAGCTTGTAGATATTCAATACTCACGCAACGACATCGATTTTAAGCGCGGGACGTTCAGAGTGCGCGGGGATATCGTTGAAGTGTTCCCGGCATCACGTGACGAGCAGTGTATCCGCGTTGAATTTTTCGGCGATGAAATCGATCGTATCCGTGAAATCGATTATTTAACAGGTGAAGTGTATGCTGAACGTGAGCACTTTGCTATTTTCCCGGCATCCCACTTCGTTACGCGTGAAGAGAAGATGAAAGTGGCCATTGAACGCATTGAAAAAGAGCTGGAGGAACAGCTGAAGAAATTCCGTGCAGAAGACAAACTGCTCGAAGCACAGCGTCTGGAACAGCGCACGAATTACGATCTTGAAATGATGCGTGAAATGGGCTTTTGTTCAGGAATCGAAAACTATTCGGTACATCTGACGCTCCGTGACCTCGGTTCAACGCCGTACACGCTCATCGATTATTTTAAGGATTTTCTTATTATGATCGATGAATCGCATGTTACAGTTCCGCAAATCAGGGGAATGTATAACGGAGACAAGGCGCGTAAACAGGTGCTCGTCGATCACGGTTTCAGGCTGCCGAGTGCACTGGATAACAGACCGCTTATGTTTTCGGAGTTCGAGGAAAAAGCAGAACAGCTGCTTTACGTTTCAGCAACTCCCGGACCGTATGAAATTGAACATACAGACAAGATGGTCGAACAGATTATCCGTCCGACAGGACTGCTGGATCCGACGATTGATGTCAGACCGTCGGAACATCAGATCGATGATTTAATGGAGGAAATTCAGGACAGAATCGACAAAAACGAACGTGTACTGATTACGACGCTGACGAAGAAAATGTCGGAAGACTTAACGACGTACTTAAAAGAAGCCGGCATAAAAGTGCAGTACCTGCATTCGGAAATTAAAACGCTCGAACGTATTGAAATACTGCGCGAACTCCGCATCGGTACATACGATGTACTCGTCGGTATTAACCTGCTTCGTGAAGGGCTGGATATTCCGGAAGTATCACTCGTGACGATACTCGATGCAGATAAGGAAGGCTTCCTCCGTTCGGACCGTGCATTGATTCAGACAATCGGCCGTGCGGCGAGAAACAGTAACGGACACGTTATTATGTACGCTGATAAAATTACCGATTCGATGCGTTATGCACTCGATGAGACGGCAAGACGCCGTGAAACGCAAATTGCATTTAATGAAAAACACAATATTACACCGACGACAATCAATAAGGAAATACGCGATGTCATCAGTGCACATATAGAAATTAAAGAAGACGACAAAGGCAGGAAGAAGTCGGCAACGAAGAAGCTGACGAAGTCAGAACGCGAAAAACTGCTTGAAAAACTTGAGCAGGAAATGAAAGAAGCTGCGAGAGAACTCGATTTCGAAACAGCTTCCGAGTTAAGAGATGCAATATTTGAGATTCAGGCAGAAGGGTGAGTTACATGAAGAATCCATTCATCAGTATCAGAGGTGCGAGAGAAAACAATTTAAAAGGTGTCGATCTCGACATCCCGAGAGATCAGCTTGTCGTAATGACAGGCTTATCCGGCTCGGGTAAATCGTCGCTTGCTTTCGACACAATTTATGCCGAAGGCCAGCGCCGTTACGTTGAATCACTCAGTTCGTATGCCCGTCAGTTTTTAGGACAGATGTCAAAACCGGATGTGGATACGATTGAAGGACTGTCGCCGGCAATTTCCATCGATCAGAAAACGACGAGCAACAACCCGCGTTCAACAGTATCGACAATAACGGAAATATACGATTACCTGCGCCTGTTATATGCACGTGCAGGCACGCCGTACTGTCCGATTCACGACATTGAGATTTCATCCCAGACAGTTGAAGAGATGACAGATATTATTATGCAGCTGCCTGAACGTACCCGTATTCAGGTATTTGCACCGCTTGTCCGCGGTAAAAAAGGGCAGCACAAAAAACTGATTACCGATCTAAGTAAAGAGGGTTACGCACGTGTCGTTGTCGACGGTGAAATGTTCGACATCGAAGAAGTGCCGGAGCTCGGCAAAAATAAAAAACACGATATCGATGTCGTTATCGACAGACTTGCAGTACGTGAAGGTATCGAGTCACGCCTTGCGGATTCACTGCAGGTGGCGCTCGAGAAAACAGAAGGCAATGTGACGATTAACGTAATCGACGGCGAAGACCTGCATTTTTCGGAAAACTTTTCATGTCCGGAGTGCGGATTCACAATTTCCGAACTGGAACCGCGCCTGTTTTCATTTAATGCACCGTACGGTGCCTGTATTGAATGCGATGGACTCGGGATGAAAATGTCAGTCGATAAAGTCCTCGTCGTACCGGATCAGAATCTGTCGCTTGAAGAAGGTGCAATCGTTACGTGGCAGCCGATCAGTTCGACGTATTACACACAGCTTCTTACTCAGGCGGCGGACCATTACGGTATTGATATGAACGTACCGTTTAAAAATTTAAGCAAAAAAGAACAGGATATTATACTAAAAGGCGGCAGCGATGAAATAACTTTCAGGTTTGCCCAGGATAACGGTGTCGTCCGCGAACGTAAAATGGCCTTTGAAGGTGTATTTAACAATATCGAAAGACGCTACAACGAAAGTCCCTCTGAATATACGAGAAATGTCATGGCACAGTACATGCGGGAGAGCGAGTGCAACCGCTGTGACGGTTACCGTTTAAATGAAGAAGCCCTCGCGGTAAAAATTAACGGTACCCATATCGGCCAGGTTGTGGAACGTTCCGTCAGAGACGGCATCGACTTCTTCGACCACATCTCTTTATCGGCACAAAATGAAGAAATTGCCGCACCGATTCTCAAGGAAATCGACAGCAGACTGTCGTTTCTCCGCAACGTCGGGCTCGACTATTTAACGCTGAACCGTAAGAGCGGAACGTTATCCGGCGGTGAAGCACAGCGTATCCGTCTCGCTACACAGATCGGTTCACGTTTAAGCGGTGTACTTTATATTCTCGATGAACCGTCAATCGGACTTCATCAGCGCGATAACGAGCGGTTAATCAATACGCTGAAAGATATGAGAGAACTCGGCAATACGCTTATCGTCGTTGAGCACGATGAGGATACGATGCTTGCGAGTGACTATCTGATCGATATCGGTCCGGGTGCCGGCGAACACGGCGGGAAAGTAGTATCCTCCGGCACACCGGCAGAAGTTATGGCGGATGAAAATTCATTAACCGGGCAGTATTTAAGCGGCAAACGTGAAATTGCACTGCCGGAAAACTACCGCAAACCGGATAAGAAAAAAGTATTTAAAATTAAAGGTGCACGTGAAAACAACCTTAAAAATATCGATGTGAATATTCCGCTTGGCGTACTTAATCTCGTTACCGGCGTGTCAGGTTCCGGCAAGAGTACGCTGATCAATGAAATTTTATATAAGAGTCTGCACACACAGCTGTATAAAACAAAAGAAGTGCCAGGTGAGCACGACACAGTGGAAGGCATTGAGTATATCGATAAAATCATCGACATTGATCAGTCACCGATCGGCCGTACGCCGCGCAGTAACCCGGCGACTTATACGGGGGTATTCGACGATATCCGCGATGTATTTGCACAGACTAACGAAGCGAAAGTCCGCGGCTATCAGAAGGGACGTTTCAGTTTCAACGTTAAAGGCGGACGCTGTGAAGCATGCCGCGGTGACGGTATACTCCGTATAGAAATGCACTTCCTGCCGGATGTTTTCGTACCGTGCGAAGTGTGCCACGGCAAACGCTATAACAGAGAAACACTGGAAGTGAAATATAAAGACAAAAGTATAGCAGATGTGTTAAAAATGACAGTAGAAGAAGCATATTATTTCTTTGAAAATCTGCCTAAAATTAAACGTAAGATTAAAACACTTGTCGATGTCGGACTCGGCTATGTGCGTCTCGGTCAGCCTGCAACGACATTGTCGGGCGGTGAGGCGCAGCGCGTGAAGCTCGCTAGCGAACTTCACAAACGTTCAAACGGCAAGACGCTTTATATTCTCGACGAACCGACAACCGGACTTCATTCTGAAGATATTAAAAACTTAATCGGCGTTATTCAGCGTCTTGTAGACCAGGGCGACACTATCGTTATTATCGAACACAACCTGGATGTCATTAAAGTCGCGGACCATATTATTGACCTTGGCCCGGAAGGTGGGGAAGGTGGCGGAAACATCGTCGTCAGTGGTACAGTAGAAGATGTAATTGCGAACGAAAACAGCCACACGGGACAGCATCTTAAGAAGTGGTTAAACAGAAACCATTAGGAGGTAATATCAGTGGACAGTAAAGAACGCATATTAAAAATGCTTGAGGAAGGCAAAATCACTTCCGAAGAAGCAATCGAACTGATGTCGGCAATGAACGGGAAATCAGACCAGGGAAAGCATGAGCAAAAGAGCAGTGCAGAACGTGAACCTTCAGGCGGTACGGACTCGGGCAGCGGATTGTTTGGCGACTACGTCGGACAATTTGTCGATGAGTTCAACAAGTACGTTAACAAAGATAAAGTAAACGATGCGTATACGAACGTTAAAGGGAAGTTTTCAACCGGCCGTCAGACTAAACAGATGTTTGACGGACTGGAGAAAGCATTTGACTCAGTCGGCTCATCTTTCGACTCAGTTTTTTCGCAGGGTCCGAAAAACCGTTTAATCGAAACAGTTGACCAGCCGTTCAACAGCATTTCAGTCGATATAGCAAACGGCAACGTTGAACTGAAACCGGCTGAACGCGGCGATGTCGTTAAATTTGAAGTGACGCCGTTTTACCGTAAACTGGATACGAAGAAAAATTACTTCCAGGACATCATCTGCGATGTTAAAAACGACGAACTTGTCATTGTATCGGATGTTAAATCCGCACGTGTCAACGTCGTCATCGAAGTGACGGCAGAAACACTGAGACGCATTATTTTATCGACGTCAAACGGCAATGTTAAAATTTCTGATAAAGCATTTACCGATCTGACGGTTGATCTGTTAAACGGCGATATTGAACTGGATCATCTCGATGCCAAAAATGCATTTGTCCGTACTTCACGCGGCAGCATTAAAGTGACGGAAGGACAATACAAAGGTATTGAGATTGTCTCAATGCTCGGTACGATTATGACGGATAATCTCGATGCGAAAACGATTGATATTTCGTCAAACGGTTCGGTAAATATTGCACTGAAAAAAGAAACTGAAGAAGCGACAATTAATTCGAACATGGGCAGCATCAACATCAGCGTGCCGAACGGCAGAGAGCTGGAAGGCCGTCTGTCCACAGTGCTCGGACAGATTAATTATCCGCCTGAACTCGATGCACGCTACATGAAACAGCAGGACATCGGATTTAAAGAACTGATGCTCGTCAACAACACTGACGAACCCGGAATGTTTTTAGAAGTCGGTACTAAAGTGGGAAGTGTGACACTGCACCGCAGTTAAAAATTATTAATAAGTTTGGGCTGGCGATTGCCAGCCCATTTTTTGCTATAATATAACTAAACAGTAAACTTACTCGTTGAAGAACGGACGGAGGTGCAGCGATGTTATTGGTAAAAGACTTAGTCGAGGAGTTCGACTTAAAGATATGGGGCGGGAATGCAGGCCTCGAGAATGAAATTCCGAGCTTTGACCTCTCCAGGCCGGGACTTGAAATAGCAGGGTATTTCTCCCACTATTCATCCGACCGGGTGCAGGTGCTCGGTATGAAGGAAATCTCATTTTTTGAGCGCGTGCTGTCGGATCAGGACCGCGAAGATCGTGCGAAGCGGCTGTGCAGAAAAGAAACACCGTGTATTATCGTCACGAGAAGCCAGCAGCCGCCTCTTGAATTAATTGAGGCGTGCAACGAAACGAATACGGTACTTCTTATTACGGAAGATAATACGACGAACTTTACGAGCCGTATTACGACCTACCTTGAAAAGGAACTGGCTCCGGAAACGAACATGCACGGTGTGCTTGTCGATGTATACGGTATCGGTGTGATGATAACGGGTGAAAGCGGCATCGGTAAAAGTGAAACCGCGCTTGAACTCGTTAAAAACGGACACCGTCTTGTAGCGGATGATAACGTTGAAATTAAAGAGGTCAATAAGAATGTGCTGATGGGTTCTGCGCCCGAACTGATTCAGCACCTGCTTGAAATACGGGGCCTCGGCATTATTAACGTTATGACGCTGTTTGGTGCAGGATGTATTCTGACGGAAAAACGTATTATGCTGAACGTTCACCTTGAAAACTGGACGGACAATAATACATACGACCGTCTCGGACTCGAAGATAAAAAGATTAAAATACTGAACTCGGAAGTGACGAAAAAAGTCATTCCGATACGTCCGGGGCGCAGTCTCGCCGGTATTATCGAAGTCGCTGCGATGAACCACCGTCTCAATCAGATGGGGCACAATGCGGCACACGAATTTAACGACCGTCTGAACGAAAAGATTAAAAACAACGGAGGCAGCCAATGATAATTTTAAACACCATTGATCCGGTTGCAGTATCGCTCGGCCCGCTGTCCATTCACTGGTACGGCATTATTATTTTAAGCGGTATGATACTCGGGTATTTTATAGCCAACAGGGAAACGGTAAAAAAAGGACTGCCTGATGATTTATTTATGGATCTGATGATGTACATCATTATTTTCTCGCTGATCGGTGCACGTCTGTATTATGTTTTCTTTAATCTGGATTATTATTTCTTTAACCCGCTCGACATTATTAAAGTGTGGGAGGGCGGTATGGCCATTCACGGCGGACTGATCGGCGGATTCCTTGCAGGTCTGATTTATACGAAAACGAAAGGCTACAGCTTTTTCCAGGTGGCAGATATTGCAGCGCCGAGTATTCTGCTCGGCCAGGCAATCGGGCGCTGGGGCAACTTTATTAACCAGGAAGCCCACGGCGGACCGGTAGCGAGAGAATTCCTTGAAAACTTAATGCTGCCGGAATTCATTATTAACCATATGAATATCGACGGCACTTATTATCATCCGACATTTTTATACGAGTCGGTCTGGAGTATCATCGGAGTGGTTATATTATTATTAATCCGTCCGAAATTACCGCTTGGCCACACAGTGCTCGTTTATTTGATATACTATTCAGTCGGCAGGTTCTTTATCGAAGGTATGCGTACTGACAGTTTAATGATCGGTGAGCTGTTAAGAACAGCACAGGTTATTTCAGTTATTACGATTGTCGGCGCACTCGCGTTAATGATTTACCGCGGGATGAAATACGAACTGCCGAAATACGGTGAAGTATACGGCAACTATGCAGCAAAAGATGAACCGAAACATTTCAATAAATCATCAGTAGTCAATAAGAAGAAAAAAAGGAAGAAGTAGCATGAGGAAATTAACCCGGCATTCGGGCTTTAAAATTAATCCGCTGTGGCATCTTTACCGCACTGTTTCACTCGTTAAAGTGGCTAAAAACTTTATCGTAATCGAAGCGGGGCGTTTTATGCCATCGACTAAAATGAAACATAAATGGTACGCCCGCGGACTCGGAATGAATCTTGGTCCACACGTGTCATTTGCCTACAAGGCGATGCCCGATTTAATGTTTCCGGAATTAATTACTATCGGTGAAAACACGATTATCGGCTATAATGCGACGATACTGACACATGAGTATTTAACAGATGAATACAGAATCGGCAAAGTTGAAATCGGCGATAATACGATGATCGGTGCCAATGCAACAATTCTGCCGGGTGTGACGATCGGCAGCAGCGTCAAAGTCGGCGCCGGTACAGTCGTGTCAAAAGACATTCCCGATAACGCACTCGTCTACGGCAATCCGATGATAATAAGGGAGAGAGCATAATGAATAACAGAAAAGTAATCTCTCTCGATCAAAACGGAGAGCATTACTACAGGCAGGGTATTAAAAAACGGCAGCAGAATTTAAAAAAGGAAGCACTCGCGCTTTTGAAAAAAGCATACGATAAAAACCCGGGAAACATGGATTATCTGTCGGAGTATGTTTACGTTATGGCAGAGAACGGATTCGGTAACGAGGCGGAACATTTAATTATAGAAACTTTCGTTAAGGACAACTACGACCCGGAATATTTTTATATACTGAGCCAGATTAATATTATAAAACACGATGCGAATAAAGCATTTTTATACGGTGTTCAATATTCGAACTACGATCCTGAATCGAATTATGATGACACGCTTGAAGAAATGTTCGATGTTGAAATCGAAGATGAGAATGAACTTGAAAAAGAGGCAGAGCGTTTTATCGGCCAGCAGATTTTCCAGCATTTATTTATGAATGCGAAAGTGTCTGAAGCGCTGGAGTATCTGGACTCGCTCCCGATGAACATTCAGGAGGAGCCCGAATTCAGAAACTTAAAAGCGATGGCCTACCTGTTTTTAAATAAGTTCGAAGATGCACAGGTGCTGCTTGAACAGCTGCTGGAAGATGACCAGACGGACATGCATGCATTGAGCCACATGACGTTGCTGCATTATCATACAGAACAGTTTGATAAGTACGAGGCGTATTTAAAGAAACTGGAAGTGGTGGAACCGCTTGACGATGATGCCAGGTTTAAAGTGGGTCTCGTACTGAACTTTCTGCAGAAATACGAGCATTCATACAAACTGCTGTTTCCGCTCTACAAAAAACAGAAAATCGTTAACTTCCAGCTGCTCCATGCACTCAGTTTTTCGAGCTATCACCTCGGAAAGCATGAAGAATCGAAAATTTACTGGACGCGTATGCAGAACTTCCATCCGGTCGATGAGAAATTCAGTCCGTGGAAAAAAGATGAAGCGGCGGCGGAAATACTCAAGCTGGAAAGCATGTATCTGCACGATGAAGACCAGCACAAACGTCTGCTGGCATTGTATTTAATCAGTAAGATCGAGCCGCGTGAAGCAATTATCGGTTTATCGATATGGGATCATATTGAAACACTTGATGATTACGAAAAGCTTTACGTAACGTTTTTATTCCAGGGCTTAAAGCTCGTTCGTCTCGGACGGATGCATATCGGCCTCGAATTGTTATATGAACAGTCCTTCAGAGATGAGGAAACGCTGCTGATGTGGATTAACGTGTTTCACGATCTGTACGAAAAACATAAAGAGTTTGAAGATGTGGAAAGCCATACGGCAGCAGCATTGTACCTGTATCCCAGCGGCCGCAGGCTGACGAAAAAAGGTCTCGCGGAACTGTTTAATACGACGGTGTACAGACTGAATAAAGCAATCGACAGAATAAAGCAGATTTAATGATTTACAGTCGGAAAGTCTATATAATTATATGTAGCAATTTTTAAAAGGAGAACGATTATGGAAGAGAAAACGATATATGACGTTGTAATAATCGGTGCAGGACCTGCCGGCATGACGGCCGCAGTTTATGCATCGCGTGCAGAACTGAAAACTGTAATGCTCGAACGTGGTGTGCCGGGCGGACAGATGGCCAACACTGAAGAAGTTGAAAACTTCCCGGGCTTCAGCATGATCACGGGACCGGAACTGTCTTCTAAAATGTTTGAACACTCGCAGAAATTCGGTGCAGAGTATAAATATGGAGATATTAAGAGTGTTGAACTCGACGGTGACATCAAAATACTGAAAACGTCATCTGAAGATATTTATACGAAGAGCGTTATCGTCGCAACAGGCGCAGAATACAAAACAATCGGTGTGCCGGGTGAAGACCTGCTTCGCGGACGTGGAGTAAGTTACTGTGCTGTATGTGACGGTGCATTCTTTAAAGAACGAGAACTTGTCGTTATCGGCGGGGGAGACTCGGCGGTTGAGGAAGGTGTATTCCTGACTAAATACGCGAGCAAAGTGACGATTGTTCACCGCCGCGATGAGCTCCGTGCTCAGAAAATTTTACAGGACCGTGCCTTTAAAAACGATAAAATTGAGTTTATCTGGGATACTGAACTGCAGTCAATCAACGGTGAAAGCCGCGTTGAATCAGTGACGCTGAAAAACAAAAACACTGGTGAAACATACGACTTTAATGCAGACGGCGTATTCATCTATATCGGTATGCTGCCGCTGACGGCACCGTTCCAGGAACTGGGTATTTTAAATGAGGACGGCTATATCGTAACGAACGAAGAAATGGAAACTGAAATCCCGGGGATTTTTGCCGCAGGGGATGTCAGAGAAAAATCACTGCGTCAGATTGTTACTGCAACAGGAGACGGCAGTCTTGCAGCGCAGAATGCGCAGCACTATTTGGAACAGCTTGAAGACAACGAATAATTAATCGAATGAAATCCCCCGAAAGGGGGTTTTTTCGTAACGTTATCCGTTATAATATAGTTGATGGTAATTTTAGAAAATAAGTAAATTTGAGGGTGTGCTTTATGAAAAATTTAATCATAATTACAGGTATGAGCGGTTCGGGAAAATCTGTTGCACTGGAAGCGATTGAAGATACAGGTTATTTCTGCATCGACAATCTCCCCCCGATTCTTATTCCGAAAGTTGTGGAACTGATGGAAACGACCGACGGCAAGATGAACAAGGTCGCGCTTGGAATCGACCTCCGCGGCAAGGAATTCTTTGATGTGTTAATTCAGAAACTGGAAACCGTGCTGGTTAACGAAGACATTATGCTCCGCATCGTCTTTCTTGATACGGACGATGAAAGACTCGTCAGCCGCTACAAAGAGACGCGCCGTTCCCATCCGTTAAACGAAGGAGTTTCGGTACTGCAGGCAATTAAAAAAGAACGCGAACTGCTGGATGATCTTAAAGGACGCGCATCTGTAATCGTCGATACGACAGACTTGTCCCCGAAAGAATTGAGAGACCACATCTTCACTTTATACAGCGGCGGACGCGAGCAGTTTTTTGCTGTGAACGTGCTGAGTTTCGGATTTAAGCACGGCGTTCCGATCGATGCGGATTTAATGTTCGATGTCCGCTTTCTGCCGAATCCTTTCTACATTCCCGAATACCGTCCGTTAACCGGTCTGAACAAGGAAGTGTACGATTACGTCATGAAGTGGCAGGATACCGATACGTTTTATGACAAACTGTACGATATGATTAAATATTTAATTCCTCAATATATTAAAGAAGGCAAGTCCCAGCTGACTATTGCGATCGGCTGCACAGGCGGTCAGCACCGCTCGGTTGCACTGTCACGCCGCCTGGCAAAAGAACTGGACGAAAAGTTCACATTTGCGGTTAACACGACCCACCGTGATGCGAGAATTGAAGGCACAGTCAATGAAAAAGATTAAAATCGCAATTATCGGAGGCGGTACGGGCCTCGCTGTCTTATCACGCGGATTAAAAACATATCCCGTCGATATTTCAGCGATCGTATCAGTAGCGGATGATGGTGGGTCAACCGGAATTATCCGCGATCAGATCGATATGCCGGCACCCGGTGATATCCGGAACGTCATGTCTGCGTTAAGCGAAGTGGAAACGAAACTTGAGCACCTGTTTACCTACCGCTTTAAAAAAGATGAAATATCCGGACATTCGCTCGGCAACCTAATGCTTGCGGCGATGTACGATATAAGCGGGGACTTTGCCACAGCAGTCAGTGAACTGTCAAAAATACTGAACGTTAAAGGGACGGTCATTCCGTCGACAAACGTCAGTCCGAAGCTTGCAGCCAGAATGGCCGATGACTCGATTATTATCGGTGAAAGCTATATTCCGAAAGTGAAAAAGGAAATACGGGAGATGTACTTAATTCCGACGAATATCGATGCGACACCCGCAGCGGTGGAAGCGATACTTGAAGCGGACATTATCGTACTCGGACCCGGCTCTCTGTACACGAGCATCATTCCAAACCTGCTGCCAAAAGGCATCGCAGAAGCTTTAGCCGATTCCAATGGTATAAAAGTCTACGTGTCAAACCTGCTGGAACAGCCGGGAGAAACGATGGGCATGAGCGCTTTTGATCATCTGTATGCGATAGAGAAACATTTAAAAGCCCGGGTCATCGATTATGTGATTTTAAACGAACGCGACGTCTATGAACAAATGGCGGACACTTATAAAAACAGAGGTGTCCATATTATTAAAAGCGAGCGGGAAAAACTTGAAGCGCACGGAATCAAAGTCATTACCGACGATGAGCTGATTATCGTTGACGACGAACGGGTAGTGCGCCATAACAATGAAAAACTCGCAGAAATTATTTACGACATTGTCATCGATGAGTCGGAGACACTGAAGTATTAGGGAAGATTTTGAAAGGAACGTGGTAGCATGTCATTTGCTTCCGAAATGAAAAATGAATTAACGAGAATTGAAGTGGATGAGTGCTGCATGAAGAGTGAACTGTCCGCACTGATTAAAATGAACGGTGCAGTCAGTTACTTTGACGGCCAGTGGGTCGTAAACGTCCAGACGGAAAACGCTGCGATTGCACGCCGTATTTTCTCGTTAATCAAAAATGTATATAAAATAGAAATCGATCTCCTCGTGAGAAAAAAGATGAAGCTGAAAAAGAACAACGTTTATATTTGCCGCATTAAAAATGAAACGAAAGACGTGCTGGCGGATTTACGAATCTTCTCAGGCGGTGTGCTGACAAATACAGTAACCGATGAAATTAAAAAGAAAGAATGCTGCAGAAGAAGTTATTTAAGAGGCGCATTTTTAGCCGGAGGTTCCGTGAACAATCCGGAAACATCAGCATATCACCTGGAAATCGGTTCGCTTTATGAAGAACACGCACAGGAAATAACGGATATGATGAACAGCTATGCGCTGAACGCTAAATACATCGACCGTAAACGCGGCTATATTATTTACCTGAAAGAAGCGGAGAAGATTGCGGAATTCCTGAGTCTGATCGGCGGCTACCAGGCGCTGTTAAAATTCGAGGACATCCGTATCGTCAGAGACATGCGTAACTCAGTAAACCGTCTTGTGAACTGTGAAACAGCAAACTTAAACAAAACGATTAACGCAGCAATGCGTCAGGTGGAAAACATAAAATTTATCGATGCGGAGATCGGTATCGATGAACTGCCTGAGCGCCTGCGGGAAGTTGCGCGCATTCGCGTTGAACATCAGGACATGACATTAAAAGAAATCGGGGAAGCCGTCTCGACCGGCACGATTTCAAAATCAGGTATCAATCACCGTTTGAGAAAGCTCGATGAAATCGCAGATAAACTGCGTGCCGGCGAGGAAATGGTGTTTTAAAAAGAGGCGCACCCGGATTTTTGATCCGGGTGCGCTTTTTTTGGTGTTTTGTTGGGATGAGGTGGTGCCGGATGACAACGGTGCTCTCCCGTTGTGAACCGAGGAGCGTTGGATGACAACAGCGATTCCCCGTTGTGAACCGGTGAGTGCGGGATGACAACGGTGCTCTCCCGTTGTGAACCGAGGAGCGTTGGATGACAACGGCGTTCTCCCGTTGTGAATCGGTGAGTGTTGGATGACAACGGCAATCCCCCGTTGTGAACCGAGGAGTACCGGATGACAACAGCGTTCCCCCGTTGTGAACCGAGGAGCGTTGGATGACAACAGCGATTCCCCGTTGTGAACCGAGGGGTCCCGGATGACAACAGCGTTCTCCCGTTGTGAACCGAGGGGTCCCGGATGACAACAGCGTTCCCCCGTTGTGAACCGAGGAGTACCGGATGACAACAGCGCTCCCCCGTTGTGAACCGAGGAGTACCGGATGACAACAGCGCTCCCCCGTTGTGAACCGAGCCGTCCCGGATGACAACTGCAATTCCCCGTTGTGAACCGACCACAACCACAACATCAACCCAGCACTATTCTCCGTAAATCTCTTCCAATGCCTGATCCAGAGTCGGGTATAAATATTTAAAGTCGTTATTTAAGAGTACGACAGGGTGGACTTTCTGTCCTTTGGTGACGAGTAGTGAGCGTTCGCCGAGTACTTTATCGATTAAAAATCCGGGTGTTTTAAAGAAATTGGTTTTTCCGAGTACGGCGCTCAGCACTTTTGAGAATTCGCGCTGTCTGACCTGCACGGGTGCGGTGATGTTGACCGGGCCGCTGATTTCCTGGTTCACGCCGATAAATAAGAGTGCATTGACCACGTCATCGATGTGCACCCAGGAATACCATTGGCGGCCGCTCCCGATTTCCCCGCCGACGTTTGCGTTATACAGTTTTTCCATGACGGGCAGTGCTCCCCGGTGTTTATCGAGTACCAGACCAAAGCGTGAAAACACGACGCGGATGCCGAGGTCGCCAATTTTCCGGGCGGCCGATTCCCAGCGGTTCACGACGTCTGATAAAAAGTTCGTCGATGATAATTTGTCGAGTTCATTGTATTCGGCGACCTCACTTGCCGGATAATAACCGACAGCGCTGGCATTAATAAATGCAAGTGGTTTTATATCCGACGTCTCGAGCCAGCGGTGAAGCATATTCGTGACACCGAGTCTGCTGTCCAGTATCAGTTCTTTATATTCTTCTGTCCATTTTTCGTTCAGCGGTGCGCCTGCAAAGTTGTAAATCAGGTCAAAGTCTTCAGGCAGTGCCCCGGCCCAGTCCAGGTTGTTTAAATTGCTGTCATCGTATTTAACGTAATGTATATAAGGGTGTTCGCTCGTCTGTTCCTGACGCGTCAAAATGTAAACGTGATGGCGGTCTTTACGGAATGCATAGGCGAGTTTCGTGCCGATAAAACCGGTACCGCCTGTAATTAGTATATTCAAGTTTATGGCCTCCCAATACATATGATTAACTTTATACTAATTGAAAAAAGGACCCAAGTCACGTATGTGACCCGGGTCCGGCAAAGTTAAATATTATTTTTCTGGTTCCATGACGTGGTCGATTAAGCCGTACTCCTTAGCTTCTTCAGCTGTCATGAAGTTGTCGCGGTCAGTATCTCTCTCGATTTTCTCAAGAGGCTGACCTGTGCGGTCTGCTAAAATCTGGTTCAGCTTCTCGCGTGTTTTTAAAATGTGCTTCGCTGCAATCTCAATTTCAGTTGCCTGACCCTGAGCGCCGCCAAGCGGCTGGTGAATCATAATTTCAGCGTTAGGAAGCGCGTAGCGTTTTCCTTTTGCACCTGCTGTTAACAGGAATGATCCCATCGATGCAGCAAGTCCGAGGCTGATTGTCTGAACATCCGGCTTAATGTGCTGGATTGTATCGTAGATTGCCATGCCGGCAGTAACGCTTCCGCCCGGTGAGTTGATATAAAGGTAAATATCTTTTTCCGAGTCCTGAGCCTGCAGGAATAACAGCTGGCTGACTACCGAGTTTGCAACGTTATCATCGATTGCGCTCCCGATCATAATAATTCTATCTTTTAAGAGTCTTGAATAAATATCGTAAGCACGTTCGCCACGATTTGTCTGTTCAATAACCGTAGGTATTAAATTCATTATATTGCCTCCTGTTTGGTGAACTAAATTTTATTTGATAATATATTTATAACACGTTAGTCAAATAAGGTCAAAAGAAAGAACTTCTGCTGTAATTCAGTTTATCATATTATTTTATTACGTATTTCGTCAATAATTAGTCTTTATTCCTCAATACTTCCTTGCTATAATAAAATGTGCTTTACATATATTAATCTACCCCCGTGGTGTAATGGATAACACGTAAGATTCCGGTTCTTAAGATGGGAGTTCAATTCTTCTCGGGGGTGCTAACAAAGAGGTGGGACAGTTGTCAGTCGAAGAACTAGAAACAGTCGATAAACCCGATGACAGTTTAGACGATGCCTTTGTCCGGAAAGTTTTCTATGTCTGTTTAAACAGCGGGAAGATTTTACTGGAAAGCGGCGCGGAAACATACCGTATCGAAGATACGATGATCCGCATGGCAAACAATTACGGGATCGATAATGTGCAGGTCTTTGTCACAACAACAGTAATCATTCTGTCGATGAATGACTACGCGCTGTCTCAAACGATTAGAATCGATGAACGAGCCAATAACTTACAAAAAGTCGTAAACATTAACGACTTATCGAGAAGCATCACTAAAGGATTACCGATCCGGGATGCGATTAATACGATTGAAAACATTCACGAAACAAAAATGTTTCCGTTCTGGCTGATCGTCTTTACCGGCGGAATGGTTGCGATAATGTTTCTGCTGCTGTTTAACGGTGTGCCGGGAGATATTCCGGTCGCTGCTGCAGGCGGTATGATAGGGGTGCTGATTACGGAAAGTATTCAGCGCTATACTAAAATTAAATTTTTCAACGAATTCTTCGCAGCGTTCTTTATCGCTGTGATTTCCGTATTATATGTGGAGTTCGGACCGGGAACCGAGCTCGAAACGATTATTATCGCAGCGGTGATGCCGCTCGTACCCGGTGTACTGATTACGAATGCGATACGTGAAATGATACGCGGTCATCTGATGGCGGGGACGATGAAAGGCGCAGAAGCCTCGCTGACGGCGATTGCAATCGGTGCCGGTGTCGGACTGGTATTCATGGCAATCTAGGAGGGAAACGATGTTATACGTTGTACAATTTATACTCAGTTTCTTTGCCTCTGCGGGATTCGGAATACTGTTCAATGCACCGAGGAGAACGATACTTGCCGGCGGGCTGAGCGGGGCTTTCGGCTGGCTCATTTATTTTATCGCGACCCAGTTCGAGATTCAGGCGGTCATTGCGACATTTTTCGGTGCGATAATGCTGACACTACTGTCGATAATGAGTGCGCGTTATTTACGGGCGCCGATTATTATTTTCATTACATGCGGTATTATTCCGCTCGTTCCCGGCGGTATGGCATACAATGCGATGCGGAGCGTCGTGCTCCAGAATTACGACCTGGCACTTGCCTACGGCTTCCAGGTGGCATTAATATCGATGGCCATTGCGATGGGAATTATTTCGACAGAAATGATAGATTCACTATTCCAGACACTGAAACGCGAAATTAAAAATATGCGGAAGAAAGAGGCTTAACCAATGCTTAATCTTACTTATTACACACGCGACAACTGTCAGCTGTGTAATGAAGGAAAACTCCAGATCAGACTTGCATTGTCTGAACTGAGGGATAACGTAGTGAAACTGACAGAAGTGAATATTGATAACGACGATGAACTGCAGGAGGAATACATGGTGCGCATACCCGTTCTGAGCGACGGCGGCAACGTGATTCAGGAAGGCATTCTCGACTTTGTAACTATATACGATTACGTAAAAGACAATTACAGATAATAAATACAGTAAGGCGGCGGACAGTTTATGTCCGCTGCTTTTTTTGCGTCTGCGGCCCAAAATACTTTTATAGTTTTCATAAGAGGCCGACATATGTATAATTAGAGTGAATATAAATTTGGAGGCGCATTCATGAAGAAGACTCTTGAAGATGTTGAATTAAAAGGCAAAAAGGTATTAATACGGGCAGATTTTAACGTGCCGATGAAAAGCGGTAAGATTACGGATGATACACGTATTAAAGCTGCTGTAAAAACAATTTCTTATGTTTTGGCCAAAGGCGGGAAAGTGATTCTGTTTTCACACCTCGGGCGTATTAAAACGAAAGAGGACAAGCGTGAATACTCCCTGGCTCCGGTTGCAGACCGTCTAAGCGATATTATGGGGAAAGAAGTGCTGTTCAGCGACAAGACGCGCGGCAAAGACCTGGAAGAAGGTATCGCGGATCTGAAGAACGGTGAAATTCTTCTCGTTCAGAACACACGCTACGAAGATCTGCACGGTTCCAAAGAAAGTAAAAACGATCCGGATCTCGGTAAATACTGGGCATCACTCGGCGACGTATTCGTCAACGACGCGTTCGGTACAGCGCACCGTGAACACGCATCGAACGTCGGTATCAGTGAACACCTGCCGACGGTATCGGGCTTCCTGATGCAAAAAGAAATCGAGTTTATCGGCGGTGCAGTCGATCATCCGAAATCACCGTTCGTTGCAATTTTAGGCGGAGCAAAAGTATCCGACAAAATTAACGTTATCGACAACCTGTTGACTAAAGCTGATAAAATTCTTATCGGCGGAGGAATGGCAAACACTTTCCTGAAAGCACAGGGCCATGCAATTGGAACGTCATTAATCGAAGAAGACAACATTAAAATTGCAGAAGAACTGCTGCAAAAAGCCGACGGTAAACTTGTTCTGCCGGTCGATGTTGTGGCAGCTGCTGAATTTTCGAATGACGCAGACCACCGTATCGTTTCAGTCGATGAGATTCCGGACGATATGATGGCGCTCGATATCGGTACTGAAACTGTTAAATTATATGAAGACACACTTAAAGGTGCAAAAACTGTCGTCTGGAACGGACCGATGGGCGTATTCGAAATGTCGAACTTTGCTCAGGGGACTGTAGGTGTCTGCCAGGCAATCGCCGACCTTGAAGATGCAGTAACGATTATCGGCGGCGGCGATTCTGCAAGCGCGGCACAGGTGCTCGGTTTTGCAGATAAATTCAGCCACATTTCAACTGGCGGCGGTGCTTCACTGGAATATTTGGAAGGTAAGGAATTGCCGGGTCTGAAGGCAATTGATAACGCTGAGGAGGAGTAAGTCATATGCGCACACCATTAATTGCGGGTAACTGGAAAATGAATATGACAGTATCGGAAGCGGGAGCATTTGCTGACGAACTGTTAAATAATAAATTAAATCAAGGGGTTGAAGCGGCGGTATGTGCGCCGTTTATCGACCTGCCTGTACTTATAGAGAAATTTAAAGACACTGACATTAAAGTCGGTGCACAAAATGTGTACTACGAACAGAGTGGTGCGTTTACGGGAGAAATCTCTGCACCGATGCTGAAGGAGCTTGGAGTACATTACGTCATTGCAGGACATTCCGAGAGACGCGAACTGTTCGGTGAGTCGGACAGCGACATTAACAAAAAAGCACATGCTGTTATTGAAGCGGGTATGGTGCCGATTATTTGTGTCGGTGAAACTGAAGCCGAGCGCGACAACGGCGAGCATACTGAAAAAGTTGCAAACCAGGTGAAAGCGGCGCTTCAGGGCGTCAAAGCCGAAGCGGCGGGTGACCTTGTGATTGCCTACGAACCGATCTGGGCGATTGGTACCGGCAAGAGCGCAACGAGCGATGATGCGAATGCCATGTGCAAGTCAATCAGAACAAAAGTTGAAAAGCTTTACGATAAAGGTGTTGCAGACAGCGTGCGTATTTTATACGGCGGTTCGGTAAAACCGGCAACGGTCGAAGAGCTGATGTCTAAAAGTGATGTGGACGGCGCCTTAGTCGGCGGTGCAGCTCTGAAAACTGATGACTATACTGCACTGGTTGCAGGAGCTTTGCGATGAAACAGCCTGCTGCCTTAATCATTCTGGACGGTTTTGCCGAACGTGAAGAAACGTTCGGCAATGCAATAGCACATGCAGATATGCCGAACTTTAAAAAATATAAGGAGATGTTTCCGCATGCAAGCTTAAGCGCTGCGGGAATGGACGTCGGTCTGCCTGATGGGCAGATGGGGAACTCCGAAGTCGGTCATTTAAATATCGGTGCAGGCCGTGTTGTGTATCAGAGCTTAACGCGTATTAACAAGTCGATTGAAGATGGTGACTTTCACGAAAATGCAGTGCTGCTCGATGCGCTGAATCATGTGAAAACTCACAACAGCAAGCTTCACATTATGGGACTGTTAAGTGACGGAGGAGTGCATTCGCACTACAGCCATCTGTTTGAAATACTGAAAATGGCGAAGATTAACGGTCTCGAAGATGTGTTCGTGCACGGCTTCTTAGACGGCCGCGACGTATCGAAAACGTCGGCGCTGACTTACATAGAAGAAACGGAACGTCAGTTTTCAAATATCGGTGTCGGAAAGTTTTCAACGATCAGCGGACGTTACTATGCGATGGACCGCGACAAACGCTGGGAACGGGAAAAACCGGCATACGATGCAATGGTTCACGGTGAAGCGGCTGTGTTTCCAAGTGCGGCGGCCGGTGTTGAAGCGAGCTATGTGAACGAAGTGTTCGATGAATTCGTCGAGCCGTTTATCGTCAGCGAAGCAAACACGATCGGCGATAACGATGCAGTGATTTTCATCAACTTCAGACCGGACCGCGCCGCTCAGCTGAGTGAAGCATTTACAGCGACCGGGTTTAACGGCTTTGACTGCCGCGGTAAAATCGATAATCTGAAGTACGTAACATTTACGAAATACAGTGAAGCGGTTATTGCAGATATTGTATTCGACAAGGTGGACCTTGTAAATACGCTCGGTGAAGTCGTGTCGAACGCAGGGAAGACACAGCTCCGCATTGCGGAAACTGAAAAGTACCCGCACGTGACATACTTTATGAACGGCGGCCGCCACGAGGAGTTTGACGGTGAATCGCGTATTCTCGTTAACTCGCCGAAAGTGGCAACGTACGATCTGCAGCCGGAAATGAGTATTTACGAAGTAACTGACCAGCTCACAGGCGCCCTGGACGGCGGGGATCTCGATATGGTGATTTTAAACTTTGCGAACCCCGACATGGTCGGTCACAGCGGCATGCTCGAACCGACGGTTAAAGCGCTGGAAGCCGTGGACGAGTGTCTCGGTAAAGTTGTCGATAAAATTCTCGAACTTAACGGGACTGCAATTATTACAGCGGACCACGGCAACGCCGATGAAGTCGTGACACTTGCAGGTGAGCCGATGACAGCACACACGGTCAATCCGGTACCGGTTATCGTGACCGATACGGGAGTAATGCTCCGTGAAGGCGGACGCCTTGCGGACCTTGCACCGACGATGCTGGATATTATAAATATCAGCCAGCCTGAAGACATGACAGGCACAAGCCTTTTAATTAAAAATACGTTATAATAAATTCGAACTTAACTAATAAAGGAGTAGGATGACATGCCATTAATTACAGATGTATATGCACGTGAAGTTTTAGACTCTAGAGGAAACCCGACAATTGAAGTTGAGGTATTAACAGAAAGCGGTGCTTTCGGCCGCGCACTGGTTCCTTCAGGCGCTTCTACAGGAGAACATGAAGCGGTAGAACTCCGTGATGGTGACTCATCACGCTTCTTAGGCAAAGGTGTCGAGCAGGCAGTTGAAAACGTCAATGCCATTATTGCACCGGAATTAATCGACGGGGAATTTTCTGTTCTTGAACAGGTTTCAATCGATAAAATGCTTATTCAGTTAGACGGAACAAAAAATAAAGAAAAACTGGGTGCCAACGCTATTTTAGGTGTATCGATTGCCGTAGCGAAAGCAGCAGCAGATATTCTCGGACAGCCGCTTTACAAATATTTAGGCGGATTCAACGCGGTTCAGCTGCCTGTGCCGATGATGAACATTATTAACGGCGGAGAGCATGCTGACAACAGTATCGACATTCAGGAATTCATGATTATGCCTGTTGGCGCTGACACATTCAAGGAATCACTTCGCATGGGTACAGAAATTTTCCACCACCTGGCGAAAGTTTTATCAGCAAAAGGCTACAGCACTGCTGTCGGTGATGAAGGCGGATTCGCTCCGAACCTGAAATCAAACGAAGAAGCACTGGAAGTAATCGGTGAAGCAGTTGCTGCCGCTGGTTACGACCTTGGTACCGACATCGTTCTTGCGATGGACGCGGCATCGAGCGAGTTCTTCAATAAGGAAACAGGTAACTACGAGCTTAAAGGTGAAGGTAAAACTTACTCATCAGAAGAGCTTGTTGACTGGTACGGCGACATGGTTGCGAAGTACCCGATTATCTCAATTGAAGACGGCCTGGACGAAAACGACTGGGCAGGAACTAAACTTCTTACAGACAAAATCGGCGATAAAGTTCAGCTTGTCGGAGACGATCTGTTCGTGACGAACACTGAGAAGTTAGTTCAGGGCATCGAGCAGGGTGTCGGCAACTCAATCCTTGTTAAAGTGAACCAGATTGGTACACTGACAGAAACATTCGAAGCAATCGAAGTTGCTCAGCGTGCAGGTTACACTGCAGTCATCTCACACCGTTCAGGTGAAACAGAAGACACAACAATCGCTGACATCGCAGTTGCAACAAACGCAGGTCAGATTAAGACTGGTGCACCGTCACGTACTGACCGCGTTGCTAAATACAATCAGCTGCTCCGCATCGAAGACGAATTATACGAAACAGGCACATACAAAGGTTTAGCATCATTCTACAACCTTAACAAATAATATTATTACAGTGAAAACCCCTCTTTGAGAGGGGTTTTTGTTGTTTGTTTCGGGGTGATGTGGGGGAGGTGATAAGTGGCGTGGAATTCGTGGACATATCACTTAAAAGGGGTGAAACGGTGATAAGTGCTGAGAAAACTCTCGACTTATCACCAAAAGAGGGTGAAACGGTGATAAATGCTGAGAAAACTCTCGACTTATCACCAAAAGTGGATGAATCGGTGATAAGTGCTGAGAAAATTCTCGACATATCACCAAAAAGCGATGAAATGGTGATAAGTGCTGAGAAACTTCCCGACTTATCACCAAAAGAGGATGAAACGGTGATAAGCGCTGTGAAAATTCTCGACATATCACCAAAAAGCGATGAAATGGTGATAAGTGCTGAGAAAACTCTCGACTTATCACCAAAAGTGGATGAAATGGTGATAAGTGCTGAGAAACTTCCTGACATATCACCAAAAGAGGATGAAACGGTGATAAGTGCTGAGAAACTTCCCGACATATCACCAAAAAGCGATAAAACGGTGATAAGTCTTGTGAAACCACCCGACATATCACCAAAAAGCGATAAAACGGTGATAAGTCTTGTGAAACCACCCGACATATCACCAAAAGGCACTAAAACGGTGATAAGTCTTGTGAAACCACCCGACATATCACCAAAAGGCACTAAAACGGTGATAAGTCCCGAGGAAAATCGCAACTTATCACCGCAAACCAATAACTCTCAACTTCAGATAACGAATACTATCAAAACGATATTTTATTTTCCCTCCTGTACTTATTAACGACTGCTTTGCTGACGGCACCCCCGCTTAATGTTGAAATCATCGCCGGAGTGATGACCCAGGTGTCATTTAACGTACGCAGTTCATCGATTAAACATTCTACAATATTTAAAGTTTTGTATGCAGTTTTACAAAATTTGCAATGATACAAATGACGGTTCACACGCACCAGCTCCGCGACCGAATCGCACCGATAACAAAATACGCCGGGGCGGAGCTCCCCGAAACTGACATTGGCCGGCAGGTCATATATCGAACGTACGAGCCGGCGGCTGTCGAGATAATCGATGAGCGTGCTGTGATCATAATGATTGGAAGTACATATCGCAGCAAGCCGCCGGTGTGTATTGCTTGGTATCATCAAATTTTCTAAGTTAGGCATGTTGTAGATGGTCTGGCGGGGATTCACGAATACGAGGTGCGGTGTAATCTCACTTTTAAATCCGCCTTCACGTATAAGGGAATCGAGTGAAGTGCGCTGGCGGTTCACCTGCATGCTTAAGTCCTTGTACTCCCGGCCGCCGGTGAAGAACCAGGATTTCGATCCGTACACCAGATCGAAGCCGAAGTTTTTCACTTCAAAAGTATAGAGGCGGTCGCCGGCGACAAGCACGTTATCTATCTGTACTTCGCCAAGGCCGCCGGCGACTTTCAAATACTCGGTTCCGGCATCAATTTTAAAACGGTAGTCTTTTAAATGAAAAACATCCAGCGCCCGAACGGATTCATCGAGCAGTCTATCAAATAAAAGTTCACCTTCAAATCCTCGGGCTAATTTCTCCTTTTCTTTTTCTTCGGTTTCACCGAGCAGTGTGCGGCGCGACAAAATTTTCAGCTGTTTGAGTTTTAATGGAAGTTTACGCATGGCACTAACATAATCGACAGGTAAATTATCTCCAAATGACAGTAATTTAAAAACTGCGCAAAAAATGAACAGTTCTCAGCAGCCGGACCTCCGCCACTCCCGGACCCCTGCCACCCCCATACCAATACGCCAATATAACAACTACATTACAAAACAACGCTATACATTGCACATACAGTAAATTTTTGGTACTATTTATACTGTTAATATAAATCGGAGGGGTATCTTCATGCAGACACTACTCATCGTTCTGTTAATCATCGTGTGTATATCGCTTATCGCTGTAGTGTTACTACAATCCGGAAAAAGTGCCGGCCTGTCAGGAGCAATCGGCGGCGGTGCTGAGCAAATGTTCGGTAAGCAAAAAGCGCGCGGTATGGACATGGTTCTACATAGAGCAACTGTAATTTTAGCAATTCTGTTCTTTATGATAATGCTGTTACTGACATACTTAGGTTAATACGTTAAAAGGTGGGCCCGAATCCGATTAATCCCGGATTCAGGCTCTTTTTTTATG
The DNA here is from genome assembly GCF_000756715.1 of Jeotgalicoccus saudimassiliensis. Taxonomy (NCBI): domain Bacteria; kingdom Bacillati; phylum Bacillota; class Bacilli; order Caryophanales; family Staphylococcaceae; genus Jeotgalicoccus; species Jeotgalicoccus saudimassiliensis. Next base: position 214,290 of record NZ_CCSE01000001.1, read on the forward strand.
TTTGGAACGTTGATTCTTTAGTATCTTTGAAATTTAGCGTACAATAAAAGCAACACTATTTTGAGGTGACCTCATGAATATCAAACTGCCCGAAAAATTTTATTTTAAAAAAGACAGCGGGGATTATGCGGTGCTGCTGCTCCACGGATTTACGGGGAATACATCCGATGTGAGACAGCTCGGCCGCTACCTGCAGAAAAAGGACATGACATCCTATTCGATAAACTACGAGGGGCATGCCGAACATCCGCGGAAGATTACGGAGTCCACGCCGTTTGTCTGGTATAAAGAGGCGGTTGAAGCATACGATTTCCTCCGCGCTGAAGGCTACAGCAATATTTTTGTTGCGGGCGTTTCTCTCGGCGGCGTGTTTGCGCTGAAGCTTGCAGCAGAGCGCGATGTGACAGGCGTTGCGACGATATGCAGTCCGATGTATATGAAAGAAGCATCAACGCTGTATGCGCAGTTTATCGCGTACGCAGAAAAGTACTTAAAGATGTTCGAACAGAAGTCGCCTGAAGAGATCAAAACAGTGACGGATAAACTGGAAATGACAGCTGTTTTCGATGACATCAGGACGTTTATAAATTCGGTAAGAGGGAATTTGGAAGATGTCAGCGTCCCGCTGTTTACCGCCCAGGCGGTGCATGACAAAGTGATCGATCCGGACAGTGCCAACGTCATTTACGACGGCGCCGGGACTGATGAAAAAGTAATTAAATGGTACGATAAAGGCGGTCACGTACTGACTATTGATGAGAGCAAGGAAGAATTATTTGAAGATATATACAATTTTATTGAACAGCACGACTTACAGAATTAATAACAGATATGGAGGATTACAATGAGAGACTTTAAAGAAGAAATATTGGCCATTGTAAACAGCAATGACTATAAACCGATGACAACAGATGAGTTTAAAGAATCTTTTGGAGCGGATGATTCGGATGAATTCAAAGATATGGTGAAAACTTTAGTCTCTCTTGAAGAATCCGGTAAATTAGTACGCACGAAGAAAGACAAATATATGAAGTCGCCTGACTCGAACAAAGTAAAAGGGACTTTATCCATGCACAAGCGCGGATTTGGTTTCCTGCGTCCGGAAGAGGACGATATCGAGGATGTGTTCATTCCGCCAAACGCGGTTAACGGTGCATTCGACGGGGATACTGTGCTCGTTGAAGTGGAAACGAATACGCGCGGCGACAAGACAGAAGGTCATGTTGTCAGTATATTGGAACGCGGAGTTACGAAGTTTGTCGGCGAATACAGTGCCAACGTAAACTACGGTTTCGTTGTGCCTGACTCGAAAACATTCAAAACGGACGTGTTCATTCCGAGAAACAACAACCTCGGTGCGATCGACGGGCACAAAGTGCTTGTTGAAATTACAAAGTATCCGGAAAGCGAAGATCAGGGCAATCCTGAAGGACATGTCGTTCAGATTCTCGGGCATAAAAATGATCCGGGTGTCGACATTCTGTCTATTATTTATCAGCACGGAATCGATATCGATTTCCCTGATGAAGTGCTTGAACAGGCCGAAGCGGTTCCCGAAGAAATTAATCAGGATGATGCGAAAGGCAGAACGGATCTGCGCGATGAGTTTACGATTACAATTGACGGTGCAGATGCAAAAGATCTGGATGACGCAGTCGGCGTGAAAAGGCTCGACAACGGCAACTTTGAGCTGACAGTCAGCATTGCCGACGTCAGCCACTACATTACGAAAAACTCACCGATGGACGAAGAGGCGTATAACCGCGGCACGAGTGTCTATCTGGTGGACCGTGTCATACCGATGATTCCGCACCGTTTATCGAACGGAATCTGTTCGTTAAATCCACACGTTGACCGTCTGACACTCAGCTGCCGCATGGAATTTACTCCGGGCGGTAAAGCAGTCGACCACGAGATTTTCGAAAGTGTTATCAATTCGGATTACCGTATGACTTACGATAACGTTAACTTGATGCTCGAAGATAAAGACCAGGGTGTCATCGACGAGTTCAAAGAAGTTTACGAGCCGCTGCTGATCGCAGAAGAATTGGCTGCAGCGTTACGCAATAAGCGTGAGAAACGCGGTGCCATCGACTTTGATTTCGATGAAGCGGCTGTAGTTGTCGGCGACGACGGCACACCGGAAGATATCGTTCTCCGTGACCGGGGTACAGGCGAGAAAATGATCGAAGAGTTTATGCTCGCAGCGAACGAAGCGGTCGCAGAACACTTCCACTGGATGGATGTGCCGTTTATGTACCGTATTCACGAAGAACCGAAGGAAGAAAAACTGAGCAAATTCTTCGACTTCCTGACAGGTTTCGGTGTCGTCGTCAAAGGAAAAGGCAATCAGATTCACCCTCATGCACTGCAGGAAATTATCGAGGAAGTGAAAGGCCGTCCGGAAGAGATGGTAATTTCAACGCTGATGCTCCGCTCGATGCAGCAGGCGAAGTATTCACCTGAATCACTCGGACACTTCGGATTGTCGACGGAATTCTATACGCACTTTACGTCACCGATCAGACGTTATCCGGATTTAATCGTACACAGATTAATCCGTGAATATCTGTTCAACGGCAAGACGGATGCGAAGACAATCCGACGCAACAAGAGCGAACTGCCTGATATCGCGCAGCATACGTCGGAAAGAGAGCGGCGCGCCCAGGATGCAGAGCGCGACACCGATGACCTGAAGAAAGCGGAGTACATGATGAAACATGTCGGCGAAACTTTCGAAGGCGTGGTTGCAGGTGTGATGAACTTCGGCATGTTCGTTGAACTGCCGAATACGATTGAAGGACTTGTACACGTCAGTCATATGACGGATGACCATTACAACTTTAATGAACGTGCGATGGCGATGATCGGTGAGCGCACCGGTACGATGTTCCGCATCGGTGACAAGGTTGAAATCGAAGTGCTCGGTGTAAATCTTGAAGAACGTCTGATTGACTTTAAAGTCGTCGGCATGCCTGACAGAAAAAAACGTCCGGAACGCAGACAGTCATCCGTTACGATTAAAGGTGATGCGAGAGATAACAAAAAGGAAAAAACACGTTCACGTGAAAAGAAAGGAAGCTTCAGAAAAGGCGGAAAGAAAAAACCTTTCTATAAATCAGTGGCGAAAAAAGCAAAGGAAAGAAGTAGAGGCTTATGAGTAAAAGCAACCAGAAAACAAAGCCGCTTGCACAAAACCGCAAGGCGAGTCACGATTATTCGATTGATGACACGATTGAAGCGGGTCTTGTGCTCCGCGGTACAGAAATTAAATCGATACGCCGCGGGTCTGCGAACTTAAAAGACTCGTACGCACGTGTCTACCAGGACGAAATGTATGTCTATAATATGCACATTGCGCCGTACGAAGAGGGGAACCGTTTTAACCACGAACCGCTCCGTACGCGCAAGCTTCTATTGCACCGCAAGGAAATCAACAAGCTGAGAAGCCATATGCAGGAGCCGGGTAATGCGATTATTCCGCTGAAACTGTATATTAAAAACGGTGTGTGCAAAATGCTTTTAGGCATTGCAACTGGTAAAAAGAAATACGATAAACGCGAAGATCTGAAGAAGAAGCAGATGAAACGCGAGATTGACCGTGCGATGAAGGAGCAGTACCGTTAATTTGTCAGCCGGTTTTTATCGTGTTATAATGTTACATGCTCGGCTAAACAGCCGTTATATTAAATAATCCGGGGACGTTCCGGATTCGACAGGGGCTATTCGGGCATTTTAAGCGTGTCGGAGGTTTCGGCTTCGTCATCAACGATACTCAGTTATAATAACTGGCAAACAAAACAATTTCGCAGTAGCTGCCTAAGAGCGCTCTGCATCATCCCATGAGCTTGCCTATGGCCCGTGACGATGATTCAACTATAATAGGATACGCTTTTCAGTCTGCAGTCTGAAGACTGAAAGGAAGAGATTAACCGGACTAGCATGGAATGAGGTTCGTTCATTACCATCATCCATGTGAAACTTAATAATGAACTACACACGTAGAAAGAAATGTTACGAGGTCTCTGGACGCGGGTTCAACTCCCGCCGTCTCCATATAAAAGGCTCAATCCTTAAACGGGATTGGGTCTTTTTTTGTTTAAAATGAGAATTTTATCTGAGTAATTTAATTAACCTTTAATCATTCGTCTACCGATTCATAACTTTTCCTGTGTAACTTATAAATTAAGAAATAGAGAGAGGGAGATGTATTATGAAAATGGTAGTTATCCCGTCAGGGTTTAAAGAATCGTTAAGCTCAGAAGAAGTGGGACGTGCAATTGAAAAAGGAATTTACCGTGTCAGCCGGGAGCATGATGTCACTGTCATCCCGATGGCTGACGGCGGTGAAGGTTTCGTTGAGACGATTGTTAAATTAAAAGAAGGTAAAACAGTAAAAACATTAGTGACGGGACCGGTCGGCAAAACGATAAATTCGTACTTTGGAATTTTCCATGAGAACGGTGTGAAAACTGCTGTAATTGAAATGGCGGCAGTCGCAGGACTGCGTCATGTACCGCACGATCAGAGAAATCCGCTGTACACGACGACGTACGGTGTGGGTGAAACGATCATTGAAGCTGTCAATCAGGGGGCAGAGAGAATTTTAATCGGCTGCGGGGACTCCGGTACTTCTGACGGCGGTGCCGGAATGGCACAGGCGGTCGGCGTGAAGTTTTACAATAGAAACAATGAACTGTTAAATGTTACAGGCGGTGCGTATATCGGTGAAATTCACCGGGTGGATATGTCGGATATTGATCCGCGCGTGCTGGATATCGATATCGATGTCGCAGTAAACTGGAAAAACGTACTGTGCGGTGAACGCGGTGTGGCAAAAGTGTTCGGTCCCCAAAAAGGAGCATCAAAATCGGATGTGGAACTTTTATCAGACAACTTTGACCATCTGGCAAAGCTTTTGAAAGAACTCACCGGCAATGACTATTCACTGGTAAACGGCGGCGGGGCATCGGGCGGTCTTGGTGCGGGACTTGCCGGATTTATCGGTGCGGAGCTGCATCCGAGATTTGATATTATCCGCAAGTATATCGAAATATCAGACGCGATTCAGAATGCCGATATAGTCATTACTGCCGAAGGGTGCATCGATTATCAGACACCAAACGATAAAATACCGTCTGAAGTCGCGCGTATCGCAAAACAATATAATAAGCCGGTCGTGGCATTTGCCGGAACTATCGGTAAAAAGGCGAGCCTGAATTATAAGAGCGGCATCGATGCGTATGCGAGTATCATTCCAAAACCGGCGACACTTGAAAAATCCATGGCAGATGCAGCGAAATGGCTGGAAAAATGCACAGAGAATACAATCAGAAAAATTATGATCGGCACACAGGTGGCACAAAACCTTCAAAGATTATCGGAGCAGCCGGTTAAATGACACGGATACAAAAGCTGCTCTCTATTGGATTTCTGATTATTACTGTGCTGATCAGTCTGTCACCGGAACTGGACTACCGGGGTTACTTAAGTTTTATCATATTTATATTCGCTCTCGGTATGTTTATATTCTCATCGATACCGGCAGGTCTGGTCGCGTGGCTTGCACTATGCGCAGGTGTGCTGCTCGGTCTGCCTGAAGAGATTATTTTTGAATCATTCAGCATCGACATCGTCTGGCTGATGATCGGTGCATTTATTATAGCGGAAGTGCTGGTAAAGAGCGGACTCGTCGACAGGCTGACAAGATGGATCGAAAAGAACTGCTATACGAAAGGCAGGGTGACATTCTTTACTTTTCTGCTGATCCAGATTCTGTCTGTTGCTGTACCGTCGACGTCGGGAAGAGCATCGGCAATGCTGCCGGTTTATAATATTTTAAGCAGCAGATTTCATCAGCATAAAAAGTTTTTCGGCATCGGCATTCCGGTGCTGATACTGATGGGTGCGAATACGACGCTGCTCGGTGCAGGCAGTCACATTATCGGTATCGGAATATTGAATGCACAAACAGGAGAGTCGATTTCCTATGCTGAATTTCTCATTTACGCGCTGCCGTTCGGTCTGACTATCGGTCTGATCACACTCTTTGTCTTAAAAATGATGTACTTTAAAGAGTTTAATTACGACTTTGAAATACCGGCTGAGCAGGATAAAAAACCGTTCACTTTAAGAGAGAAATATGCACTTTTTCTGACAGGCTTAACGATACTGCTCTGGCTGACAGAACCTGTGCACGGTTTCGATATTGCATTTGTCACAATACTGATGAGTCTGATTATGATGCTGCCGTCTTTGAAATTAATCAGCTGGAAAGAAGGACTCGCGAGTGTGTCATGGAGTTTAATATTTTTCGTGGCGGGTGCAGCTGCACTCGGTAAACTGCTTGTGGATTACGGCGTGACTGACTATTTCCAGCACGTACTTATGGGCTTGTTCAGCGGCATGAACTTCGCTTCCGGTCTGCCGGTGTTAATCCTCATAATACTTGTCAGCGTATTGTCGCATCTGTTAATTACGAGCCATACAACGCGGGCGGTCGTGCTGATACCGGTGTTCATAATTCTCGCGCAGTCATTTAATCTCAATACGGAAGCGGTTGTGTTTATCGCGCTGCTCGGAATTAATTTCTGTGTCATGCTGCCGGTCAGTTCAAAAGCGCTGCTCATATTTTATGAGAGTGACAACTGTCCGTTTGGAACACGTGAACTTATGAAAATCGGGCTGCTGCTTATGCCGGTATACGTGATACTGATGGTATTAACGTACTATCTTTACTGGCAGCATATCGGACTTTCCCTGATTTAATTTTAAATTTTATGTTTAAAGATGATTAGTATGGGAATATACCAAATGTACAAAAAATACTATTTAATTCATTAAGGAGTGTTTTTACATGGCTGAAGAAAAAGGCAGCAAGTTAGATCAATTAAAAGGAAACGCAAAAGAAACGATTGGTAATGCAGTCGGAAACGAGAAGTTGGAAAAAGAAGGTATCCAGGATAAGGCTGCAGGCAAAGCTAAAGAGTATGTAGAAAAAGGCAGCGATAAAGCGAACGAATCTATCGATAACCTTTCAGACAGATTTAAAAAATAATATTTAACAAAGATGAAGCTGTATTTTATGCGGCTTCATTTTTGTGATAATTTTTAAATTTGAATATAAACGGAAATTCAGAGTATGATGGAATTGTAATCAAAATATTGGGAGGCAGTTATAATGGCAGTTAAATATGAAATCAATGCAGTAAACACAGGCGGCCGTAAAGGTCATGTTACAACAGGAGACAAAGCAATCGATTCACCGGTAATCCCGCCGGATCAAAGCGGCGAAGGCGTAAACCCGGAACAGTTATTTGCTGCAGGCTATGCATCATGCTTTAACGGTGCTTTCGATTTAATGATTAAAAAAGGCGGCGTGCGTGACGCAGAGCCTGAAGTAGATTTAACAGTACGTCTTGAAGAAGACGGCGAAGGCGTTAAACTTGGTGTGGACATTAAAGCTAAAGTTAAAAACATGTCTCAGGAAGACGCTGAAAAGTATTTAGAGCAGGCACACGATTTCTGCCCGTACTCTAAAGCGACACGCGGCAATATCGATGTGGACTTATCAGTAGAAGTAGTAGAATAAAAATACAGAGCCCGCTGAGGGCTCTTTTTTTCGGTTTGCTGCGGGCGGAAGTTATTAGTGCAGTCGTTCAGAAGCACCGCTCATGTGTTACTCAACAGTAATATCAAATACTGCCTGTTCACCTTCCGAGTTCATCAGCGGTTCGAATACGGCTGTCATTTTACCCGGTTCATTGACCAGTCCGTATGCCATTTTCCCGGTGATCGATTCTCCGGGAGCAATATCGGCAGGGAGGCTGCTGTCAAGATCATAACTTCGAATGTGTTCACCGTCAGATTCCACGGTAATATCCCGTCCGGCCGGGAATGTTTCATCCGTGCCGTTGTCATATGTAACGTCCAGTACGAGTACGCCGCTCACGTCGATAATGCTTTCATCGCTGCGTTCGTCTGTCATATAGGCATCGTTAATGGTTAGTGTAATCCCGTCGATTTCCGCGGCTTCACCAAGCTGATGGTTATCGCTCTCTTTTTCAGCAGATTCAACTGCTTCCTCATCGACTTCATCGATTTCTATTTCGCTGTCATTTTCACCGGTAAACAGGTTTTCCTCTTGTTCTTCCTCTGCAGCTTGTGTTTCAGCATTGCTGTTTTCGTCTTCGGTATTATCACTGCATGCCGTGAGTATCAGGGCTGCGAATGCCGGCAGAATTATTTTTTTCATTTACTTTAACCTCCGGGATACTATAATGGTTTTATGATACCATTAGATTGAAATATCTATCAATCGCATTCAGTACGTACAAAGGGGAAAACTTATGAATACAACAAAAATTGTCGTTACACTTTCCGGTCATAATGACGACGAAATTAGAGAAGAAATACAAAAAGCACAGGATAATATAGATGATTTTGATATTGTGGAAATACGCGGGGATGTGTTCGATGCACTGAATCGTGAGGATCACGGTAAAAAGGTGCGCTTCATTATCGATGCATTCAGACCGTTTAACAAAGAGATAATTTATACATACCGCACAGCACGTGAAGGCGGCAGCGGTTCGAAGACGACAGTTGAATACGAAGCGCTGTTGAAGGCGGTCTGTGAAGTAATGGATATCGACTATATCGATATTGAAGTTCAGTCCGGCGATAAAATTACTGCATCTGTTATCGAGACGGCCCGTGCAAATAACGTGAAGTGTCTGATGAGCCATCACGATTTTAAACGCACGCCGGATACAGACGATATTTTATCGGTGATTAACAAGATGGATGAGCTTGGCGGCGATCTTTATAAAGTCGCATATTTCCCGCAGGATGAAGCGGATGTGGACAGTGTAACAGAAGCGGTAACGGCGGCCAGAAAAGAATACGGCCATAAAGTGATCGGCATTTCGATGGGGGAATCCGGTAAACGTACACGTACTGCACAGGGCGACTCGGCTTCGGCACTTACGTACGGTTTTATAGCAAGAGACGCAGCGCCGGGGCAAATTCACGTCACGGAACTCCGTAAAATTTTTACAAAATAAAATATTAAGCAATCTTTACAACGGCTTAATAAAAATACAATAAACAGGTGGTAGTGTAAGAATCAGAAGATATGAAAATATAACTCTTCTCCCCGGCCCCTGTGTCCGAAACCTTCCCCTGAGGTTTCGGACTTTTTTCATTTTTACTTATGTCTAAAATAATATATCTGGGGTATTATAAGGGTAAGAATAATTTCTTATTCGGGAGGATAACTATGATTACATTTTATGAATACCCTAAATGCACCACCTGCCGCAAAGGTAAAAAGTTTTTAACGGATAATGATCTGGAATTCACCGTGATCGATATGGTTAAACATGTGCCGGCGAAAGATACGCTGAAAGGTATACTGGACAAATCATCACATTCAATCGATGACTTCTTCAACAAACGCGGTACGAAGTTCAAGGAGCTCGGTTTAAAAGAGCGCCTTCACGACCTTAGTGAAGAGGAAAAGCTGGAACTGCTTGCAAGTGACGGAATGCTTATTAAGCGTCCGATGGCAGTACTTGATAACGATGTATTGTTAGGTTTTAAAGAAGAAACTTATAAAAATGCATTATTGAATTAATTCCGCTTGATTAAAGTATGTTAAATGTGTAACAATGAGTATGATAAGTTAAAAGGGAGGTTTTAGCGTGTCATTACCACAAGATTTAAAGTACAGTGAAGATCATGAGTGGATTAAAGTTGAAGGAAATACTGCAATTATCGGGATTACTGATTTTGCACAGTCTGAGCTTGGAGATATCGTGTTTGTTGAACTTCCAGAAGAAGGCGACGACATCTCTACAGGTGATTCTTTCGGAAGCGTAGAATCAGTGAAAACTGTTTCTGAACTATATGCGCCAGTTTCTGGTTCTGTAGTTGCTGTGAACGAAGAGCTTGAAGACAGTCCTGAACTTGTAAACGAAAGTCCATACGAAGGTGCTTGGATGCTGAAAGTTGAACTTTCAGATGAAAGCGAATTAGATAATCTTCTTGACGCTGCTGGTTACCAGGCAGTAATCGAGAAATAATACTTAAACTCCGGGCATTTGTCCGGAGTTTTTTTCAAATTTGTATTTATTGCTTAAAGTGAATTTATATAAAAAATTAACTAAGGGTGATACGAATGAATCTTTCTGATAAAGTACTCATTGTTGAAGGTAAGACTGATAAGCGCAGATTGGAAGAAGTACTGGTGGAGCCGGTACAGATTATTTGCACATTCGGAACCATGGGTATTTCAAAATTGGACGAAATTATCGAACAGCTTGGTGATTCTCAAATTTTTATCTTATCCGATGCGGATAAGGAAGGAAGAAAAATTCGTAAGTGGTTTAAAAAACATTTAAGTGAAAGTACACATATTTATATAGATCCCAAATTCGGGGAAGTCGGACGCTGTCCGCATGACTATCTCGCAAACCTCCTCTTCAGGCACGGATTTTATGTAGATACAAGCTTAATAATGAAAGGTAAGTTTTATCGTGAAGGAAACAATTTCAACGGAAGATATATTAGGGAACATACGGGATAGGGAACGGTACATTATTTTCGGCTACGCAACGATGTGTAAAACATGTGATATTGCAGAAACGATGCTGAGTGTTGCGGCCAGTACGAGAGGCATTTCCTACGAACGTATCAACTTAAACTTTTATAAAACATTGATCGAAGTTTATCAGATTCGTTCTGCACCAGCACTGTTGCTATTTAAAAACGGCAGACTGGTGAAGGAAGTTTATGCATTCCAGTCGGTCACTTATTTAAACGAAGTACTGACGGAATTTTTGATTGACGAGGATTAAATTGTCTGATAATATTGATTTAATTAAATATTTACTCTTATCAAGAGTGGTGGAGGGAAGTGCCCTTTGAAGCCACGGCAACCGTCACTGCGACAAGGTGCCAAATCACCGGATGAATTTCCAGAGATGAGAGGCCGAATGAACGTTAAAAAGCCTGCTCATTATTTGGAGCAGGCTTTTTTGAATAGTCCGGCGGGGGAGAAAGGAAATTGACATGATAGATATCAGTAACGTTACTAAAATATTTAAAACTAAAAACCAGAATATAACGGCAGTGGATAATGTCGGCCTTCACGTTAAAAAAGGTGAAATTTTCGGTGTCATCGGATACTCCGGTGCCGGGAAATCGACGCTGATCCGTCTTTTAAACGGTCTGGAGCAGCCGACTGAGGGAACAGTCACTGTCACAGGTGATGAAATCAGCGGTATGTCATTGAAGGACCTTCGCAGGAAACGCCAGAAAGTATCGATGATTTTCCAGCATTTCAATCTGCTCTGGTCACGGACAGTAGCTGAAAACATCAGTTTTCCGCTCGAAATCGCAGGGGTGCCGAAAAAAGAACGCCGCGCACGTGTGGCTGAGTTAATCAGACTGGTCGGACTTGAAGGCCGTGAAAATAACTATCCGAGTGAACTTTCAGGCGGACAGAAACAGCGCGTCGGTATTGCGCGGGCGCTGTCTAATGAGCCGCAGGTTCTGCTGTGTGATGAGGCGACGAGTGCATTGGACCCGGAAACGACGGATGAAGTACTCGATCTGCTCGTCGACATTACGAAAAAAATGAGTTTAACAATCGTACTGATAACACATGAAATGCACGTCATCAGAAAGATTTGTGACCGAGCAGCTGTAATGGAAAACGGTAAAGTGGTTGAAGTCGGCCCGGTCATCGAATTATTCCAGAACCCGCAGTCAGGTGTGACGAAACGTTTCGTCAAAGACGATATTTCCGATGACGATCATGCTGTGGCAATGGAAGAGATTAAAGCGGCTTTCCCGACATCGACTATCGTGAAACTGACATTTGTAGGCACGAGAACGAAGTCGCCGATCGTCTCACAGGTCATCAGGGACTATGGTCTCGATGTAAACATTCTTTCCGGGAATATTAAACAGACGAACCAGGAATCATACGGTCATCTGTACATAGCACTGGATATTAATAATGAAACGCTTGAAAAGATTACAGCGGAATTTAAAAAGCACGATGTCACGTTGGAGGTTGAAAGCAGATGAATGAAATTCTGACAGCATTTAAAGAAATGTTCGCTTTCGAAAACGTGAAGTGGGATGCGGTCCTTGAAGCGACTTACGAAACTATATATATGACGGCTATCGCAACAGCACTCGCGTTTATAATTGGTTTAATACTTGGGATTATCCTTTTTCTTTCGAACAAGAACAAAAGCGGATTATCAAAACCTGTTTACGGGGCAACGTCGTTTATCGTTAACCTGTTCAGAGCGATTCCGTTTATCATCCTGATTATTTTAATTATGCCGTTCACAAAAGCAATTATGGGAACGGTTATGGGCTCAAACGGCGCGCTGCCTGCACTGATTATCGGTGCGGCACCGTTTTTTGCACGCCTCGTTGAAATCGGTCTGAAGGAAATCGACAAAGGTGTAATTGAAGCATCCGAGTCGATGGGGGCAAGTACGTGGACCATCATTTGGAAAGTCCTCATTCCGGAATCACTGCCTGCACTTATTTCAGGTATTACCGTGACATCTATTATGCTTGTCGGCTCAACTGCGATTGCCGGCGTTATCGGTGCAGGCGGTCTGGGTAACCTTGCATATATGGTCGGTTTTACGCGCAACCAGCCCGATGTCACACTCGTAGCAACTGTAGTCATTCTGATCATTGTGTTTATCATCCAGATACTTGGAGACACTGTTTCCAAAGCAGTCGATAAACGCTGATCTGACAAATAAAAAACTATAATGAAAAGAGGTTGTCACATGAAGAAGATTTTTAGTATTGTCACTTTGTTTGCACTCGTATTAGTTTTAGCAGCATGCGGTAGCGGTTCTGATTCAAAAGAAGGCACAGAAGAAAGTGCAGAAGGCGAACCGGCTGAAATCTCGGTTGCGGCATCACCTGCACCACACGCTGAGATTTTAGAAAAAGCAGCTGAAATTTTAGCTGAAGAAGATATTACAGTAAACGTGGAAATCGTTAACGACTATACAACGCCGAACAGATTACTGGCAGATGAAGAAGTGGATGCGAACTTCTTCCAGCACACACCGTACCTTGAGGGCGAGATTGAATCACACGGTTATGAACTTGAAAGTATCGGAAACGTACATATTGAGCCGATGGCAGTTTACTCAAACGACTACGACTCACTTGAAGACATTCCAGACGGTTCGACTATTTTAGTATCGAACAACCCCGCTGAAGAAGGACGCTTCCTGTCATTCTTCGTAAACGCAGGACTGGTTGAAATCGAAGAAGGCATCGACATTCAAAATGCAACATTCGACGATATTACAGAAAACCCGCACAACTTTGAGTTCGACAACAACACTGCACCGGAACTCCTTGTAAACATGTACGAAAACAATGAAGCACCTGCAGTAATTATCAACGCCAACTTTGCAATCGATGCAGGACTGAACCCGGTTGAAGACTCAATCGCTGTGGAAGAAGGCGACTCGCCATACGCGAACCTTGTAGCAGTAAGAGCAGGCGATGAAGAACGCCCTGAACTGCAAAGACTGATCGAAGTACTGCAGTCGGAAGAAATGGTAACATTCATGGAAGAAGAATACGGCGGTACGATTATACCGGCTCAATAAAAGTATTGTTGCAGACACCCCTGGCGGGGGTGTCTTTTTTTTATTGGACTGGAATTGGGTTGTGTCGGTTTACAACGGTGCACCGCCGTTGTCATCCGGCAGGAAGACCCAACCATCAAACCACACAAATTTCAAAAACCACCCCATATAAAAAAAGAATGACCTGCTAAAGGTCATTTCTCATTTTGAAGAATATGAAGAGTATTCAATCGCTAATTTTTTACGGACACTTCATGTTCTATATGTTTCAGAAAAGTACTTAGAAATCTAAATTACAATATTATTAAATTTATAATGAAATAAAAAATCTAAAACTTACATAAAGTAATCCTATTATGAAAGGTATTTTGTAGAAAATTTCATATTATAGGATTTAATTTTGAAGGTTAATCTTTAGCTATTCTCTTATTAGCTTCAATCCATATTCAAATAGGGCACGAAAAATTCAATACTGAACAGTAAATTATGAAATTCATTTGAAAACCAATAATTTATTATATTGACATTTATTAGGCATAATATTACAGGAAGATTACATATCTTAATAATTTGTAAAATAATAGACATACTTATTGTTAAAGTACACATTTCGTATATCATTAACTGATTCAAGTGAACAGATTACTATAGTGGCGATCGCAGATGGTATGGGTGGTCACAGTCAAGCGAAACAGGCAAGCCACATGGCTATCGAGGAACTGGAAAATCTTTGGTTCAGGATTTTCGAAACACAGAAAAAAACTAGCTTATATAAAATAATCTCACAAATTGAGAATGCAATTCCTGAACTTTTAAAAAATATCGATATTAAATTGAATGAGAATCCAGAAGATAAGATGGGAACAACACTCAGCATCTTGCTTATGGCAGAAAAATATTATTATATTGCACATGTTGGCGACGGACGAATTTATATTATGAGAGATTCAGCTGCGAAAGATATCTCTAAAACTGAGGATCTTGAATATAACAATAAATTTAATTTAATCACTGAAGATCAGTCATGGGTCAATTTACAAGTTAAACAAAATAAAATGACCCATGAAGAAGCTTTGAATCACAAGAAATCCAATTTAATATATGAATGTCTGGGTATTAAAGTCGGTGTGAATCCTTTCTATAGTTTCGGTACTTACGCAGAGGGTGATAAATTTATATTAATGACAGATGGTGTATATAAAAATCTGAGTATTGATAAAATATATAACATAATTGAAAATGAAATCGGGAATGGTGGAAAATTACAAAGTGTTGCAGATGAAATTTACGATGCACTCTTAGGTACACCCTTAGATGATGACGTTTGTTTTATTGCAGTAAATAATTAGGAAGTGAGGTGGCACTGTGGAAATAAAAGGGTATTCTAACATTAAAAAAATAATGGAAGCTGGTACAGCTGACATATATATCGTAGTGAAAAAAATGTTGAGTATATTTTAAAAATCACAAAAGTACCTTACAATTTTAATAACAAGTTGATACTGAACGAATATGATTTTTTTCAGAAATTCGATATTAAACATACTCCGGCTATCATCGAAAAAATAAACATTGATGACAGAATTGGTCTGGTTATGACCAGACTAAGAGGACTGTCACTTCAATATCTTGTTGAACACGGGTATGAATTTGATGACAAAGAAATACTTTTAATTTTAAAACAAGTCAGTTACATAATTAAAGACTTTCATAAAAATAAAATAATATATAGGGATTTAAAACCCTCTAATATTATTTATGATTTTAAAGATAAGGAAATCTCCATATGTGACTTTGGAACAGTTTACTTTGAAACTTCTATTTTGGGAAACAAACCCATTGGAACGATTGGTTTTGCATCTCCAGAACAATTTGAAAGAACTGGTTTAACTAACGATGTCGATATTTTTGCTATTGGTTCACTGGCTGTCTATCTGAAAACAGCAGGTAAGAATATTTACACAGTCAATAAAAAAGTAATGATAAAAAAAATAAAATCTAAAAAGTTAAAAAATCTTATTCATTGTTCAACTCGCAATGAAATTAAAAACAGATATAATTCTATTGAACAGCTGATTATTGACTTGGAAACGAATCGTTATGACTTTAAATTCAACAAAATATTTGGTTGATCAATAGATATATTATAAAACTTTGATAAAGAGGAGAAAAATTATGAAAAAAATATTAATTACATTTTTATCAGCTTTATTCGTTCTAGTATTAGCAGCATGTGGTTCAGAAGAAACAAATGAAGGTTCTGAAGAAGGAACAGACGACACAGAAACAGAAGAATCAGGTGATAATTCAAGTTCAGGCGATTTCCATGAAGGTGCATTCGACATCGGAGAAACTATAAATATTCAAACATTCCCATCTAAACAGCCTGTAGAGCTAACAGTAAACGATCTTCAACTAACAACTGAAGTTGAAGGGAAATCAATAGAAGATTATATAAGTAATCCATTACCTGAACAAAGATTATTAGTTGCTGATGTAACAATTACTAATAACGGAGAAGAATCAATTATTCCAGTAAGTGAGCTTCCAACTACAAAACAAGAAGATGGAAGTGGTAATGATGGCGCTAAAACTGACTTGTTTACTGAATTTGAACAGCCTGTAGAACCTGGAGATGAAATTAGCGGAACACTTGTTTTCACAACTTCAACTAGTAATAGCTATGATACTATTTCTATGAATATCAAAGATGGATTAGAAGGGCATGTATTTGTTGAAATACCAGGAATAAATGCAGAATAAAAAAAGTGCTGATAAAATCAGCACTTTTTTTATAAAGGAAATGAGAGTTTGGGGTGCTATTCTTGAAAAGAATTAATTTTATTATATTAGCAGTAATTGTTCTGGTATTAACAGCTTGCGGTACAAATCCTAAGAGTACGTTAGATGAATACAAAGAAGCGGTATTGAATGAAGACGCGGATAAACTAATTGAGCTATTAAGTGATGAGAATGTTAAAGTAACTAAAGAAGAAGCAGTGGCTCACTCTAAACTGGTTAACGAACATTATAGTGAGGAATCACTAAATAGAGCATTAGAAAAAATCATACAGAATATAGAAAATATAGAAGGCGATTCTTCTCATAATTTACCTGGAGAGTTTAAGACGATTATGGTTGTTGAAAGTGTAGATGGAGAAGTGGTTCTTTCTGTTAATCGTGAAGAGGTTAGAGCGCCCCTGGAACGTGCAATATTTACATACGAATTTAATGGTGAAGAGTTAACTGTGGGTGACAACGAAAATGACCATAGTGTCATAGATAATTTAATACCTGGAATATACAGATTCGAAGGTATGGCAGAAATGAATGGAATTGACTTTGAAATGACAGTTGATGTGAACTTTAATGAAAAAGATATTACCAGAGTCACTGACGATGCAGTAATTTTGAATTTTGCAGTCGATAATGATTTTAAAGTTGAAAATCAGAAAGCGTTTGCTGGTGATGAAGAAATCACTGACTTAGGTAATGGAAATGTGGGGTATGGTCCGATTTTTCCTAATAACACAAACGTCTATTTTACTGGTGAGTATGAAGGTCAAACAGTGAAGACTAATGTAGCCAGATTAGACTCCAAGGAACAAGGTACTAGATATGTATATGTAGAATTAAGCTATGATCAAAATGAACTGACCAGAATCGATAGGTTAATATCGGAACAAGAGGAGACTGAAAAGAAGAAAAATTATAATATTTCAAGATCAAAAAGCAGGATAACTGCATTGTATGATACTCTTGAAATTGCTTTTAAGCGAAATTCTCGAGAAGGACAGGAAAATATTCTTAAAGATAACTTTATGAATGACAATGTAACAGAGAAGGTTCTTGGTTATGTTGACAAACACTTAGATCCAGAAAACATTCCAAACATCGAAATAATAAAGCATGAACTTGTAGAACAAAATAATGATACCTCTGAATTGAAATATAATGTCGAGATAGAAATACAATCTGAAAATGAGCAAATAGTAAAAGAGCATCACCAAGTAGAATTACAGGATTCTACCGGTGAAGGAAATTTTAAAGTGAGTGATATAACATTTGAATAAAAAAAGTGCTGATAAAATCAGCACTTTTTTTATATTGTCAGCACAATCATCAGTGTAAACATGGTGATTAAATATATTAATGAGTATTTTAAGTTCATATTAGCCCAGTGCTGTTTCTGTTGGGTGCTGTAGCCTTTTACTGATAAAATGATCCAGCAGATTGTTAGCACCATCGATACAGTAAAGAAAATCCAGCCGAATGTTCCGAGCAGCAGGAAGGGAACCGGCAGCAGTGCAATGACGTAATACAGATTCTGTCTGATTGTCGCGTCAACACCGATAACGACAGGAAGCATCGGCACCCCGGCTCTCGTATAATCGTCAAGGCGTTTAATAGCGATAGCCAGCGTATGGGGAATCTGCCATATAATTAATATGTAGAATAATGCAATCGGCACGACGTGATTGGCAGGTGCAATGACTGCCCAGCCGATTAACGGCGTGAAAGCACCGGAAATGCTGCCGATAATCGTATTAATCGTATATCTTCGTTTCGACCAGAATGTGTACAGAACAACGTAGAAAAACCAGCCGAGGAATGAATAGACGGCTGCTTCAATTGTTGTCATGAGCATCATGCCGAGTCCGATTACTGTTGTCACAACAGCGGCAGTAAGTACGCCTCTTAAGGAGAAAGAACCGGTTACGGTCGGTCGGCGCTGTGTGCGGTCCATTTTTTTATCGAGATCGTATTCAAACCAGTTGTTGAACATCAGTGCACCGGAGATAACAAGTGTGCTGCCGATCATGGTTAAGAAAAACAGCAGCCAGTAATCGGTAAAATTCTCTCCATTAAAATACAAGGCCAGCCAGTATGCTGTGAAAACAGGAAATACATTGGCAACGAGCACTTTTCCTTTTAAAAGGTATTTTATGTCGGTTATTAATTTAATCAGTTTTGACGAATTGTCGGCTGAAGCATGTTTTGTATTCAAAAAGATTCCCTCACAAGTGTTGTAATCATTCACATTACATTATACCAGTAGAGTCTTATTCGTGAAATGTACGAATAGATAAATTATGTGAACTAAAATGTTTCTGTAAATATAATACAGGGTATAAATACAATCAACCGGAGGAGGAGAGTTGATATGGAGAACAAGGAACAGCAGCCCGGCAGCAGTCTGGTTCATAACGGATTCGATAAAACACTTGTCATTGTTACTTATGTGCTTATGTTCTTTACTGCAGTTATCGGACCATTGATTATATGGGTAATTAAGAAGGATGAAGATCCTGCAACAGAAGCTGTTTTACGCAATTTGTTAAACTTCGGTATTTCATACACGATTTATTTAATCATTGCAGGCTTAACGACGATAATTCTGATTGGCTATATACTGTCACCGCTTATCGGTCTTGCATTTTATATATTTATCATCATCGGTATTGTTAAATCATCGGACGGTGAGATTTACAGAGCACCGTTTACGATTGATTTTATAAAGTAAAACCCCTTTGCCAGGCAGCAGAAGCTGTCTGGTTTTTTAATTTTGTGAAAATATTTATGATAAATACTATCTCTATAGTACTTTGTAATGTTTTGATTTCATTGTTTAAAACATGCTAAAAACTATACTGTAAATAGGAGTACGGTAACTTTTATTACTATGTCAATATGACAGAGTAGCTTCAAGAAAGTAGTTTACTAAAAAAACGTGGAAATGTAAGGGGATAACAAGTATGATAAATCCATGAAAAGTTTGTACATTATACATTTATTTAGAAATAATACTATAAAACATGATAACTACTAAGGAGTGTACGTTTTGAAAAAATTAATTTTACTGGCTTTAATGAGTTCTCTGGCTTTAGCAGCATGTGGTAATGAATCGGAAGAGACAGATAATGAAGAAAGTATGGATGATTCTACTGAAGCAACGGCGGAAACTGAGGATGAAAATCAGTCAGGTGCAGTTTATGAAATTGGAGACACTGCACAAGTAGAGAGTTTTGAATGGGAAATTGAGTATGAAGTAACAGTTAATTCTTTTGATCAGGTTCCGGAATATAATGGAAAGGCTTTAGATGAATTCGTAGGTAATGCACCTGATACTGCATTTTTAGGTGTGGTAAACATGACAGTTAAAAATATTTCAGATGAACCAATAGTAATCGGTGAATATGTGTATCCTGATGTTACTCAGGGCACTAGAGAAGGCGGCGATCAATTCCTCTTTGATTTATCAGAAGAAGACTTATCAAAAGAACTGCAGCCTGATCAAGAAGCAACATTTGATTTAGTTTATTCAATGGTGACAGATGCCGAAGTCGGACAGTACAGCTTGAAGTTTGAAAATGGTATGCCTACTGAAACAGTATTTAGATTACCAATTGAGTAACAATATATACTTATAAAAGAAATTAGAGAAAATATTAAAACATCAAATTGAGAATTTTTATATAAGCAATTTCATTGGTGTTCCGGAAGTGACTGATGGCGGGCTATTTAAAATAAAGATTATCAATGATAACCGATGGGAATATTTGTGGCCGTTTTTTAGAAATGGTATAATTAAAGTATAAATTTGCTCGAAAAGAACAGGAGGAACTAATAATGAATGAATTTAATAATGAATCGAAAGCCGGTTTCGACAGCACGCTTGTTTTAGTTTCCTATGTTGTATCTCTTTTTACTGCGGTTGTAGGTCCTCTGATTATCTGGGCACTGAAAAAGGATGAAGAACCACTGACTGCGGATGCACTCCGCCACGTGGCAAACTTTGGTCTGTCTTATACGATTTATATGTTTATTGCCTGGTTAACATCGTTCATACTGATCGGACTTGTACTCGGACCGATTGTAACAATTGCATTTTACGTATTTGCAATTATCGGTATCGTTAAAGCGGTAAATGGTGAAGTGTATAAACCGCCGTTTACTATCGATATTTTCAAATAAATCAATCGTAAAATTACACTTCTAAATGATAGAGAAATCATTTAGAAGTGTTTTTGTGTTTTTGCCGGGATTAACTGGTTTGATAGGCTGAACCCTTTAAACTGCGCGACTTTTCGGGTATAATGTATAGGTGTTGTAAAGAGTCTGGTACTTTGACTATAGATTAGAATTATTATAAACTATAGAAGTATTAGAAAATCTTAAATTTCAATTGGAGGATTAGACATGGCATCTGTTTTAGAAATTAAGAATCTACACGTTGAAATAGACGGTAAAGAAATATTAAAGGGTGTTGATTTAACTATTAAGCAGGGTGAAATTCACGCTGTAATGGGACCTAACGGTACTGGTAAGTCTACACTTGCACAGGCTATCATGGGCCACCCGAGCTACGACGTTACAGAAGGTGAAGTTCTTCTTGACGGCGAAAACATTCTTGAGATGGAAGTGGACGAGCGCGCTCAGGCCGGCTTATTCCTTGGTATGCAGTATCCATCAGAAATCTCTGGTGTTACTAACTCTGATTTCCTGCGTTCTGCTATGAATGCACAGCGTGAAGAAGGCGACGAGATCAACTTAATGCAGTTCATTAAGAAATTAGATAAAAACATGGAATACCTTGAAATGGATCCGGATATGGCGACTCGCTACTTAAACGAAGGATTCTCAGGCGGAGAGAAGAAACGTAACGAAATTCTTCAGTTAATGATGCTTGAACCTAAATTCGGTATTTTAGATGAGATTGACTCCGGTCTTGATATTGATGCTCTAAGAGTAGTATCTGAAGGTATCAACAAACTTCGCGGCCAGGAATTCGGTTCTTTAATCATCACTCACTACCAGCGTTTACTTAACTACATCAAACCTGACGTTGTTCACGTAATGATGAGAGGAAAAGTAGTTAAAACAGGCGGTAAGGAACTTGCTGAACGCCTTGAAGCTGAAGGGTACGACTGGATTAAAGAAGAACTTGGCATTGACGACGTAACTGTCACTGAAGACAAATAAGACGGGAGGATCACTATGGCTACTGAATTAAATGCATTCGAACTGAATAAGGAAGAGATTATTGCTGAAGCAAACACAAGAGGCGAGTCTGAATTCCTTATCGGTAAAAGAAAAGAAGCAGTAGATAAATTTGATAGTCTTGACATGATTAAACCTGACAAGACTAAGGTAGACAAATGGGACTTCTTTAACGTTACTTCACCGGTTGTTGAGAGCAGCACATATAACTCTCTTGACGAACTTCCTGAAGGTGTTAAAGAGCTAATTGACCTTGATAACAGTAAAAATATATATGTACAGCACAACAATACACCGGCTTTCCTTCGCATCGACGAAAAGCTTAAAGCAAAAGGCGTAATTGTTGAAAACATCATTGACGCAGCAGACAATCATCCTGAACTTCTTGAGAAGTACTTTATGACTGAAGGCGTTAAAATTGATGAGAACAAACTGACAGCTTACCATGCTGCGTTGTTAAACGGCGGAGTTTTCATCTACGTGCCTAAAGACGTACACATTGAAGATCCAATCCAGATGGTAGTGCTTCATGACGACAAAGAAGCTTCATTATTCAACCATGTTCTGTTAGTAGCAGACGAAGGTTCTGAAGTGACGTATGTTGAAAACTACTTCACTAATCTTGAATCATCAACAGAGAAACTTAACATCGTTTCTGAGGTTATCGCGTTAAACAACTCCAAAGTAACTTACGGCTCTGTAGACTTCCTGCCGAAGGAAATGACTGGATACGTTAACCGTCGCGGTGTTGCTTCTGATGATGCAAACATCGACTGGGCTCTAGGCCTGATGAACGATTCAAACATCATTTACGACAACACAACTTACCTGAACGGAGACCGTTCTGAATCAGATCTTAAAATCGTAACTGTTGGACGCGGTGAAACGAAAGCAAACTTTACTACGCAGATTATCCACTACGGTAAAGACTCGAATGCACACATTCTTAAACACGGTGTAATGAAAGACAGCGCAACGAGCATCTTTAACGGTATCGGCTATATCAAGCACGGTGCAACAAGAGCTGACGCACAGCAGGAATCACGTATTCTTATGCTGAGTGAAAAAGCACGCGGTGATGCGAACCCGATTCTTCTAATCGATGAAGATGACGTTACAGCAGGACACGCAGCATCAGTCGGACGTGTTGACGAACTGCAGCTCTTCTACCTGATGAGCCGCGGTATCGAGAAGCGTGAAGCAGAGCGTCTTGTTATTCACGGTTTCCTGGACCCGGTAGTTAAAGCATTACCGATTGAATCAGTAAGAAAACAACTCAAAGAGATTATCGAGCTTAAGGTATTATCTTAAGGAAGGGAGGGCTCTGACGCATGGATATAAATAAAATACGTCAGGATTTCCCGATACTTGGAGAACAGGTAAACGGAAAAGACCTCATATATTTAGATACATCAGCAACGAGTCAGACACCATTAAAAGTAATCGAGGCAATGAACGACTATTACAGAGAGTATAACTCGAACGTTCACCGCGGTGTGCACACACTCGGAACGAAAGCGACAGATGCATATGAAAAAGCTCGTATGAACGTACGCAGTTTTATTAATGCAAAACGCTTTGAAGAAATCGTTTATACACGCGGAACTACAGCGGCAATCAACCTGGTTGCCCGCAGTTTCGGTGACCTCGTTATTGAAAGCGGCGACGAAATTGTCGTTAACGAAATGGAACACCACGCCAATATCGTACCGTGGCAGGAACTTGCCAAACGCAAAGGTGCAAAACTTGTCTTTATTCCGTTGGAAGAAAACGGCACAATTGCACTAGACAGCGTGAAAGATGCGATAAGCGCCAAAACTAAAATCGTTGCGATTACACACGTATCCAACGTACTCGGCACTGTAAATGATATTAAGTCAATTGCAGAGATTGCCCACGCGCATGATGCGTATATTTCTGTCGACGGTGCACAGGCTGTACCTCACATGGCGGTGGACGTTCAGGATCTTGACGTCGATTTCTACGCATTCAGCGGACATAAAATGCTCGGGCCTACAGGTATCGGTATTTTATACGGCAAAGCTGAGTTGCTTGATAAAATGGAGCCGATTGAATACGGTGGAGATATGATCGATTATGTTTATAAAACCGAATCGACATGGACGGACTTACCTGTGAAGTTTGAAGCGGGTACGCCGATGATTGCCGAAGCTGTCGGTTTGAACGCAGCAATCGATTATATTAACGAACTCGGTATCGATAATATTTATCAGCATGAGAAAGAACTTGTCGCATATGCTTATGACAAAATGTCTGCAATTGAGGGAATTGAAATTTACGGTCCCGGCAAGGACCAGCGTGCCGGTCTGATAACTTTCAACCTCGAAGGTGTGCACCCGCATGATCTGGCAACTGCGCTGGATTCAGAAGGGATTGCCGTTCGCGCCGGACATCATTGCGCACAGCCGCTGATGAAGTGGTGCAAGGCATCGTCGACAGCAAGAGCAAGTTTCTATATATACAACACGATCGAGGAAATCGATCAGTTTATTGAAAGTCTGGAAAAAACGAAGGAGTTTTTCTCATATGAATTTTAACAACCTGAATCAGCTGTATCGCTCAGTAATAATGGACCACTACAAAAACCCGCGTAATAAAGGTGTTATTGAAGATGGTTCGATGACAGTTGAAATGAATAACCCGACTTGCGGTGATGAGATTCAGCTCACATTGAACGTTGAAGCGGGCATCATTAAAGATGTTAAGTTTCAAGGAGAAGGCTGCTCAATTTCCATGTCCAGCGCATCTATGATGACAGAAGCTATCATGAATCAGCCTGCAGACAGAGCATTAGAAATGGCTGCTGAGTTTTCGAATATGATGCTTGGTGAGGATTTCCATATCACTGAAGATATGGGCGATATTGAAGCGCTTCAGGGAGTCAGCCAATTCCCTGCACGCATTAAATGTGCAACACTCACTTGGAAAGCACTGGAAAAAGGATTCAAGGAATCCGAATAAAATTTAGTATTGAGGAGCGATCATATATGGTTAAGCAAGCACCGGATATTGGCGATTACAAATATGGTTTCCACGATAAGGACGTTTCTATTTTCCGTTCTGACAGAGGATTAACTGACGAAATCGTCCGTGAAATATCTAAAATGAAAGAAGAGCCGCAGTGGATGCTGGACTACCGTCTTAAATCTCTGCAGCACTTCTATGACAGACCAATGCCTTTATGGGGCGGAGATTTATCGGAACTTGATTTCGATGAAATTACGTACTACGTAAAACCGTCTGAACAGACAGAACGTTCATGGGATGAAGTACCTGAGGAAATCAAACGTACGTTTGACAAACTGGGTATTCCTGAAGCTGAACAGAAGTATCTGGCAGGGGTTTCTGCACAGTATGAGTCTGAAGTTGTTTACCACAACATGGAGCAGGATCTTGAAGATAAAGGTGTTATCTTTAAGGATACTGACTCTGCACTCAGAGAAAACGAAGAACTGTTCAAAGAGCACTTTGGTAAAGTAGTGCCGTATTCTGATAACAAGTTCTCTGCATTAAACTCGGCTGTATGGTCGGGCGGATCATTCATTTACTGCCCGCCGGGAGTTAAGCTTGATACACCGTTACAGGCATACTTCCGTATCAACTCTGAAAACATGGGTCAGTTTGAGCGTACTTTAATCATCTGTGATGAAGGTTCAAGCGTTCACTACGTTGAAGGTTGTACAGCACCGACTTACACGACAAACTCACTGCACTCTGCTGTAGTAGAAATTATCGTTAAGCGTGATGCATACTGCCGTTACACTACAATCCAAAACTGGGCTAACAACGTATACAACCTCGTAACTAAACGTACTTTCGTTGATGAAAACGGAACTATGGAATGGGTTGACGGTAACATCGGTTCGAAAATTACTATGAAGTACCCGTCTATCTTCCTTAAAGGTGAAGGTGCACGCGGTATGACATTATCAATCGCTTTAGCTGGTAAAGGACAATTACAGGATGCCGGTGCCAAGATGGTTCACCTTGCGCCGAATACATCCTCAACAATTGTTTCCAAATCAATCGCTAAAGGCGGCGGTAAAGTATCTTACCGCGGTGTAGTACACTTTGGCCGTAAAGCTCAGGGTGCACGTTCAAACATCGAATGTGACACGTTAATTATGGATAACGAATCGACTTCAGATACGATTCCATACAACGAAATTTTAAATGATAACATCTCTCTTGAACACGAAGCGAAAGTTTCGAAAGTATCAGAAGAGCAGTTATTCTACCTGATGAGCCGTGGACTTGGTGAAGAAGAAGCGACAGAAATGATCGTTATGGGCTTCATCGAACCATTCACAAAAGAACTGCCGATGGAATATGCGGTGGAAATGAACCGTTTAATCAGCTTCGAGATGGAAGGATCAATCGGTTAATATATTTTATATATTCAAAACCGTCACATGCAAATGTGACGGTTTTTTGTATTTTACTGCAATGTAATGTATTATTAAAAATATTCAATTAATAAGAGTATTTTTTGTTTTACAGGGTATATATTTAAGTATAATTTCAGGGGTGATTATATTGGGAGAAAGTACTAACGTAAAAGGGAAGAGCACTAAAGACATCAGTCAGAAGTTTCCGCATACATATGCGATACTGCTGTTCATTGTAATTTTAGGAGCAGCACTCAGCTACATAATTCCTGCAGGTGAGTTTGACAGGCAGGAAGTTGATGACAGAGTAGAGGTGGTCAGCGGAAGTTTCCATGGCGTTGAACAGAGTCCGGTATCATTTATGGAGCTGGTTATGGCAATTCCGACAGGATTGAATGAAGCTTCATCTATTATTTTCTACATATTCCTTATCGGTGGAGCGTTCGGGGTAATCCGTGCAACAGGGGCTATTGAAGCAATCATTCAAAAAGTAATGAATAATGTACAAAAGAATGAAATGCTTTTAATTCCGGTTATTATGACGGTATTCTCAATTCTCGGTTTTACGACGGGAATGGCTGAGGAGACAATTATTTTCGTGCCGATTGGTATTATGCTTGCTGTAGCATTGGGCTACGATGCATTAGTCGGTACTGCGATGGTGACACTTGGTGCAGCTGCCGGCTTTGTCGGCGGTATGTTTAATCCGTTCACAGTCGGTATTGCGCACGGTATTGCTGAACTGCCTATATTCTCGGGATGGGGATTCAGAACGGTAGTTTATCTTGCAGTACTGACAGCGGGAATACTTTACGTAATGAGTTATGCTAAAAAGGTCAAAAAAGATCCAACACGCAGTATTGTTTATAATGAAAGTCAAAATGGTCAGCTGAACTTCGTCGAAGGCGAAATTGAGTATAAAAAGCTGACAAAACGTCACATTGTTATCGTTATATTATTTGCACTGACAATTGCGATTAACGTATACGGTATTTTCGTTCACGGCTGGTTCCTGACAGAACTTGCAGCCAATTTCTTCGCAGTAGGTATTATTATCGGGTTCGTTGGCGGACTGAAGCTGAATGCAATATTCGATGCATTTATCGACGGCATGAAAATTGTCGTATACGGCGCAATTATCGTCGGGTTTGCGAGAGCAATTCTTGTAGTGCTTGAATCGGGTCTGATTATTGACACGATTATTTACAGCATGAGTTCAGTATTGGATTATATTCCTAATTCACTAACTGCTCTCGGCATGCTTGCCGTACAGGTAATTATCAACTTCTTTATTCCGTCAGGTTCTGGTCAGGCGATGACGACGATGCCTGTAATGGTTCCGCTCTCGGATCTGCAAAATATTCCGAGACAGGTCGCGGTCCTGGCTTATCAGTATGGTGATGCAATCACAAACAGTATTATTCCGACATCGGCATCGTTAATGGGTGTGCTTGCAGTTGCAGGTATTCCGTATATTAAATGGGTGAAGTTCGTTTGGAAATTAGTAATTATATGGTTAATTATTGCAGCGGCAGCATTAGTCGTTGCGACACTGATCAACTTACAGTAAAACGATTGATGGACAGCATGCGCTGTCCATTTTTTTATTGTTGTAATGAAGGAAAGGTATTTAATATTTGTATGATTTACCCGGGAAGACTTATAATAGAACTAACAACTTATAAAGGCAGGGAGATTAATGGAGAACATAAAAGTATTTTACGACATCGCTTTAACGCCGGATGAGTATCGTGAAAAGCTCACAGATCTAAAAGAAGGATTCGATAAGATCTATGACGAACATACAGTTACAAAGGACAGCGACTTTGACGCTTTTAAAAACAGCGATATTAAGCTGCTCATTATCGCAGAGCCGTGGTGCGGTCACTGCATGCTGAACATTCCGGTTCTGTTCAAGCTTGCTGAAGAAGCAGGAATTGATGTGAAAGTCTCACTTAGAGATGATAACGAAGAATTAATTAATGCCTATCTTACAAACGGGAATAAAGTAATTCCTAAAGTTATCGCAATTGATAACGAAGAAAAAGAAGCGGCAGTATGGGGACCGCGTGCACCGATGACTGCAGTTATTCAAAAAGATATTATGAAAGATATGCCTGAAAAAGGTACTGACGAATACGACGCGGCATTTACAGCAGCGAAGAAAGAAATGAAAGAGAAGTTCAAAACATCTCCGGAACTGTGGGATGCTGTTGAAACCGATTTAAAACAAACGCTGGCAGTAAAATAATATAAAACAGTCTCCTCTTAAAGCCAGGCTTTAGGAGGAGATTTTTATTATATAAATATTTTTATCTGCTTGATAAAAATATGCTAAACTTTAAATCATTATATAAAGATAGATGACAGGGGATGTTTTTGTGAGTGTGACATATAAAGAACATGAGAAAGGAATAGTAGAATATATACTTAAAAATAATAACGGTATGACTGTCAGCGTAATTAATGCCGGCTGCAGTATTACAGAAATAAATGTACCTGACAGTAATGGTGACTTCACTAATGTCGTACTGAAATATGAATCGCTTGACGAGTATTTAAGTAATGATCATTTTCTCGGCGCTGTTATTGTGCCGGTTGCCGGCAGAGTGGAGAATGCATCATTTTCAATTGATGATGAAACATATTCATTTACTCCGAATGAGGGAACAAATATGCTTCACAGCGGTGATGTTAACCCGTATAACAAAATTTGGGGCAGTTCCATTAAAGACGATAAAGTTATTTTTAAATACCGGATGGGAAATGAGTACCCGGGCTGTCCGCTGTTTAAAGTCGTTTACAGTCTGTCCGATAATAACGAACTGAAACTTGAATACGAAGTGACTGCGGAATCGGCAACTGTTGCTGTTCCGACGAATCATACCTATTTCAATCTCAGCAGCTCACCGGAAGAATCTGCAGAAAACCATGTCATTCAAAGCAGTGCAAAAAGCTGGCTGAAAATGAATGAATCACTGATTCCAACTCATGTTGAACCGGCTGAAGGGCTGTTTGATTTGAGTGATGGGCGTCTGTTCAGTGAAGTGTTTAAGAGCGATGACGAACAGATTAAAATCGCAAACGGCGGATTTGATCACTACTTTATTTTTGATGAAGACGATAAGTCAGCTGTAATTACTGATATAAACAGCGGCCGGAAGATGAAAGTATCGACAACTTTTCCGGGAACGATTCTTTATACAGGGAACAACATGGATGAAAGAATCCGGCTTAAAGACAGAAAGGCGCAAAAATATGCCGGTTTTTGCGTTGAAACACAATGTACGCCTGCAGCATTAAACATTTCTTTAAATCAGGAAGTCAGAATAGAAGCGGGCGTACCGTATAAACACGAAACAGTATTCAGTTTTTCACGGGAATAAAAAGTCTGAGACATAAGTATATTTAAAATAAATAATCCGTACATCAGATTTTCCGGGGAAGTCTGACGTACGGATTTAATTTATATTACTTAAATCAAATTATTTTCTGAAGATTTTTGTCCTGTTCTTTTTAAACGATTATTTTCGTAGCGGTCGCGGTAAAGGTATTTTCTCGCAATAACAAACCCCATACCTTCTATAGTTGTATGACTGTCTTTATCTATAAATAACACTTTGGATCCCTGAATATCATCGTGGATGTCCAGATGCTCTTTAAAATGTCTCAGCTTATTGCCGATAATAATATAATCCGGACTCATTGCACGGGCAACGTTCTCAAGACCGATATTCATGTATGACGATAACTCGTTCATCGCATCAAGTGCAGCGGGATTGCGGTTATCCAGCTCTTCCAGGACCTTTGTTATGCTCTTGTCCATCTTCAGCCCCTTTTTTTCAAGAGAGTCGTAAAATGCCTGTTCGGAGGCATATCTTTCCCAGCATCCTTTTCTTCCGCAATGGCATTGTCTGCCGTTCTCCACGATAACGTTGTGACCGAATTCACCGGCCAGTCCCATTTTTCCGCGATAGAGATTCCCCGAGATAATAATACCTGTACCGATACCGATGCCGGCACTGACATATACGAGATTCGTATTCTCCGGATCTGATATGTGGTGAAGTGCACCGAGGGCACCGGCGTTCGCTTCGTTAAATGTGTTTATCGGAATACCGTTAAACACATCTTTAAATTCCTCTGACAAATCAATGTTTTTCCAGCCGATGTTCGGTGCGTGTATTATCATACCTTCCAGAGTGACAGTGGCAGGTACCGCAACGGCAACTTCGATAATAATATCGGAACTGATATTCAGTTCTTTGAGAGCCTGATTAAATGATTTTTGGAGCAGTTTTGCTATAACAGCCGTATCACTGTTGTCGATTTCAATCCGTTCTGTAAATACGGCCTCAAGATGCAGGTTCATTACCGTAAAGTATATATCGCTGCCGCCGATTTTAATGCCGGCAATATATTTTGCATCCGGATTAAATTTAAGCAGTTTTGGTTTTCGTCCGCCGCTCGACATGCCGTAGCCGAGGTCGATTATCAGGTTCTCATTAAGCAGTTCGTCTGTAATCTTTGATACCGTCGCTTTGTTCAGACCGGTCTGTTTTGCGAGCTGTGCTCTTGATATCATCTCAGTCGACGTGAGCAGTTTCAGAATTTTATTCGTATTGAATTGTTTGATGCTTTGCTGATTAACTATACTTTTATTCATTGCGCTCTCCTGTGTCTGTTTGATGAGATTTCTTAAAAGTATAGCACAAATTTCAAATTTAGTTTGACACCGGTTTCAATTACCTGTATTCTTTGTTTAACCAATAAACAAAGTATTTTCAGGAGGAACAGGAATGACTTATTTTAATCAGAAACAAATTAACTATGAAGGACCGTATTCAACGAATCCTTTAAGTTTTAAATATTTTAACCCGGAAGAAGTAATCGGCGGAAAGACTATGAAAGACCATATGAAATTCAGTGTTGCTTACTGGCACACATTCACTGAAGACCTTTCTGACCCGTTCGGCGGCGGTACTGCAGTACGTAACTGGGATCACCTTGATGGAATGGACAGAGCTAAAGCAAGAGTTGAAGCGATGTTCGAGCTTCTTGAAATTCTGAACGTTGACTATTTCTGCTTCCACGATGCAGATATTGCACCTGAAGGTAAGGACTTAAAGGAAACTAACGAAAACCTTGATGAAATCGTTGCACTTATTAAAGAGAAAATGGCTGAAACAAACAAGAAACTTCTGTGGAACACAGCAAACAACTTCTCACACGAACGTTTCGTTCTCGGTGCTGCTTCTTCTTCAAACGCAGACGTATTTGCGTACGCAGCAGCTAAAGTTAAAAAACAGCTTGATATCGCTAAAGAACTGGGCGCAAGCAGCTACGTATTCTGGGGCGGACGTGAAGGTTACGAAAGCCTGCTGAACACGGATATGAAACTTGAAACAGATAACCTGGCACGTTTCTTCAAACTTGCTAAAGCATATGCAGAGAAAATCGGCTTTGAAGGTCAGTTCCTGATCGAACCTAAACCGAAAGAACCGACATCTCACCAGTATGACTTCGACGTGGAAAGCGGACATGCATTCTTACAGAAGCATGGACTTGATGATGTTTTCAAATTCAACATCGAAGCAAACCACGCAACATTAGCGGGTCACTCGTTCCAGCACGAACTTCGTTATGCCCGTGACAACGATATGCTTGGTTCGGTGGATGCCAACCAGGGTCACCCATTATTAGGATGGGATACAGATGAGTTCCCGACAGATGTGTATGAAACTACTATGGCAATGTATGAAATTCTTAAAAACGGCGGACTTGATAAAGGCGGCCTGAACTTCGATGCGAAACCTAGACGTACTTCATTCGCACAGGAAGATCTGATTCACACTCATATCGCAGGTATGGATGCATTTGCACTTGGTCTGCGCGTTGCACATAAAATGATCGAAGATAACTTCTTTGAAAATATCGTCGATGAAAAATACAAATCTTACACTGAAGGTATCGGTCAGAAGATTGTTGAAGGTGAAACAAGCCTTGAAGAACTTGAAGCCTATGCACTGGAAAACAGCGAAATCACTAACAAATCAGATCACCTTGAACTTGTGAAATCACAAATCAACCAGTATATTCTTAATATCAACAGAGGTGTCTAATATTGGAATACGTAATTGGCATTGATATCGGAACGAGCGGACTGAAGAGTATTATAGTCAGCAGTGACGGAGAAGTCGTCAAAAGCGACAAAGTTAAATACGATACTGTACATGAGAAAACGGGATACAGTGAAATGAATCCCGAAGAATGGTACGAAGCTGCAGCAGGAAGTCTCGGGCGTCTGCTCGGGACTGAATACGGCAGTAAAGTGACGGGTATCAGCTTTTCCGGACAGATGCACGGTCTTGTAATCGTCGACAAAGACGGTGAAGTTATCAGACCTGCAATTCTGTGGAATGATACGAGAACATCAGAAGAGTGTAAGGAAATCATTGAGAATATCGGTCTCGATAATCTGCTTGGTCAGGTTCAGAACACGGTACTCGAAGGATTCACACTGTCGAAACTGATGTGGGTTAAAAAGTATGAACCTGAAAACTATGCGAAGATCGACAAGTTTATGATGCCGAAAGACTACGTCATCTACCGTCTGACAGGTAATGTTTATGCAGAACCTTCTGATGCAGCAGGAACGGTAATGTTCGATGTGAAAAAAGGTGAATGGTCTGAAACATTGATGGAGCAGCTTGGAATAGATAAAAAAATCTGTCCCGAAGTAATTCCGTCACATGGCAAATCGGGTGTACTGGACAAAGAGCTGTTTAATCTTGAGCAGGAAATCACACTTTACCAGGGCGGGGCGGACAATGCCTGCGGTGCTCTCGGTGCGGGAATTACCGACTCATCCAGACAGCTTGTAAGTATCGGTACATCAGGTGTTGTTCTGTCTTCTGAGGAAGAAGACGATTTCCAAAATGACGGCTCGGTACATTACTTTAATCATTGTGTCAGCGGTCAGAACTACGTAATGGGCGTAACGCTGTCGGCAGGCTACAGTCTTGCATGGCTGAAGAAAACACTTGCTGATGAGCAGACATTCGCGGAATTTATGGAAGACGCAGAAACTTCACCACTTGGAGCAAAAGGGCTGTTATACACGCCGTTCCTTCTCGGTGAAAGAACGCCGCATAACGATGCGGAAATCCGCGGGAGCTTTATCGGTCTCGATGCGAACACAAATACTGCAGATATGAAGAGAGCAGTTATTGAGGGAATTACATTCTCACTTAATGAGAGCATTGAAATCATGCGTAAAAACGGCAAGGAAATCAGTAAAATTGTATCTATCGGAGGCGGCGCAGGGAACCGTCAATGGCTTCAGATGCAGGCTGATATTTTCGATGCTGAAATTATGACACGTACTGAAGAACAGGGACCTGCCTACGGGGCGGCAATGATCGCAGCTGTAGGTGAAGAATGGTTCGCAGATTTCTCGGTAATTACTGAGAAATGGATTGATTACAAAGAGACATTCACTCCAATTGCTGAAAACAAAGAACAGTACAGAAAGTTATTTGAATTATACAGAGAAGTTTATGAGAAGACGCAGGGGCTTACAGCAAAACTATTGGAATTTAAATAAAACTTTGGGGGTGTCATGTGATGGGGCCACATTATAATGTGAAGTTTTTAATCACTATGACGTTAATAGCAACACTTGGAGGATTACTGTTTGGATATGACACAGCTGTTATATCCGGTGCAGAACAATCCCTCCAAAAGTACATAACTGCCGATTATAATTCATTCATACACGGAGTCACTGTATCGAGTGCATTAATCGGGTGTGTTATCGGGGGATTGCTGTCAGGTAAAATTGCAGGGAAACTCGGAAGAAAGAGATCTCTTCAGCTTGCTGCTGTATTACTTGCAGCTTCAGCATTGCTTTCAGCATATCCTGAACTTCTGTTTTTCGAAGTCGGGGAAGCGAGTCTCGGACTTTTAATCATGTTTAACATTTACCGTGTACTTGGCGGTATCGGTGTCGGACTGGCATCGGCTGTTACACCGATGTTTATCGGTGAAATGGCCCCGTCAGGTATTCGCGGAAGGCTTGTATCATGGAATCAATTCGCAATCATCTTCGGTATGCTTGTAGTATACTTTGTAAACTACGGTATCGCCTTTGGAGAATCGGCAACGTGGATCGAAACGATGGGCTGGAGATATATGTTCCTGACAGAGGCAGTGCCGGCACTTCTGTTCTTCGTGCTGCTGTTTGCAGTACCTGAAACGCCGAGATACCTTGCACTTAACAAGCAGGATGACAAAGCGATGGCTGTGCTGAACAGAATTTATCATTCGGCAGACCATTCGAGAAAAGTACTTGCAGATATTATTAAAACGCGTAACCTTGAGAAAAACGTTAAGAAAACACCACTGTTTTCATTCGGTAAAAAAGTGATTTTTGTTGGTATTATGGTGTCAATTTTCCAGCAGTTTATCGGTATCAACGTAGCACTTTACTACGCACCGAGAATCTTTGAAGATCTTGGCGCAGGTGCTGATGCATCGATGGTGCAGACTGTAGTAATGGGTCTTGTCAACGTAATATTCACACTTGTTGCAATCAGATATGTAGATAAAATTGGAAGAAAACCACTTCTTATTATCGGTTCTATCGGGATGGCAATCGGTATGGGCGGGGTCAGCCTGCTTGCCGGATTTAACATCATCGGTATATCCACACTGATCTTTATCGTTATTTTCACAGCTTCATTCATGATGAGCTGGGGACCAATTACATGGGTTGTATTATCGGAAATATTCCCTAACAGAATCAGAGGCGGCGCTATGGCGATTGCAGTTGCTGTACAATGGCTTGCAAACTTTACCATTACTTCATTCTATCCGTATATGATGGAAGTCAGCGGAGCGATGACATACGGTTTCTACGGTCTGATGTGTGTTCTTTCCGGACTGTTCGTATGGAAATTCCTTCCTGAAACGAAAGGTAAAACGCTTGAGGAACTTGAGAATCTTTGGACGAAGAAAAAGGTTTCGTCGGATGAACTTGTTACAGATGCTGTACTTGAAACTAAATAATATAACAAAAAAATCTGTTCCCATCGCGGGAACAGATTTTTTTATGAGGTTTCGGCTTTTCTTGTACTGATAAATACCCCGACACCGAGAATCAGTATAATACCGGCGAACTGGTACAGTCCAAGCCCGACATTCAACAGGACAACCGAAGTCAGTACCGCCGATACAGGTTCCAGCAGTCCGAGTATACCGGCTTCTGTGGAGCTGATATATTTCATGCTTGTAATATACAGATAGAACGCGAGAGTTGTACCGAGCAGTATGGACAAGATTAAAACAATAATCTGCAAGGCAGTCCAGTCGAATGAAAAATCAAACATCCAGATCGGATGGACGAAGTTCATCAGAATACCGCCGGTCAGCATTGAACCTCCGACGAGCTGAAGCGGATGAACGACCTGCAGCAGCACGGGGGCATGAAGTGTGTAATATGCAAGTGCAACGCCGGATGCCAGTCCGAAGATCAGTGCAAGAGGTGAGACGGCAAGTGCGGTAATATTGCCATTTGTCGCAATCAGAATCACCCCGGCAATCATTGCAGCAATAATCAGAGCTTCTGCTTTCGTCCACGGTCTGTACTTTTTCATCACCGCATACAGAATAATATAAATCGGCCCCGTACATTGAAGTACAGTCGCAATGGCCGCGTTGCCGAAGCCGATTGCAGCCATAAACGTGTATTGTACCATCGTCATTCCGAAGATGGAGTAGATGGCGAACATCAGCACGGTATGTTTATTCCAGACAGTTCGATGTTTCCGGCGGAAAAATAAAGTGTATATAGATAATAAGATAATACCGCTGATTGTCAGTCTGGCTGTAACGTACCAGTTTACATCGACCGGTGTCGTTGTAAAAATAAAGTCGGAGGCTGTGCCGCCGATTCCCCATAGTGAGGCGCCGATAACAACAAAAATTAATCCTTTAATATGAAGAGAATTTCTCATAGCAGTCCTGCCTTTACTCATTTTTTAACCCCGTATACTGCAGACGGCTGTTAAACAGTTTGGGATAAGATAAATAACCGATCATGACAGAAGCGACAGTCGCGCTTGTCAGCAGAAGAAACAGAATTAAGAGCTGATATATGACCGCTTCCATCGGTGCGGCACCGCCGATGATGAGACCGCTCATCATTCCTGGCAGCTGGACCAGCCCAATTGTTTTCTGGGACTCTATCGTCGGAATCATACTCGTCTGTATTGCTGATTTTAAGCTCCGGGCAACAGCATCTTTCGGTTCACCGCCGAACGACAGAATCAATTCAATCATTTCTTCGCTGTTTTCAAGTTCATCGGTAAATTTACTGACGAACAGGAGTGAAAGAACCATACAGTTGCCGATAATCATTCCGCTGATCGGAATAATCTGTTCAGGGACAAAGTCCAGAATACCGGTCAACAGCATTATCACCATGGAAACCACTTCAACAGCCGTCAGCGTTAAAATAATAATCCATTTAATGCCGGGAATGCGCGTCCCTTTTTGAATAACATTCTGGCTCGCAGCAGCAATCATGACGATAATCATTAATATCATATAAATACTGCTGCTGCTGTCGAATACAAGTGTCAGTATCATACCGACAATCAGCAACTGTATGATGGAACGGACGGAAGCTATGACAATATCTTTAGTCAGACCGAGCTTCAGTACGACGGCAATGACGAGTGGAATAATAACAAAAATGCCGGAGAGCAGCAGTTCCTGAAAACCCATCAGCGTTCCCCCCTTAAAAATTGCTGTATAATTGTATTATCCGAACTGTACAGTGTGTCAATCGGGCCCTGCAGCAGCAGTTCGCCGCGGTGTAAGAACCATATATCATCACTGACGCGTTCGGCCTGTGCGAGGTCGTGTGTAATCCAGATAACCGTGAGGTTATGTTCCTGCTGCAGTTTTTGGACAAGACGTTCAATTTCCCGGACAAGTGTATAGTCGAGGCTCGATGTAATTTCATCCAGCAGCAGCACTTCCGGTTTTGACACAAACGTCCGGGCTAAGGCAATACGGCTTTTTTCACCGCCGGAGAGCGTACTGACTTTACGTTCGAGAAAACTCCCGTCGAGTTCGACCATACCGAGCAGTTCAATGGCACGGTCTTGTTCCAGTTCTTTGTTAAATATTTTAAGCGGCAGATTTAAATTATCGTAAACAGTACCGGAAAGCATCGGTGCACTTTGAAATGCCATGCCGGCTTTCTTTCTGAGTTTCACGATATCGGCGTCGTTGATGTTTTCTCCGCGGTAAAATACATCGCCGGAAGCGGGAGACAGGAGACCGTTAATATGTTTCAGGCATGTTGTTTTCCCGGCGCCGCTCGGACCGATAAATGTCGTGATTTTATTTTCACGGAAATAACCGGAAATGTTATGCAGTATATCCCGGTGACTGACATTTTTAAACTCAATAATCTCCATCATTCATATCCTCCAATGTAAATGTGCTAAAATGAAGTAAGGTGATTTAATGATTTATATAGGACTGACAGGGTGGGGCGACCACGACTCGCTGTACACCGAACTTTCAAATAAAAAAGATAAATTAATTACATACGCTTCGCATTTTCCAATCGTTGAACTTGATTCAACATACTATGCAGTACAGCGCCAGTCAACAATAGAAAAATGGTGCGATCAGACACCTGACACGTTTAAGTTCGCAGTCAAGGCCCATCAGTTTATGACAGGGCACAGCGACTACAGGGAACATTATGATTCCATACGTGATGTCTTCGATGCATATAAAGAGATGCTGTTGCCTATGTATGAGAGAAACAAGCTTGCATTTGTACTTTTGCAGTTCCCGCCGTGGCTTGACTGCACCAGTAAAAATATCCGCTATGTAAAATTTGCAACGGAGCTTTTGAAACCGTTCAAAGTGGCGGTCGAGTTCCGCAATCAGACGTGGTTCAGCGACGAATATAAAGAAGATACATTGTCGTTTCTTCACGACAGCGGCGTCATTCACAGTATTTGTGATGAACCGCAGGCCGGTATCGGTTCGGTACCGTTCGTTAACCGGATCACCGATAATACTGCGTTTATCCGGCTGCACGGCCGTAATGTTCACGGCTGGACACAGCAGAACAGAACGTCCGAAGAGTGGCGGGATGTCCGTTATTTATATGATTATAACAGACAGGAACTCGAGTGGTTACAAAAACAGATCGGCATATTACAGCATAAAACGAAAGATATCTATATCGTCTTTAACAATAACTCAGGGGGTCACGCGGCTGGCAATGCAAAACAGTTAATCAGCATGCTTAATATCGAATACAGCGGACTTGCGCCAAAGCAGCTGAAACTTTTCTAAGGGGCTGAGGTTCATGGAATTTATCGTGCTAATACTGATTGGTTTTCTATCTTCTGTACTGGGCTCGCTCGTCGGTATCGGCGGGGGTGTTATTGTCGTTCCCGCATTGATGTTCTTCGGGCTGACACTCGGGCTTCTGCCGGCCATCACGCCGCAGACAGCTGTCGGTACGTCGAGCATGCTGCTTATTTTTACCGGCATGAGCGCAATGATTTCCTATGCCCGGAACAAGCAGGTGGACAGGGAAAACGGCATACTGTTTCTGATTGGTCTGATGCCGGGGGCATTCGCCGGATCATACGCCAGCAGTTTGTTTACCGTGGACAGTTTTAACCTCTATTTCGGTATGTTTTTAATTTTTATCAGTATTCTTCTTGTAGTGAGAAATAAAATTAAGCCGATGAAAGTATTCCAGAATCCAAAATATTTAAAACCTCACCGCGATAACATGGGAAATGTGTATCATTACGGTTTCCCACCTTATCTCGGTATTGTAATTACGTTTATGGTCGGCTTTGTTACCGGCCTGTTCGGTATTGGCGGGGGTGTTCTGATGACGCCGTTAATGTTGATGGTATTCCGTATGCCGCCGACTATTGCCATCGGTACGAGCATGATGATGGTCTTTTTCTCCGGTGTGTCGTCAGCCTTCGGTCACGTGCTGCAGAATAACGTCGTGTACATGTATATACTGATGCTCGTTCCGGCAGCTGTAATCGGAGCGAATATCGGTGTGAAAATTAACCAGCGCTTCAGTTCGGACGGCCTGGTTGTTATACTCCGCACCGTTCTGTTTATGCTGGGTGTGTATTTAATCTTACAAACAATTCTTTAAGGAGTGCTCGTATGGAAGTGAAAATTTATCACACGAATGATATACACAGTGCATTACATAACTATATGAAGTTTACGAGCTTCATTAAAAATAAAAGACGCCAGTACATAGATAATATGTTCTATGTGGATATCGGCGACCATGTGGACCGTTCGCATCCATATACAGAAGCGACACTCGGAAAAGGTAATATCGATTTGTTAAACGATGCAACATGTGATGTGGCAACGCTTGGCAATAACGAAGGCATTACCCTTACAAAAGAGCAGCTGAAACATTTATATGACGAAGCGGACTTTGATGTGATCTGTGCGAACCTTCGCGAAGTCGGTTCCGGGGAGCCTTATTTTAAACCGTATACGATTAAGGAAATCAACGGCGTGAATATTGGCTTTATTGCTGCGACGGTTGAATTCACCCCGTTTTACCTGGCGCTCGACTGGGAAGTGGCGGATGCTTTTGACTGGATTGAAAAATACCTGCACGAATTAAAGCCTCAGGTGGATGCGGTTGTAATGATGAGCCATCTCGGCATGTACGATGATGAAACGCTGGCGAACAAATTTCCTGAAATCGATTTAATACTGTCATCCCATACGCATCATCATTTCGAACATGGTGACCGGGTGAACGGTGTACTGCTGGCTGCAGCAGGCAGATACGGTGAATATATCGGTGAAGTGACGCTCGAATTCGACGGCCGGTCACTCGTCGGGAAGAAAGCCGCACTGATTGAATCCGACATTTTATCACAGGTGGAGAATGATTATTACAATAAAGGCAAGGCGATACTTAAAAATACGGTCATAAAAGAAGATGCGCTGCCGATCGACCGGAGATTGTATTCGGCGGGGAAATTCAGTTCGCTGCTTGCCTACATTCTGAAAGATTTTACAGACAGTGATGCCGGTCTGATTCATACCGGTCTGATTGCGAGCCCGTTTGACGGCGGAGAGCTGACTGAGTATTCACTTCATAAAGTGCTGCCGCATGCAATTAACGCTGTGCAGATAGAGTTGACCGGACGCGAGATGAAAGAGATTTTTACCCAGGCCGCCCGGCACGAGTATAAAGATGAAATTGTCCGGGGACTCGGGTTCCGCGGCGATATTTTCGGTTGTTTTGTCACGAATAATATTCAGTATATCCAGTCGGAAAGGGAGTATTATATCGGCGGAAAACTGATCGAAGACCAGAAGAAGTATAAGCTTGGAACACTTGATATGTATACGTTCGGCAGAATATTTCCGCAGTTCAGATACTCGAAAAAAGACTATATTATGCCGGACCTTCTCCGGGACATTGTTAAAAACTATCTCGATGAACTGTAGTCATTTCCGGTATGGATATGCTATAATGAATAACAATTGAATAAATAAAAGTAGAGGTTGCACTTTTCAAGAGTAAAGTATTTTAGCAGGCATGCGTTTAAAAGATACTTAAAAGGGGAAAGTGCCGAAGAATGATACCGGCAGGTATATATTCTGGGGTTCAGTTTAACAGGCTGGGCACTGTCAGTAACATGATGCGCTACATTTAATAGGTAAATCATAAATGCGTGCACTGTTAGCGTATTTGTGATTTTTTTTATTGAAAAAAACTAGGAGGAAGAAACATGGAAGCATTTTTAAATTGGGAATACATGCCTTTAATCCCGCCGCTGCTTACGCTGCTGCTCGTCATTATTACGAGAAAAGTGGGAATCAGTTTAGGGGCAGGAATTATTACATCGGCATTTGTCATTGCGAATGGCCGGTTCGGTGAATTTTTCACACTGATTATCGATTCATTTCTGGCAATCTTTATTGAAGACGGCGGTCTGAACACGTGGAATGCATACATATTAATATTCTTAACACTTCTTGGGATTATGACGGCATTTATGAATATGTCAGGCGGTGCGCGTGCATTCACAAACTGGGCACTGACTAAAGTTAAATCCCGCCGCG
This sequence comes from Jeotgalicoccus saudimassiliensis, assembly GCF_000756715.1. Taxonomy (NCBI): domain Bacteria; kingdom Bacillati; phylum Bacillota; class Bacilli; order Caryophanales; family Staphylococcaceae; genus Jeotgalicoccus; species Jeotgalicoccus saudimassiliensis. The sequence goes on from NZ_CCSE01000001.1 coordinate 255,517, forward strand.
GTGCAGGTCTCGTAACGGGACTGCTCGGGATTATCGTGTTTATCGATGACTATTTCAGTGCATTAATTGTCGGTCAGGTGGCAAAGCCGATTACTGACAAATATAATATTTCAAGAGCAAAACTCGCTTATCTTGTCGATACGACAGCATCACCGGTTGCAGTAATGGCGCCGGTATCCAGCTGGGGTGCGGGAATTATGGGTCTGACAGCACCGCTGTTAATCGGTGCCGGCATGACGCACATTTCACCATTCCAGAGTTTTATGTATATGGTACCGATGAACTTCTATGTCATCGCAGCAGTCGTTATGATGTTTATCGTTATTATCTTTAAATTCGATATCGGTCCGATGAGAAAACAGGAAGATTTAGCGATTAACGAAGGTGTTCTGCGTGACAAAGTTCCGGAGTTTGCTGAGCAGGATGAAGACCTGCCGGTTCATGAAGGATCGGGTGCAAGTGCATTAATCGTGCCGATTGTTGCTCTCGCACTGACTGTTATAGTTGCAATGTACATTACAGGCGCAATGGAAGGCGGGGACTGGAGCGTCTTCACAGTCATGGAAAACACGCTGATTACACATGCGCTGTTAATTGGTGGAATTGTCGGCCTTGTCCTGACGCTTGTCTACTACTTCAAACATACGAAAAATGATAATGATTTCAGCGGCAGACACATTCTGCTTGGAATCAAAACAGGTTTCCTTGCGATGTTCCCGGCGATGCTGGTATTAACATTCGCATGGATGATCGGCGGACTGATCAGTGAACTTGGTACAGGAGAACTGCTCGGTACAATGGTTGAGAATTCAAGTCTTTCTGTTGCGCTGCTGCCGGCTGTTATTTTTATCGTTGCATGTATTATGGCAATGGCAACAGGAACGAGCTGGGGTTCATTCGGTATTCTTATTCCGGTAGCGGGTGAAATCATTATTTCACTTGGTGAAACGGAGCTGTTACTGCCGACTGTCGCAGCTGTACTTGCAGGAGCGGTATTCGGGGACCACTGTTCACCGATTTCCGATTCGACGATTCTGTCATCGACAGGTTCCGGCAGTGACCACATCGTTCACGTTATGACGCAGCTGCCGTACTCGGTAATCAGTGCATTAATCGCACTTGCCGGTTTCGTTATTCTCGGTCTGACAACGAGTGTTATGTACGGTCTGCTCGGAGTACTCGGAGGACTGTTAATCGTGTTTGTGATCGTTAAATTTATCTACCGTCCGGTCGCTAAACAGAACGCATAATGGTAATTATTGTGATATTATAGAAGTATCAGTCTGATTAAAGGGTGTGCTTCTGTGATTACAATTGATCATATGAACTTTGAGCTCGTGGAAAATTACCGCGATGCATTTGATGAAAAAGTGTTTATTGAAAAGTACAGTGAACTGCTGAATAAGTATGATTATATTGTCGGCGATGTCGGTTATGAAAAACTGAGGCTTGCCGGATTTTATAAAAATTCAAAACGCAAAGTTGAGCCGGATAAACGGGTTAATGCGATCGAAGAGTATTTAAATGAATACTGCAACTTCGGCTGTGCGTACTTTATCTTAAGAAAAGTTTCGAAACAGGAATTAAAAGAACAGGCTGAAAAGTCTGTTCCGGAACCAACTGAAGAAGTTAATGAAGAGGCCGGGTCTTAGGACACGGTCTTTTTTGTTTATGATATGATAAGAGTGAATAATAATGATGGGGTGTAGAAATGTATTTTGTAGATAAAAACCTTTTAAACACGCGTCTCGACTATATTGAGGGACTGGCTGAAACTATTGATACCGGCAATGAACTCGCGCTCGAAAGAGCATGTCATATGCTCATTGAAGCGACTGTGGATGTCGGCAATATGATTATCGATGCATTTATATTAAGAGACCCGGGAAACTATCAGGATGTTATGGATATTCTCGCACAGGAAAAAGTAATCGATGCAGAAGATGCCGAAAAATTTAAAAGCACGTTCGTCTGGAGAAAAGAGCTGACAAGAAACTACCAATCAATCAAACATGAAGCAATGCGTGCGGAGTTTAAGAAAAACATCAGTGCGTATAAAAACTTTAAAGCGAGCATCGAACATTTTTATAAAAATGACCCGCAGGCGGTCACTGCATTCAGCGGAGAGTCGGATGTATAAAGGATATTTAATAGATCTCGACGGCACGATGTTTAACGGCGATGCTGTTATCGACGGTGCCGTCGATTTTATTGACCGGCTGAACACGGCCGGTATTCCGTACTTATTTTTAACGAATAATGCGACGAGACGTCCGTCGGAAATTCTCGGGAAGTTTGTGAGTATGGGATTTACGACGACAGAAAATCATATTTATACGTCAGCTCAAGCGATGAAAACGTATCTCGAAGCGGAGTTTGATGCACCGTCCGTGTATTTAATCGGCACGGACAGTTTTCGTGATACGCTGACAGAGGGCGGTACAATTACGCTGAATGATTCTGCACCGGATGCTGTTGTAATGGGGCTTGATACATCGATTACGTTTGAAAAAATTACAACTGCGTGCCGACTGATACAGACAGGTGCGCGTTTTTTGGCAACCAATCCGGATATAAAGATTAAAACGGATTTCGGTTTTTCACCGGGAAACGGTTCTTTCGTTAAACTGATCAGCGAAGTTACAGGTGTTGAGCCGCTCATTACAGGAAAGCCGAACCGTTATATTTTGGACGGTGCACTGAAGCGGCTGAATATGTCAGCTGACGATGTGGCGATGGTCGGGGATAATTACGACACAGATATACTGACAGGCATTAACGGCGGACTCTATACCATTCACGTCGGCACAGGCGTGCATACAAAAAGAGAAGTCATGATGAAAAATGTACCGCCGTCCCATACGGTGGATACACTTCTGGACTGGCAGTTATAATTCACCTGACGCTCGTGTTAACCGTAAATAAATTACGGTTAACACGAGCGTTTTTTTCTGTTATGATGTAAATAATCAAACAGACTGGAGTAACAATATGAAAACCAAACACCTCGTTTTTGCCGCATTGTTTACTGCGCTTATTGCCGTCGGCGCACAGCTCAGAATATCGCTCGGGCCTATTCCTTTTACATTGCAGGTGCCGATGGTGCTGCTTGCAGGACTGCTTCTCGGCAGAAAGCTCGGGTTGATAACAGTTACAGCATACATATTTATCGGCCTGATCGGTATTCCTGTATTTGCCGGTGCCGGAGGACCGGGCGCCTTCGTGTCGCCGTCGTTCGGCTTTGTGCTAGGATTTATACCGGGTGTCGTAATTACAGCGATGGGCGGCAACACTCAGCCCGTGCGCATGATGACTTTTACGATTCTCGGTATGTGTGCAATATTCATATGCGGTGTCGTTTACTTTTCATTTATTATGAACGCTGTAATCGGCACGCCGATGACACTTGTGGAAATATTAATGGCAGCAGTCGTGCCGTTTTTAATTAAAGATATAATACTTGCAGTGATGACGGTAATGTTTGCAAGAACATTGACAATGAGAGGGCTTCTGCTGACGTAAAAATAGGACTTTCAAATGATGGATTTTTAAGTGTATTTCTATTATAATATAGTGTATACAAAGTAATGCTCATAAATTGATTGGAGTGAACTCATATGGCAGTAAGTCAGGATACTATGTACGAACAAGTTGAAGAAGTATTAGATAAATTACGTCCATTCCTTCTGCGTGACGGCGGAGACGTTGAACTCGTAGATGTTGAAGACGGTATTGTGAAGCTCAGACTTCTTGGAGCTTGCGGAACATGCCCAAGTTCAACGATTACACTTAAAGCCGGTATCGAACGTGCACTTCTAGAAGAAGTACCAGGTTTTGTTGAGATCGAACAAGTGTTTTAAATCGCAACTAGAGACGTGCCGTCTCTAGTTTTTTTATTTATATAGGTGAGGAGAATGACCAATGTATACAATTGTCGAGTTTTGTAACGCCAATATGCAAAAAGGAACTCACGATGTGTATGCTCAGCTGGATGGAAATCCGGGAATCGATGTCGTCGATTATGAATGCACAAACAATTGCGGTTTGTGCAGTAAAAGTTATTTTGTTCTCGTAGACGGGGAAATCGTAGCTGCAAAAAACAGTGAGCAGCTGCTTGAGAAAACTTATAAGCGGATAGACAAAAATAATCAGGCATTAGATGAGTGAACTCATCGTTGGTGCTAATGTTTTACGTGTAGTATAATTAGGATATTGAGAATTATGTAACAAAGTATTAAGAACAGGAGTGATTTATATGTCATCGGTAACACTGACTGAAAGTGCAGCATACGAAGTAAAAGATATGCTGGAAGCAAATGACATGGCAGATGGTTTCCTGCGATTTAAAATACAGGGCGGAGGCTGTACCGGTTTAACTTACGGTATGGCTGCAGAAAGCGAAGCTACAGACAAAGATGAAGTGTTTGAATACCACGGTGTGAAAATGCTTGTAGCCAAGATGGACCTGCCTGTTGTAGACGGTACTGTAATTGACTTTAAACAGTCGCTTATCGGCGGCGGCTTCACGATTGAAAATCCGAATGCAAGCCTGTCATGCGGCTGCGGATCATCGTTTAGAACCGAAGCAAATGCGGGTGCTCCCGGGGACTGTTAAAATTCGTGGAAACGCTTGAAATATTACCATTTAGTGCTAATATAATACTTGGTATAGAAACTGGAACAACAGTTTAACAACATATAAAACTTTTTCGCAGGAAGGGAAATAAATTATGAGCTATGAAAGAAAAAAAATCCTGGTACTAGGTGCAGGTTACGCTGGCCTGTCTACAGTTGCAAAACTTCAAAAAATTATTGGAGTCCAGGAAGCGGACATCACTTTAATCAACAAAAATGAGTATCACTATGAATCAACATGGCTGCACGAAACGGCAGCAGGTTCTATGAACTGGGAAGAGGGCGTATACCCGATTGCTAAAGTTGTAGACAACATGAAAACGCGTTTCATCCCGGCTGAGGTTACGAAAATCAACCGCGATGAGCAGACTGTTGAAACGACTCAGGGTGTATTCGAATTCGATACGCTTGTAGTGGCACTTGGATTTGAAAGTGAATCATTCGGTATTAAAGGCATGGACGAGTTTGCAACGACAATCGTCAGCCCTCAGACTGCTGTTGAAACACGTGAAGAAATTGAAAAGAACTTTATCAATTATAAAACTTCAAAAGATCCTAAAGATCTTTCTATTCTTGTCGGAGGAGCAGGGTTCACAGGTGTTGAATTCCTTGGTGAGCTTGTTGAAACATTACCTGTACTATGTAAAGCACACGGTATTGACTACAACAACGTTAAGATTACATGTGTAGAAGCAATGCCTTCAATGCTTCCGATGTTCTCTGATGAATTAACTAAACACGCAGTTGATTTTCTTGAGGCACGCGGAGTTGAATTTATGCTCGGCACTGCAATTACTGCAGCGAACGAAAACGGATTCGTTGTTAAAGTCAACGACGAAGAGAAGCAGCTGGAAGCTTCAAGCGTAGTATGGACAGCGGGAGTACGCGGTTCACGTCTGATGGAAGAATCATTCGAAGGCGTTAAACGCGGACGCATCGTAGTTAAAGAAGATTTAACTATTGACGGCTATCCGAACATCTTCGCTATCGGAGACGTTGCAGCAGTTATGAACGGCACCGGCGAAAATGCCCGTCCGTATCCGACAACAGCTCAAATTGCGATGCAGTTAGGTGAGCACACTGCTAAGAATATTAAGCTTCAGTTAAACGGTGAAAAAACTGAAGGATTTGAATATGATGACAAGGGAACAGTATGTTCACTTGGTGCCAATGATGGTGTCGGTGTAGTTTTAGGCCGTGAAATCAAAGGTAAATCAGCAGCATTCATGAAGAAAGTCATCGATACACGTGCGGTACTTAAAATCGGCGGCATAGTATTAGGTGCAACAAAAGGTAAATTCCTGTAATTTAAAAAATCAGCATTATGCATGGGTATATATAATGCCCATGCTTTTATTTTTTTGGAGGCAACAATTATGACAATGAATATCGTTCAGCTGTTTATCTCTGTACTGCTGTACTTTGTCCTGTTTTACGGAATCAGCTTCATTCTGAATATGATTTTGAAAATGACATGGATTATGGCGTTCGTTTATCCTGTAATCGTACTGTGGATCATCGGCAGAGTCTCATTATTTGACTACATATCAAGTCCCGGTGAATCTTTCAATACATTGTGGGACAACATTATCGGAATATCGATGTTTGACATCGTGATTTTAGGCAGCGGATTTATCGGAATTATTTTAGCGGGCATGACAATACGCTACTTGAGAAAAGCAGGCTACCAAATGTTTTAGGGGGAACGCATTTTGAATATTAAATTTGAAGAGAAGTATATTGCTGATGAAGCGGCAATAGTAATCGGTTTACCTGAAAATATTAAAGAACTGAAGAATTTTGACGAGCTCGATACATTATTGAACGGTTTGACTGAAGAGATTATTTCGGCAAACGTACTGTCTGACAAATACGGTAAAGTAACGACAACCGGTGTGACTATCCAGCGTCAGTACCGTAAAGTGATCGCTGTCGGTCTTGGAGACAGCAGCGAACTGACTGCGCTGAAAGTACAAAAAGCTGTCGGTAAACTGTTCCAGTTTATGGCCGGTGAAAAAGACACTGAAATACAGATTATACTGGATACTTTTTCATTTGAACCTGAAGACGTGGCGGATGCTGTCGGTATGATGTCTGCAGTAAGCAGCCACAAACTGACAGGATACGATTCATCTGATAAAAAACAGTTCCATGATGAACTGGACATCACACTTGTTACAAAAGCTGATGTGAAAAGTGCATACGAACACGGTGCATCACTTGGCAGCAGCATTACACTTGCGAGAGATTTTGCAACAATGCCGCCGAACATGCTCTACCCGGAAAGCTTCGCAGATCAACTGGCAGTTCACTTTAAAGACCGTCCACATGTTAAAGGTGAGGTCAAAGATTTTGATACACTGATTCAGGAAGGTTTCGGTCTTCTTGCAGCAGTCGGCAAAGCTTCTGTCAGAAAACCGAGACTCGTGACGATTGAGTATAAGCATCCTGACGCAACCGATGATGCGCCGATTGCTTTAATCGGAAAAGGAATTACGTACGACTCAGGCGGCTATTCACTTAAATCGCGCAACGGCATGCGTTCGATGAAGTACGATATGAGCGGTGCGGCAAACGTTGTCGGTATGATGGATGCAATTACTAAACTGGAACTTCCTGTTCACGCAGTGGCTGTTCTCGCCCTTGCAGAAAACATGGTCGACGGTAACGGTATGCGTCCGGATGACGTTTACAAATCACTGTCAGGAAAAACAGTTGAGGTATCGAATACTGATGCTGAGGGCCGTCTGGTACTTGCAGATGCAGTGTACTATGCAGCGACGAAATTCAGTCCTAAAATTATGATGGACTTTGCAACTCTGACGGGTGCAGTCATTCAGGCAATTGGTGAAAACCGTACCGGAGTATTTACAAACCAGGGCAGAAAGTTCATCAACAATCTGTTAATCAGCAGTAAAGTGACAGGTGAAGACATCTGGCATCTGCCAATGTCAGAGCAGGAAGATGAAAGAGTGAAAAAATCGGATATAGCGGATCTGCTTAATGCTGACTTTAAGCCTGGCGGTGCGTCATTTGCTGCAGCATTTATTAATCAGTTCACAGAAGGCACACCGTGGGTACACTTTGATATTGCAGGGACGAGCAACACATCACGCTCAACACCATTTGCTAAAAAGGGCTCTACAGGTGTCATGATCCGTACGATACTCGACTTAATTGAATCGGGTACACTGTATGAATAAAGGTGTATTGAAGGCACTCGGTATTAAAATTACAGTTGACGAGATTGGTAAATGTGCAGTGGAAATGCCGATTACTGAAAAAGTAATGCAACCGTTTGGATACGTCCATGGCGGTGTGAACGTCCTCCTTGCAGAAACAGCAGCGAGCATGGGTGCATACAAAATGATTTCGGATGATGAAATTGCGTTTGGCATGGAAATCAACGCCAATCATTTGCGAGCAAAACAGGAAGGTGTACTGACAGCGACAGCACTTTTAAAGCACGGCGGTTCCACATCGCAGGTATGGGAAATCGAAGTGACTGACGAAGAAGATAAACTGGTCGCACTGAGCAGATGTACAGTCGCAATCAGGAAGAAAAGATAAATATGTATGTTGAACCAGGAATCCGGTCACGGATTCCTGGTTTTTTGCTTGTGTGGACATTTGCACCGCAATGAGCGTGCGTCATTCCCGGGCAACCGGGTTATCACCGCAATGAGCGCGCGTCACTCCCGGGCAAGTGAGTTATCACCGCAATGAGGGTGTGTCATTCCCGGGTAACCGGGTTATCACCGCAATGAGGACGCCTCATTCCCGGGTAAGTGAGTTATCACCGCAATGAGCGTGCGTCATTCCCGAACAAGCACGTTATCACCGCAATGAGCGCGCGTCATTCCCGGGCAAGTGAGTTATCACCGCAATGAGGACGCCTCATTCCCGAACAACCGGCTTATCTCCGCAATGAGCGCGCATCAATCCCGGCCAAAACCAAAAAACACTCCCCGGAATCAAACCCGGGGAGTGCATTTACTATTAATTAATCATCAAGTTCTTTGTCTTTGCTGCGTTCGATTTTCAATCTGGCTGTTTCTTCAGTATCCACTTCCGAACCAGTTTCTGCACGTTTCAATTCATTAAGAATTGTCAGTTTGTAAGGTTCAACATCCGAGTGGAAGGCACTTCTCGCAATAAAGTGCGCACCAACAGGGGCAGAGATGAAAATAAACAGTACAGCAAGTAACAGCTGTGTATCAAATTCTGCATGGTAGTATCCGAAGTAAATGAATACTCCAATCAGTGTCAGTCCAACACCGAACGTTGAACTTTTAGATGCAGCGTGCAGCCGTGTATATGTATCCGGGAGACGGATTATTCCGACTGCAGCAACTACTGTGAAAAAGGCACCTGCGATTAAGAAAAATGTTATCAGACTAACTATTATTATCTCTGTCATTTTCAATAATCACACCTTTCTCGAGGAATTTCGCAAAACCGATTGTTGCGACGAAACCGATCATACCGATCAGCATAATTACAACCAGCAGGTACGATGTATCAAGTGCCATTGAAAGCAGTCCGATCATACCCATCAGTGTTACACCGAATGCATCCAGTGTAATAACTCTGTCATGCAGTGTAGGTCCTTTCAGAACTCTGTAAATCATACCCAGCATCGCAAACGCAAATGCAATAACGCTTATGATAACAATTATATTAATAAAACCTGTCATGGTTTAGACACCTCTTTTATTACATTTTCAAAAGAAGTTTTAATGTTTTCAATTTCTTCATCGGCGTCTTCCATATCAAGTCCGTGAATATAAATATTGGAATAGTCTTCAGAAATTGCCACAACTACCGTCCCGGGAGTTAATGTAATTAACGTGGAAAGCAGAGCAACTTCCCATTCTTCTTCCAGGTCACTAGGATAAGCATAGAATCCCGGATGAATATCGATTTTCGGTGACATAACGATACGTACAACTTCGAGATTCGCTTTTGTCAGTTCGATGATAAAGATAAAGAACAGCTTGATTATCCAGTAGAGACGCTTGATATAAAAGCGACCCGGCAGGAAGTTACGGAGTACGTATACCGCAACTAAACCGATAAGATAACCTGTAACAAATGTACCTACTGTAAAATCACCATTCATAAACACCCATAGGAATGCAAGTAAGACGTTAATCATCAGTTGAAAAGACAATTATTCCACCCCCATCAAATAGTTTGAGTATGATGACGGATCAAAGAATGATTCAGCCGCCATTTCGAAAGCGGGGAATAAAAAGTCTGCTGAAAGACCAAAAATCGTTGAAACGATAACGAGACCAACAGCTGAGAACAGCAGTTTATCCGCCTTGATATTCTTGAGTTCAATCGGCTCTGCCGGTTCACCCCAGAATACTTTAATAAATATTTTCATAATACTGTATAACACGATTAAACTCGACAGAAGTACGATTACTGCAGAGATTGCATGGCCGTTGTCAAATGCGGATTCGACGATAAACAGTTTACCGAAGAACCCCGGGAACGGTGGTACACCGGCAAGTGACAGTGAAGCGACAAAGAACATCCACCCGACAAACGGATGCTGTTTTATCAAGCCGCCGAGGTCGGCTGCATCATTTTTACCTGTACGGAAGATGATAAAGCCGATCATCATAAACAATGCTGCTTTAATAATCATGTCGTGAATCAGATAGTAAATTGCGCCGACTGTTCCCGCGTAGTCCATCATTGAGAACCCGACGATTATAACACCGACTGCAATCATGATGTTATAAATAATAATCTGTTTCATGTCAGTGTAGGCAAGTGCTCCAATACAGCCTGCAACGATTGTTAACAGAGCCATCAGCAGAAGCAGCTGGTGTGTAAATGCAGTATCTGTCGTAAAGAACAGTGAAAATGTTCGTGCGATGGCATATACGCCGACTTTCGTCAGCAGGGCGCCAAACAGTGCAATAACCGGAATCGGTGGTGCACTGTAAGAACCGGGCATCCAGAAATACAGCGGGAACAATCCGGCCTTAGTTGCAAATACAAAGATAAATACAACGGCAACCAGCGTCATTATTATCAGATTGCCTTCGTAGTTCGACAGCTTAATGTGAATGTCAGCCATGTTCAGCGAACCTGTAATAGAATACAGGTAGGCCAGACCCACGAGGAAGAAGTTGGAAGATACGATGTTAACAACAAGGTATTTAAATCCTTCCTGAAGCTGAACTTTACGGCTGCCGAGTGTAATCAGTACATAAGAAGCGAGAAGAAACACTTCGAAGAATACGAACATGTTAAAAATATCTCCCGTTGTGAATGCACCGTTAATCCCTGTGATCATAAATAAAATCATCGGGTAATAGTAATATTTTTCTCTTTCATAACCAATAGATTGAAAAGAGTAAATAACTGTAAAAAACATCACGAGTGACGTAGTGAATACGAGCAGTGCGGCAATCATGTCATAGACAACACTGATACCAAAAGGCGCCGACCAGTTACTCATATATGACACCATCGTACCGTTAACATAAACATAATAGATGTTATAGCCTGCTATACCAACCATAACCAGTCCTGTTATTGCAGATATTATTCTGTGGGGCATCGGTCGTTTTCCGACAAACAACATAATGACACCAGCCAGAAATGGAAGAATGATTGGGAGCATAGGTAATACATTAATCGCCATGTGGAACTCCTTTCATATCTTCGGTATTATCTGTGCCGAGCTCTTTATAGTTTCTGAGCAGCAATACGAGACTGTATGCAGTCAAGGCAAATGAAATTACAATTGCTGTCAGAATTAAAGCCTGCGGCAATGGATCGGAATACGAACTTACTGAATCGTCAAGAACCGGCACGTTACCGCGTTTCAGCTGTCCCATTGTCAGAATCATTAAATGAACTCCGTGAGACAGAATGGAAAGTCCGATAATTATACGTAAAACACTCTTTGACAAAATTAAGTAAGTCGCACTGGCAATCAGTATGCCGGATAAAATTATAGTGACGAGTTCCATTACTTTTCAGCACCTCCGACTAACGTAATAATCAACAGGGAAGTACCGGCTACCGTAAGGAATACACCGATGTCAAACAGTACTGCGGTATGCAGTGCAACCTCTCCAAACACCGGCACGTTAATATAAGTGTGCTGATGAGTGAAAAACGGAACACCGAAGAAAAATAACAATGTCGGTACCACGATTGCAAAAGCAAGTCCGATACTGATCATCAGGTGAAAATTCACCGGAATCATTTTCTTTACAGTTTCATAATCATACGCCATCAGTAAAAGAATGATGGCAGAGGCAGCCAGCAGCCCGCCGACGAATCCACCGCCGGGAGTGTAGTGGCCTGCCAGAAATAAATTAACAGAGAACAGCAGGACGATGAGAAAGATCACTTTTGAAGTGAACTGGATAAACACATCGTTCATCTGGCGCTGTACTTTACTGTAGCCAGCTCTCTTAAGCGTGCTCTTCATTATCATCATCCTTTCTGGATACTTTTGCTTTCATTAAAGCATAAATTCCGATTCCCGCAATACCGAATACCAGTGTTTCCATCAGAGTATCGTATCCACGGAAGTCAACGAGTATAACGTTTACCATGTTCCCACCGGCTGCCAGCTCGTACACATTGTCAATGTGGTACTGACTGATTGAATCAAACAGGCGGTTTGAGTAGGCAGCGAGACCGAAAAGTATTACGATGACGCCGACACCTACCGACACGATAAAGTTTATGAACTTGAATTGCATACTTTCTTCATGTTTTGAACGTTTAGGCAGATGATAGAAACATACGAGGAATAACGTCGTCGTAACAGTTTCAATTGCCAGCTGAGTCAGCGCAAGGTCCGGCGCTCTGAAGAACGCAAAGAACAGTGCCATTGAAAAGCCGATTGCACCGAGCATAATAATCGATACCATGCGTGAACGTGTCATCATAATAATTGCTAGTGACACAAGCATAATTATAACGAGTGCCATATCCTGTAGACCGACTTCGGCAAAGTTATCAAAAACGATAGGCAGACCAGCATAGAATGTAGTGATTACTCCGATTACTACGAAGAATCCAAAAATATAAACCATATATTCTCTCAGGAAACCGGTCATGATACCGTCTGTAGCTTTTGCAGAACCCAGTTCGCTGTAGATTAACCCCTGATCGTAGAGGTAGTTCAGCGTAAACTGTTCCTTATGATAGTCGTATATAAACATCCAGCTGTTTCTGAATAAGTACAGTGCCGCTCCGATTACTACGACCGCAACTGTTGCCCAGAGTGCCGGGTTGTTAAACCCGTGCCAATGTGAAATTTTCGTATTTAAAGCTGTATCCGAAGCAAGAATGCTCATTGCTGCCGGGTCAATAATGCTGCCTGACAGAATGTTCGGGAACAGGCCGAAAATAATAACCAGCGATGATAAAATAATCGGTGAAGCGAGCAGCAGAGCCGGTGCTTCGTGGGGTTCCTTCGGTGTATCGTGTGTACGTTTACCAAAGAATACGCCGTGAATTAATTTGATTGAATACACAAATGTGAAAATACTTCCGGCGATAGCAAGTATCGGGAACAGGACGCTCCATTCAGCAAGCGCGCTGAAGTTTGCCTGGCTGATTTCAAACATTGCCTCAAGGAATAACTCTTTAGACAGGAATCCGTTAAACGGCGGCAGACCTGCCATCGATAAGGATGTAATTATCGTCATCGTAAAAGTAATAGGCATTAAAGTCATCAGACCGCCGAGTTTTCTAATACTGCGCGTGCCTGTTTCGTGGTCGAGAATACCCGCCACCATGAACAGCGCACCTTTAAATGTTGCATGGTTGATAATGTGGAACACTGCAGCAACGACTGCCACTGTAAAGAGCTGCTCATTGGCACCGCTTGCAACAGCGAGCGCACCAACACCGAGAAGACTCATAATCATACCCAGCTGTGAAACAGTTGAGAATGCAAGCACAGCTTTTAAGTCGTCTTTTTTAACTGCGTTGAATGATCCCCAGAACAATGTGACGAGTCCTGTAACGAGAATCAGCCATACCCACAGTTCGCTGAATGCGAAAACGGGTGTGAATCTTGCAACCAGGTAAAGACCTGCTTTAACCATCGTAGCTGAGTGAAGGTAAGCACTGACAGGAGTCGGGGCTTCCATAGCGTCCGGCAGCCAGATGTAGAACGGGAATTGTGCTGATTTAGTAAATGCACCGAGCAGAATTAACACAACTGCCAATGGAGCAAGCGGACTTGCCGTAATTAAATCAACGTTAGCAATCATTTCCCTTATACTGAACGAACCTGTAATAATAGAAAGTATAATGAATCCGCCGAGCATCATAAATCCGCCGAAGAAAGTAATCAGCATGGATTTCTGTGCACCGTAAACCGATTTATCTTTCGTAAACCAGAATGCAATCAGCAGGAAACTTGAAATTGAAGTGAGCTCCCAGAAAAAATAGAGCATAAGTACGTTATCGCTCAATACCACTCCAAGCATTGCCGTCATAAAAATAAGAAGATAGACATAAAAATTACCCAGTCTTTCGTCTTTAGAAAGGTAACCGATAGAATATAAAACTACCAGTGAGCCTATACCAGAAATCAGTATTGCGAATAGTAAGCCGAGACCATCTATGTAGACGTCAAAATTCAGCCCGATCCGGGGCATTAAATTCAATGTATGATGGAAAACTTGATTATCCGCAACAGAAGGTATTAAGCTAAATAAGTATGCAGCTATCACAGCCGGAATAGGTAAAACAAACCAACCGAGATGTACATCTTTAACATACCTGTATATTATTGCGATTGCGACCGCAGCAATTACAGGCAGAAATATTGCTAAATGTATCAATGTCAAAGTGTATCCTCCTCTTACGTTATTATATTTAACCATTATACATTAATATTAATTGTAAATAAACGCATACGGTTTGAAATTTTTGACGATTCTCGTATAATGTATATATGGTAGTAAGTAGTATTAAATTTAGAATTATGTAAGTTTAAATTTCAGTATTGCTATTGCTAATTTGAAATTAATAAAATTTTTCAGGAGGCCAAATTTATGGCATATTCACAGTTAACAACAGAGCTTTTAGAAGGAGAAACTAAAGCGGTAATTAAAACAAACATGGGTGACGTAACAGTTAAACTGTTAAATAACGTTGCGCCGAAAACTGTAGAAAACTTCGTGACACATGCAAAAAATAAATACTACGACGGTTTAATTTTCCACAGAGTGATTAAAGACTTCATGATCCAGGGCGGAGATCCGACTGGAACAGGTATGGGCGGAGAAAGTATTTGGGGACAGGCTTTTGAAGATGAATTCTCAACAGATGCATTCAACCTTTACGGTGCGCTGTCAATGGCAAACGCAGGGCCGAACACAAACGGTTCACAATTCTTTATCGTTCAGCTGAAAGATGTACCGGCTGATATGATTTCCCAGCTTGAAGGTGCAGGCTACCCTGCTGAAATTATCGAAAGCTACAAAGAAAACGGCGGAACACCTTGGCTTGACCAGAGACATACTGTTTTCGGCCACGTTATCGAAGGAATGGATATTATCGAGAAGATTGCGGATGTTGAAACAGGCAGACAGGATAAGCCGGTTGAAGATGTAATCATCGAAACGATCGAAGTAACTGAATAACAGAGCGGCTTTCAGGTGCGCAGTCCGGTTAATAACTGGCTGTGCACTTTTTTATATAGAGTGAAATATATACATATATGTGGAAGGATTTTCTGAAATAACTTTGAAAGTATCACAAATTAGTCATTATTATATTATTTATATAGTAAAACACTCTGATATACTTGTTTGTGTAAAGGTGAGTGATTTAAAAATGATGCCGTTCCTTTATTTCCCGGAAGACAAAACGGAATACATTCCAGCAATTATCATGCTGCTTCTATTTATATTACTTGCGCTTATCGTGTATAAACTTATTAGAAAATACTCACGCAATGAAGAAGAGAAGATGAGAGATTTCGAAGAGAAAGTTCTTGAAAGACTCGAGCATGAACATCAGGATCATCCCACACGGAAATAATAAATTAAAAAATACTTATGCTGTTATTTCTGTGTGCGACCCTAGAGAACCGCAGACTTACATAACTTATATTAAAAATAAGCGCACATATGCCGTTCCGGTATATGTGTTTTGCTGTGTTTATTTTGGTTACTTCAGACAACTGTGTTAAAATGGTGATGGATTTAATAAAGAAGTAAAAATAAGTAGGGATAACATGGCAAAAAAATACCGGATCGGCCAGTTCGTCAAAGTGAAAATTACTGGTATTCAGTCGTACGGTGCTTTTGTCAAAACTCCTGATAATCGTGATGGTCTGATCCATATATCTGAAGTGATGAACGATTACGTCCACGATGTGAATCAATATTTATCAAAAGGCCAAATAGTAAAGGCTAAAATTGTCAGCATTGATGAGAACGGCAAAATCAGTTTATCACTGAAAGAAAACGAATACTTTAAGAACGAAGAGAAAAAAAGAGACAAGCGTTCTGTATTGGAGAAGATCAAAGATAGCGAGAAATACGGCTTCCAGACGCTGGCCGAAAGAATGCCGGTCTGGATAGAAGAGGCAAAAGAACGTATGAAAGAATAATGCCAGTATAAAACCTGTGAATTTCACGGGTTTTTTTAATTTTTCTCAATGTATATATATTCATATATAATTCATAAAGTGCTGTAAACATCAATCGTTTTAAGTATAAAACACCGTATTTTTGTATACGTTTCCAAACTTAATAAACCGCATTGTTATGCGTTCTAATAAAACTCTTGAAAATATTGATAAATGCAGTCATTATGGTTATGAATACATAATTAAAAATGTATATTTAAATGACTTTTTAAACACACAGAGGGGGAGAAATTAATGAGAACTGAAGAAATTATTAAACAGACAGAACGGCACGATACGGATATTTACAAGCCGTTGCCAATTGTAATTTCAGAAGCTGAGGGCGTATGGGTTAAAGATCCGGAAGGTAACAAATATATGGATATGCTGAGTGCATATTCTGCGGTGAATCAGGGGCACCGTCATCCGAAAATTATCCAGGCTCTAAAAGACCAGGCGGATAAAGTGACGCTGACATCAAGATCATTCCATGTGGATTGTCTCGGCGACTGGTTTGAAAAGCTCAGCAAAATCTCAGGCAAGGAAAGAGTGCTCCCGATGAATACAGGCGCTGAAGCGGTTGAGTCTGCAGTCAAAGCGGCGAGACGCTGGGCGTATGAAGTTAAAGGGGTGCCCGACAACCAGGCGGAAGTTATTGCCATGAAGAACAACTTCCACGGCAGAACGATGATTCCAATGTCGATGTCGTCGGAACCGGAATACCGGAGAGGTTTCGGACCGCTCGGTGACGGTTTCCAAATCGTGAATTACGGCGATCCGGAAGCATTGGAAGATGCAATCAATGACAACACGGCAGCAGTCATTCTGGAACCGATTCAAGGGGAAGCGGGCGTTAATATTCCGCCGGCAGGATATCTTAAAAAAGTAAGAGAAATCTGTGACCGCAACAACGTTCTGTTTATTTCCGATGAAATTCAGGCAGGACTCGGCCGGGCAGGTAAAATGTTCGCAACGGACTGGGATGACGTAGTACCGGATATGTATATTTTAGGAAAAGCGCTCGGCGGAGGGGTATTCCCGGTATCAGTAGTTCTCGGTGACGATGAAGTGCTCGGTGTACTTAATGAGGGATCTCACGGTTCCACATTCGGCGGGAACCCGCTGGCAGCGAGAGTATCTGAAGCAGCACTTGATGTGCTGATCGACGAAAAGCTGGCCGACCGCTCAATTGAGCTTGGTGAATACCTGCTTAATGAACTTAAGAAAATCAAACATGAATCAATCGTGGACATTCGCGGCAAAGGGCTCTTTATCGGTTTAGAGCTGGATAAGAGTGCACGTGGATTCTGTGAGCAGCTGAAAGATGAAGGGGTGCTGTGCAAAGAAACTCACGGTACTGTTGTGAGGTTTGCACCGCCGCTTGTAGTAACTAAAGAAGAACTCGACTGGGCCCTCGATAAAGTTAAAAAAGTTTTTAGCAAAGATACTTTCTAAAAATAATCTTTATGATACAATATGAGATGAAAAGATGAAAACAGTTACAAAAAGAGGCGGATAAAATGTCAGAAGAAATTAGTTTAGTTGAATCTACACAGCGCATCATTAAAGAAGCGCTCGATAAGCTTGGTTATAATGACGATATGTACCAATTAATCAAAGAGCCTTTACGTACACTAAAAGTACGTATCCCGGTGAAAATGGATGATGGTTCTGTCAAAGTATTTACAGGATTCCGTGCACAGCACAACGATGCAGTGGGTCCTACTAAGGGCGGAGTCCGTTTCCACCCGAGCGTCTCGGAAGATGAAGTTGTTGCATTATCCATGTGGATGACACTTAAAGCCGGTATTGTTGACCTGCCATACGGTGGCGGTAAAGGCGGAATCATTTGTGATCCCCGCGAAATGAGCATGGATGAAGTAGAACGACTTTCACGCGGCTACGTACGTGCAATATCTCAAATCGTTGGACCGACTAAAGATATTCCTGCACCGGACGTATTCACGAACTCACAGATTATGGCATGGATGATGGATGAATACAGCGCGATTGACCAGTTCAACTCACCTGGATTCATTACCGGTAAACCATTAGTACTCGGTGGTTCTGAAGGCCGTGACAGAGCGACAGCACTCGGCGTTGTAATCTGTCTTGAACAGGCGCTGAAGAAACGCGATCTGAAGATGGAAGACATTCGTATTGTTATTCAGGGATTCGGTAACGCAGGAAGCTTCCTGGCGAAATTCCTCTTTGACAGAGGTGCGAAAATCGTGGGTATCTCCGATGCCAACGGTGCACTTCACGATCCGGAAGGACTTGACATCGATTATCTGTTAGAGCGACGCGACAGCTTCGGTATGGTAACGAACCTGTTTGATGATGTTCTTTCAAACGACGAGTTATTCTCACTGGATTGTGACGTTATTATTCCGGCAGCAATCGAAAACCAAATCACAGAAGCCAATGCGCCTAACATTAAAGCACAAATTCTATGTGAAGCAGCAAACGGACCAACTACAACTGAAGCGACACGCATCCTGACTGACAGAGGCGTTCTGATTGTACCGGACGTACTTGCATCAGCAGGTGGAGTAACAGTATCCTACTTCGAATGGGTACAAAACAACCAGGGTTATTACTGGAGTGAAGATGAAGTCAACGAGAAGATGGAACAAAAACTCGTTGCAGCATTTAATGAAATTTACGACCTTCACGAAAACCGCCAAATCGATATGAGACTTGCAGCATTCATTGTAGGTCTTAAGCGCACAGCCGAAGGTTCACGCTACCGCGGCTGGGCATAAACTGAATAGTCTTAAAGACAAAACCTTTCGGGGTTTTGTCTTTTTTATTTTTTTTGGAGAGGCTGGTGTGGTGCTAAGTAACAATGAGGGCGGTTCATAGTTACTTAGGGCCGTTTACGTAACAATGAGGGCGGTTCATAGTCACTTAGGACTGTTTTCGTAACAATGAGAGCGGTTCATAGTCACTTAGGACTGTTTTCGTAACAATGAGAGCGGTTCATAGTTACTTAGGATCGTTTTCGTAACAATGAGAGCCGTTCATAGTCACTTAGTATTGCGACAAAAAAATATCTGCCGCGGCACATAAATAAATCGCGGTTCAAATCACCAGATCATCATCCCAATACAAATAATATAAAAATTTATTACATGTCTTAAACATTGTCGTACCAGTGTCTCGAACACACTATTAAGACTTAATTTTCTGATAAATTGAAAATATCCCTTGCATTTATAATTTTATGTTGTTAATATTAATATCAATTCGAGGGAAGAGTAGTAACATATTTCGATTTCATAGAGAGCCGGTGGTGCTGCAAACCGGTATGTCGTATATGCGAATGGACTTCTTTCATAAAACAATTTAATTAATATAACTTTTAATGAGTGGATCGGCTTCAACCGGTCAATATAGGTGGCACCGCGGCTCTCCGTCCTTAATATATATTTATATTAAGCATGGAGAGTTTTTTTATTACACTAATTTAATATCAGCAATTGGATATAGTAGCAGCAGTTTTACGTTTCACAGAGAGCCGGATTTGGTGGAAACCGGCAGCGTGTTCTGCAGTGAATTGGGTTCCGGTTTTAATTATTGCTCGGGTAATGCCGTTATGCATTAGAGCGAAGCGAATGCTTCAACAGAGGTGGTACCGCGGTTAACATCGTCCTCCATGACAGTTTTGTCATGGAGGATTTTTAATTTTAAGGAGGAATATATTATGACATTAAATATCACTACAGTAACTGAAACGGCAATGATGAAAGTACAGGAAGGCACTAATTTATCTTATAAAGAAATGCACGAATTTTTCACGGAAGTATTAAACGGCGGTGTTACGGATGACGAGCTGAGAGATTTCATCGTTGCTTTAAGCGACAAAGGTGAAACAGTCGATGAGATTACAGCGATTGCGGAAGTACTGAAGTCATATGCAAAAGATATTCCGAATGTAAACGATAAAGTGATGGACAACTGCGGGACAGGCGGCGACCGTTCACAGAGCTTTAACATCTCAACAACGTCCGCATTCGTGCTCGCAAGCTGCGGTGTGACAATTGCAAAACACGGCAACAAAAGTGTCACAAGCAAAACCGGAAGCTCTGACGTGCTGCAGGCACTGGGAGTGAATTTAGAATTTGATGCCGGCAGAGTGGCAGACGAACTTAACGAATCAAACATTACATTTTTAAGCGCTCCGCATGTACATCCTAAAATGGGTCAGATCATGAGAGTCAGACAGACGCTGAAACGTCCGACAGTGTTTAACTTTATCGGTCCGTGCATCAGCCCGCTGAATTTGGATTACCAGTTCCTCGGTATATACGACCGTGAAAAACTGATGACAATTACGCAGGTCTTAAAACGACTCGGCCGTGAAAATGCAGTGGTTATGAACGGAGCGGGACACATGGATGAAGCGACATTGCTCGGTGACAACCATCTCGTATTTTTACGCGGCGGTGAGATAGAAGAAGTCGTCCTTGATCCGACGGACTACGGCTTAACACTGTGTGACAAAACAGATATCGCAGGCGGCGACGGCAATGAAAATAAAGAGATACTTGAAGCGGTACTGAAAGGCACAGCGACGAGAGCACAACTAGAAACAGTGCTGCTGAACGCAGGTATCGGACTGTTTGTAGCAGACAAAGCGAATTCAATCGGTGCGGGCATCCAGCTCGCAAGAGAAGCAGTGGAAACAGGAAAAGCATATGCGAAACTGCAGGAAGTAATCCGTAATAATAAGGAGGCGGGACAATGACAATACTTGATGACATCGTTGAAGTAAAAAAACAGGAACTGCTGGATTATCCGACGGAAATTAAATTAATTACAAGAGAAAAACCGCTGGATTTTAAAGGCGGACTTGACGCTGACAACGGCATCGCTCTGATTAGTGAAGTGAAACGGGCTTCACCGTCACAGGGCGACATCAATAACATCATGGATCCGCTGGAACAGGCTGATGCATACGTGAGAGGCGGTGCGGATGCCATCAGTGTATTGACGGACAAACAGTTCTTTAAAGGCAGTTTTGACGATATGGAACGCGTTGCAAAAACGGTTGATGTTCCGGTACTGAACAAAGATTTTATAATCGACAGACGGCAGATTGACTGTGCATACAATCACGGAGCTGATATCGTGCTGCTGATCGTCACGATTCTCGATGACGGGACGCTCGCTGATTTATACAGCTATGCATCATCACTTGACTTAAATATTATCGTTGAAGTTCACGATGAAGAAGAGCTGAAACGTGCATTAAAGATTGCACCGGCAATTATCGGGATTAACAACAGAGATTTAAAAACGTTCACGGTCGATATCGGCAATACAGAACAGCTCCTTGCAAAATACGGCACGGATGACATTCACTTCATTGCCGAAAGCGGGATTCATACAGCGGAAGACGCACAGCGCATGCAACTCGCGGGCGCGTCGGGCATGCTGGTCGGAGAATCGCTGATGCGGTCTGACAGCATCGAAGATAAAATTCAGGAACTGAAAGCAGGTAAAGTACATGAAAGTTAAAATCTGCGGTATTAAAACAGTTGAAGAAGCACAGCTCGTTGCGAAAGAACGGCCGGATTTTATCGGTGTAGTACTCGCACCGAGTAAACGCCGGGTTAAGCTTCAGACAGTCAGGGAGATTACTGACAGTCTGAAAGGCACGGGAATCAAAGTAGTCGGTGTATATGTCAATCCGACGAAGGAAGAAGCAGATGCCGGATTAAATGAAGGCGGGCTCGATTATATACAGTTTCATGGAGATGAATCAAAAGAATTTGTAGAACAGTATAAAGGACATGCGATTAAGGCATTCCCGTCGAATTCGGAACTGTCCTACAGTGAACGCTTTGACTTTAAGGCGGATTATATACTGATCGACAGTCCGAGGGAGGAATATTACGGCGGCAGCGGCGTCACATTCAACTGGTCGGAACTGCCGCTTGAAACGATAGACCGTTCCAGACTTGCACTTGCGGGCGGATTAAACCCGGACAATATCGCTGAAGCGGCCGAACAGGTAAAACCTGCTTTAATCGATGTTTCCAGCGGTGTTGAAACCGGCGGGGAAAAAGATCCGGACAAAGTCAGAGCATTTATTAAAAATATAAGAGGTGGACACAATGACTGAAACTTATAAATTTCCGGGAACGGACGGTAAATTCGGTGAATTTGGCGGTACGTACGTTGCGGAATCATTAATTAATACATTGGAAGAATTAAAAGAGGCATATAAAGCGGCGCAGCAGAATCCCGAATTCCAAAGAGAATTCGATTATTTAATGAAAGAATATGTCGGACGCGAAAATCCCCTGTTTTATGCAGAACGTTTAACTGAAAAACTTGGCGGTGCAAAAATTTATTTAAAACGCGAGGATTTAAACCATACCGGTGCACATAAAATTAACAATGCCATCGGTCAGGGACTGTTAACAAAATACATGGGGAAAACAAAGATTATTGCTGAAACCGGTGCAGGACAGCACGGTGTCGCAACAGCAACTATCGCAGCATTACTGGGGCTGGAATGTAAAATTTTTATGGGTGCAAAAGATGCGGCGCGTCAGGAACTGAATGTTTTCCGTATGGAACTTCTCGGAGCGGAAGTGGTAAAAGTCGAACAGGGGACTGCAACGCTTAAAGATGCGGTCAATGAAACGATGAGATATTGGGTGCAGCATATGGAAGATACCCATTACGTGCTCGGATCAGTGCTCGGACCCCATCCCTTCCCGCAAATTGTCCGCGACTTCCAGAGTGTTATTTCAAAAGAGGCGAGAGCGCAGATTTTAGAAAAAGAAGGGCGTCTGCCGGATAAAGTTGTGGCATGTATCGGCGGCGGGAGCAACGCCATGGGTATGTTTTATAACTTTATCGAAGATAAAGAAGTGGAGCTGATCGGTGTTGAGGCAGCAGGAGACGGCATCGACAGCGGTAAAGTAGCTGCTGCGATTAACCGCGGCTCTGTCGGTATTGCGCATGGTGCGAAGATGCACATGCTGCAGGATGAAAACGGACAGCTGCAGGGAACGCATTCAATTTCCGCAGGGCTTGATTATCCGGGAATCGGACCGGAGCACAGCTTCCTGTTTAAGACAAAACGGGCGGATTACGAATATGCAACTGACGAAGAGGCACTGACAGCATTTCAGGAGCTCTCTAAAACAGAAGGTATTATCCCGGCTCTTGAAAGTTCACATGCGATTGCCCATGTGATGAAAATTGCACCGGAACTTCCAAAAGACGACATTATTATCGTTTGTCTGTCCGGACGCGGGGATAAGGATGTAGAAATGGTGAAAGCGGAACTGGAGGCGAGAAAAAATGACTAAAGCCCATATTAATGACATGTTCAATAAGCTGAATGAAACGGACGATAAGGCATTTATCGCGTATATGATGGCCGGGGACGGCGGCCTGGATAAACTGCCGGAGCAGATTAAAACATTGGAAAAAGCAGGTGTTGATCTCATTGAAATCGGCATCCCATTCAGTGACCCTGCTGCTGACGGTCCCGTCATTCAGGAAGCAGGAATCCGTGCGCTGAAAGAAAATGTAAGCCTCCGAGACATTCTGGATAAGCTGACTGAAATTAAAGACGACATCAATGTACCTTATGTACTCATGACATACTACAACCCTGTATTCAGCTATGGTCTTGAAGCATTCGCACAAGACGCACAGGCTGCCAATGTCAGCGGACTGATCGTACCGGATGTGCCGCTCGATGAAGAGCCGGAATTAAAAAATGCACTGACAGACACGGAACTTGCGATTATCCGTCTTGCGACACTGACAACGACAGATGAACGTCTGGAACAGCTCGTTGATGAGGCGGAAGGATTTATTTATGCGGTCACCGTGAACGGTGTGACAGGAAAACAGGCAGGCTACAGTGAAGAAGTATATGATAACCTCGCACGTATTAAAGAGAAGAGCGCTGTACCGGTCTGTGCCGGTTTCGGTATTACGTCCAGTGAAGCGGCAGAGGCACTCGGTGAACATTGCGACGGCGTAATCGTCGGATCGGCCATTGTCGAAATGCTCAATCGGAACGAGGAGGAAAACATTAAAAACCTGATTCCAAAAAAGCATGCTGCGCGTGCTAAATAACGATAAATCGTCACCGGTCGTGTTATAATAAATAAAAATAATCTGATATTCTATACTAAAAGACTATATTATTAATATAGTCTTTTAGTATTTTCTTAACGAGGGGAAACACTTGAACGAATTAATCGAACTATTGACGACTGAACAGGGAATTGAAGAGCTATTTCAAAGGTTTGAAGAGCTGGGTTTTATCGTTGGATTTCTGCTTGTGCTTATCGAGGCGTTCCTGCCGTTTTTACCGCTTGTCGTAATTGTGATTTTAAACATTAACTCATACGGCATTATCGTCGGATTTCTCGTCAGTTATACAGCGAGTGTCGCAGGCAGTTATCTGGTATTTCTGACAGTCAGAAATATTTTCAGAACACCGGCTCAGGCTTACATAGATAAGCATGAAAAGCTGCAGGTCATGCTCCGTTTTATCGATAAACGCGGATTTTCATTTTTGTTTGTACTGCTGTCGCTGCCGTTCACACCATCGTCGGTTGTCAACGTCATCACAGCTTTATCTAATATAAGAAGACATGTATACTTGTATATATTATTAGCGTCAAAATTTATTATGATTTTATCGATGACACTGGTCGGTTATGACATAACTTCATTCTTTAACTCACCGGTAAAACTTATCATCTCATTGGTATTTTTAACAGTATTGTACTTACTTTCCAAGTGGTATCAGAAATATCTGGAAAGCAAAATGAAAAAATAAGAGGTGTCATAATTGGCAAAAGAAATACGTGAATGGGCAGTAGCCATATTTATTGCGATCGTTGTCATTGCTGTAATCAGAATGTTTCTGTTCGTCACATTCGCAGTGGACGGGCTCAGTATGGATCCGACACTTGAAGACGGCGACAGAGTAGTAGTGAATAAATTTATATATGATATAGGCGAAGTGGAACAGGACGATGTAGTCGTGTTTGAATCCGGTCAGGATTCGGCGTATGTTAAACGTATTATCGGCGTGCCGGGAGATACTGTGGAAATGAAGGACAAAACTGTTTACTTAAACGGCGAGCCGCTGCAGGAAGATTACGTTACACACCGCGGTGAATCGTATATGGATAACTTCACATTAAGCGATCTTGGTGTTGAAGGAGAGGTTATTCCGGAAGGACACTACCTCGTTCTCGGGGACAATCGTCCAATCAGCCGTGACTCGCGGGACTTCGGTTTAATAACAGAGGCATCAATTATCGGCGAAGTCCAGCTCAGGTTCTGGCCGCTGAACGAAATCGCAATTGATTTTTAATTATAAATATTACTAAAAGGAGATATTAGTGAATCTAATATCTCCTTTATTCAAGTAAGGAGGCAGACAGAGTGGGTATTACTGTATGGACCGGTACGAGCGGTACCGGTAAAACGAGCAGAATGTTTAGTGAAATAGAAGAGTTAACGAAAGATTCACCACTTGGATCCAATATATATATTGTCACACCGACTCAGAATACGCTGAGTTACGAGCAGCTGATTACACAGCCGAAAGACGGCGTTGTGACCGGCAGCATGCGGACGAGTGTGTTCAGTTTCACACGTCTGATGTGGCACGTGTACAACGAACTGGGTCAGCCGGATAAAGAGTCGCTGTCTGAAGCGGGTCACGTAATGTTCATGCATAAGCTGATGAACGATATGAAGGAAAACCTGAATTACTACCACACTTCCGGCGGATACATAAAATTTTCGGAAAAGGTGCTCGACCAGATTACTGAGTTCAGAGCATACAGTGTCAGTCCGGAACATCTGGCAGAGCTCGAGTTTGAACGCGGCAGAACGACGGAAAAATATGAAGACTTAAATAAAATATACTCGATGTGGAGCGAACAGATCGACGGGTATAATATAGAAGATTTAAATATGATTCACAGCTTTATCGATACTATAAACCGTGCGGAGAATATACGGACGCTCGAAGGTGCGACGATTTATATCGACGGTTTCCATAACTTTACTGAAAGCGAGTTTGAGTTAATTTATGCACTGGAAAGTAAAGCAGCACAAATTAATCTGCTGTTAACCCACAGCAAGTCGGACGACAGTGAACAGTCGGCACGGGATATTATGCTGTTTCGAAAAACAGAAGCGGTCATCACGCGTCTGCAGGAAATGTTCGGTGAGCACTACGTTGAATTCCGTCATTTCGATGATGAGTTTCTGCGTGCGAAGAGTACCGGTCTGACACAGCTTGAGAAATATATAACGACAGGTAAGAAGATGACGAACTTCGACGGGATTACAATAACAGAATCACCATCCGTACAGGAGGAAGTCATTGAAGTTGCCCGGAACATCGAAACGCTCGTCAGGGAAAAAGGCGCGAAGTATTCGGATATCGGTATTTTATATCGTGATGCCGGCTACGAGGAACATATTAAAACGACATTTAAACGATTTAACATTTCCTATCATATGGATGCAGAACACTTTATGCACTGTAACCCGTTTACCCAGCTTATTATTGCACTGCTCGAATGCTACAAAAGCAGATTCCAGAGTTCGGCATTCCTGAACGTGCTGAAGACCGGATATTTAAACACCGGCCATGACGACCGGCTGCTCGCTCATCTTGAAAATATTATTATCGAACGGGGTCTGACAGGCAGCGAACTGTTTGACGATGAACGCTTTGCGATTGAATACAGACTGGATGCTGAAGGTCTGATTGACCGTATTGATAATACCGAATCCCTTAAAGAAATGATCGACTATAAAAATGCGAAACTCGGTCAGCTGCAATCATTCTTTAACGCATTGAACGACGGCGAAACAGTCAGGGATTACGTCAGTGCGATTTACAGCTTTATTACAGATAACGGGATACTGATCAGACTGGAAGACGAAATTCATGAACTGGAAGAAACCGATGTCCGTCTCCGGAACGAGACGGAGCAGTCCTTTAATTTGTTTATCCGGCTGCTGGATGACAGCTACACGGTATTTAAAGACGTGAAAACACCATTCTCACTGTTCTATGAAACGTTTATCGAAGGATTGAAATCGGCAACATTCAATACGAGACCGGCAACGATTGATCAGGTCATTATCGGTCTGATGGACCTTGCGAAAGTAGAGAACAAAAAATATATATTTATACTGGGAATGAACTATAACGTAATGCCTCAGGAATCACGCAGCACGTCAATTGTTACAGACGAAGAAAAACTCGTCCTTAGTGCGCGGGGCATTACACTGTCACCGAGTGCCCGGACGCTTGCGCAGGATGAGCGGTTTGTCTTTTATCTCGGTGTAACACGCCCGACAGACGAACTTTTCATCAGCTGGTCGTCGACACTGCAAAATAAAGAAGCAACAAAAATCAGTCCGTTCGTCGCGGAATTTTTACCGGACGAAGATGAAAACGTGCTGAACTATACGTACAGAAAGACAGCGCATTACGATGTGAACAATTCGATACGCCTGATTTCGAGTATCCGCAGCATGGAGGCACTGGAACACTTTAAACTGCGCCAGCTGATGTCGACTGACAAAGCATATCTCGAAGATTTAAGCACTGTACCGCAGTACAGACATTTTCTTTCCGTGTATCAGCTGTTGAAAGCAGGGGACAGACAGACGGTCATTAAACGACTGACCCGCAATCTGACATACGATAACAAAGCGCAGAAATTGACAAATGAAACTGCAGAAGCACTATACGGTCCGGAAATGAAAGCCAGCGTGTCCCGTTTTCAGTCGTATTTCAACTGCAGCTTTCAGCATTTTTCAAACTACGGCTTAAAATTGAATGTCCGTCAGAACTACACGGTAAGACCGCTTGAAATTGGTAACCTGTATCACAATGCACTTGAAAAAGTCGCAGTGGATCTCGGTATGACGTTAAACCACGCGGACGACAAGATTAAGAATGCCGTTAAAAATGCAGTGGAGACTGTACTCAGAACGATCAGCTACGGTATATTCGAACGTTCGGAGTATTATTTATCGCTGAAAGAAAAAGCGGTGCAGGCAATTACAACGACACTTCTTTTTATGAAAGATATCGAGCTTCTCGGCAACTATAAGATGACGCTCATTGAAGCGGTTTTCGGGGAAAAATCCGATGATCTTGGGGAACTGGCTCTCGAAAGTCCAAACGGAAAAAAAGTTATTCTGCGCGGTAAAATTGACAGAGTCGATACGTTCCATAAAGACGGCAAAGTATACGTCAATATTATCGACTATAAATCGAGCGCCAGAGATTTAAGAAAATCCGATGTGCTGAACGGCGTGGAACTGCAGATAATTACGTATATGTACGTTCTGATGAATAAAGCTGAAACGCTGATTGGCGGTGAAGTTGTACCGAACTCGATGCTGTTTTACCACGTCAATGAACCGAAAGTGAAAGCGGAAGACGCTGAAACGGCGTACAAAGAACGTCAGAATGCATTGAAACCGAAAGGGCTTTTCGTTGCGGACAGAACGACGTCAAACATCGATGGAAACAGAGGGCTTGAGAATTTAATTACAGAGACTGAAAATATTAATGAATACTTCCCTTTGAAAGAGAAAAAAGACGGTACGTTTGATAATCATTCGAAAAAACGTGTATTGTCTGAAGACATGTTTCAACATTATTCAGCGTACGTAATGGAGAAATTTAAAACGGCAACGGATGAAATATATGAAGGCAGCACGCTTGCCAATCCAATCGAAACGAACGGCGGACTGCCGTGTCAGTTCTGCGACTTTAAAGCAGCATGCCATATCGATAAATTAATAAATGCAGAAGACTACCGGACGAACAGAATTACTGATGATGACATAGAAGCATTTGAAAGTGAGGTGCAGAATGGTTAAATTTACCGAAGCACAGAGTATGGCAATCAATACGAAAGGTTCGGATATTTTAGTGTCCGCCGCGGCCGGTTCCGGGAAAACCGCGGTACTGGTTGAACGTATTAAACAGAATATTATCGACGGCAACTATTCCATCGATGAAGTGTTCGTATCGACATTTACGAACAAAAGTGCCAAAGACATGAAGGACAAAATCGAACGGGCACTCCGTCAGACGTACAATGAGACACCTGATCCACGGCTGAACGATGAGATTATTAAACTGAACGATGCACATATATCAACGCTGCACAGTTTCTGTTTATATTTAATCCAGACGCACTATAACGCTGTCGGGCTGCCGCCGGATATGCGTACACTCGGTCAGGTCGAAACAGAAATCCGGCTGCAGAATATTATTACCGCCGTACTTGAGGAGTTTTATATTGCAGCTGATGAAGACTTCCTGAAACTCGACCAGTTCGTAACGAGCAACAAAGACAACAGCGCACTGCACAAACTCGTGACACAGCTTTACCATGTCGCCATTGCGACGAAGGAACCGATGAATTTTCTTAACGGCATGACAGATCAGTATATTACGGACCAAAAGCTTGAAGAGATACTCGGAAGTTACAGGGCGGTTATTGGACGCAGGCTGAGAAAGCTCGATCAGGACCTTTATATTCTTAAGACGGAATACGATAATGCCGAACGCGATGAGGAATTAAAAGAAAAAGCAATTGACGATGCATATGAAAAACTGGCGGTAATGCATAAATATGTGACTGGGGCACTCGAATCATTCAGTACAGAAGGCAGTTTTAAACTGCCGGCTGCCAAACTGGTAACAGGAGCGAATGCATTTATTAAAAGTGCAACGGCATACGGTAATGATTTAAATGACCGTTATAACAAACCGGCCAATACACTGTATCAGGAACTCAGTAAAGTGACGCAGTATACTCATGAGGACGTTAAAGCGGAACTCGCACCGTTAAACGGCATGAACAACCAGCTGATTAATATCGCAAAAGAAGTTATTGAGGCATACAGAAAAGACAAACAGTCGGCCAATGAGATGGACTTTAACGACTATGAGCATTATGCACTCGATATTCTTACGGCGAATGACAATGAAATCGCGGAACGTTACAAAGAACAGTTTAAGGAAATAATGATCGATGAGTATCAGGATATTAACAGGGTGCAGGAAGCGATTATCCAGCTGCTGAAATCAGGAGATGAACACGACGGTAACCTGTTTATGGTAGGGGATGTCAAACAGTCCATTTACCGTTTCAGACAGGCGGCACCGGACTTATTTATCGATAAAAGCGAACGCTTCAATCATGCGGACAGCGGCAGGCTGATTCAGCTGAACAGAAACTTCCGTTCGCGCAGTGAGATACTCGATGCAACAAATTTAATATTTGAAAATATTATGGATAAAAATCTCGGTGAAATTGAATATACCGACGAAGAAAAATTAATTAAAGGCATTGAAGCAGCAGAGCCGGAATCTCCGGTAGAAGTGCTGCCGGTCATTTATGATAAAAATTTAAAGTCTGCCGATGCAGATGAGCTGGAAATTAAACAGATTGTTAAACTTGTGCAGGAATTGTATAAAAAAGGTGCGTCGTATCAGGATATCGTTATTTTAAACCGCAACCGTTTTGCACCGGATATAATGCGTCATGAATTCCAAAAGGCAGATATTCCAATCAGTATCGATGTTAATAAAGGCTATTTTGAAACGTTTGAGATTTTAACGATGCGGAGCATTTTATCGCTGATTGACAACCCGCTGCAGGATGATCATCTTGCAGGTGTCATGAGACTGCCGATGTTCGGCTTCAGCGAAGAGGAAATAGCGGAAATCCGTATTTCATCCGATGAAAAATATCTCTATGAAGCGCTGACGGAATACAGCGGCAAGGAACAGATAATGAGGAAAATCGAAGAATTCACCGGCACATTTAAAGAACTGAAACTTCATGCGAAATACTTAAGTGTGCCGGAACTCATTGCTGAGATTTTCTTTGAGCTGAACATACTGGAGTTCTTCAGCGGCCTGCCCGGCGGTTCTGCAAGACGCGCCAACTTAAACGGACTGATCGACAGGGCGTTGGAGTTCCAGTCGATGAACAATACGAGTCTGTATCAGTTTATCAGTTATATTGATTTTCTGATTTCAGAAGGTAAGGATTTCGGTGAGGAAGGCCCGCTTGAAAACACGGATGACGCGGTGCGTGTGATGACGGTGCACAGTTCAAAAGGGCTCGAGTTTAAGCACGTTATTTACGCAGATCTGAAGCAGAATTTTACACTGACGAAAGTAACCCGTGTGTACGTCCATCCGAAGCTCGGTATCGTATTCAACAACTTTAATGATGAATTAAACTATCATTACGACAGCATTCACGGCTTTACTGCCAACGACTTTCTGACCATCGAACAGCTGAGCGAGGAACTCCGTCTGATTTACGTTGCACTCACGAGGGCAGAGGAGAAACTTTACCTGCCGCTTATGTTTAAAGGCGAAGAGGAATACAAGTATGATTTCAGCAGAATGGAAAAGCCGTCATTTGAAACACGTGCGGAACTGAAGTCGGCAATGGATTTCCTTGCGCCTGTCCTCATGCAGTCGAGTGCACCTTTTATCGAAGTGAAGGAAGCGGAAATCACGGATGGTGAAGAGAACGAACGTACTGAATACGCCGGACTGTCAGATATCGATGCGCTGAATGCTGATATTATACCGGAAGTCCGGGAGCGTCTCTTTTACAATTATCCGAATCAGGATGATGCCGAAGTGACGACGAAGGAATCGGTCACATCGATTAAACGCCGGAACGAAACAATTCCGGACGGTGCAGAGTATATCAGTCATACAAGTGAAGTGAAGCTGCGTGAGCCGAACTTCCTCGGCGATTCACTGGAAGCACCTGTTTTCGGGACAATTATGCACGAGATGATGATGCATATTATGCACCAGTGGCAGACGCTGAGCGTAATGGATGAAGCCGCGAGAACCGCTTATATCGATACGCTGATCGATAACTACAGCGCTAATTATGAACTGCTGAGCAGTGTTCACATTAAGAAGATGAAAGAAAATGCAGCACGGTTTTTCAATGATGAAATGATGAATGGCCTGTTAAATACACAAAAAGGCATTCATACAGAGCTGCCGTTTATAATGAGTCAGGAAGCAATCGGTTACGCCGAGCATCCGGAGCAGATAGTGCAGGGGATTATCGACTGTCTGCTGGAATATGACGACCGTTATATTATTATTGACTATAAAACTGACCGTGTAAAAGGAACGGACTTAACCGCTTCAGACCTTGCCGGACGCTACAGCACGCAGATGGATATCTACACGAAATCGGCGCAGGTATCGCTTGGAAAACCTGTGACAGCCGTACTTTACTTTTTTGATTATGGGGCGATTCCAGTTGAATGATTCAAACAGACATATTTATTTTATCGGCGGTACAGCGCTGAGTTTACTATTTTTATACAGCGGCCTGTTTTACATGATGCCGCTGCACGAAATCAATCCGTTCGAATATTTTTTCGGACGAGACCTGAATGTTTATAATATCGTGGATATTATTACAGGCGGCTCGATATTGCCGCTCATCAGCATTATTACGGGCTATATAATCAGCCAGTACAGTTACAAAGGCAAAAAGCATATTGCCAAAGTACTGGCATTTATGATGCTTATCCTGCTTTTAAATACAGTGCTGATCTTCGGCTTTGATAAAATGCCCTATGTGATTTTAACAGCATTTATCGGTTTGTTCTTTGTCGGGCGTCACTGGATTATTTCACTTGCTGCATCGCTGGCACTGTTTGCACTGCATTTAATGTTCAACGTTGTACTGGAAATAATATCCGGGCTGAATTCCAACATTCAGCATATGTATTCGGGCATTCAGCGTGTGAATGAATTTATCAGCACATACAGAAGCAGCGATTATTTATCCATGGTGAATATGAACGTGGATATACTTTCAGGAGCCGGTGCAGAATCGCTGTACAGTGCACTCTTTATCATTTTGCCGTCAATTCTGCTCGGTGTGGCCCTGAAAGAGCTGGACTTTACAACTTTCATTAAGGACAGCCCGTTTCTCAGTGCCGGTATTATAATGGCGCTTCTTGCAGGCGGTATTGCGACGAAACTGCTGCAGGTACTTTCACTGGGAACAATTACAGGAGAAACGCTCGGTGAAGGATTCGGCGGACCGGTTACAGCAATCGGGTACTTTATGATTCTGGCATATATTGCAGACAGTCTGCCAAAGCCGGTATTCGAAGTATTTTATAACCTCGGTAAATATGGATTAACTTCATATATAATATTCAATATTCTTATGATGTTTATCTTCTACGGTTTCGGTCTCGCATTGTATGGACAAATATCAGTACAGATGCTTATATTAATCGTTGCAGCACTTTATGTACTGCTTATGATTCTTATGAATCTTGCGGCAAAATTTAATATTCCGTTACTGGAACAGACTTTTCAGACAAATAAGAAAATGAGACGGGAATAATTAAATAATGTTTGTTATACTGTATGAAAGAAAACAAAGGAGATTGTCCAATGAAATTTTTAACTTTTGAGTATCAAGACAAGAATTATTATGGTGTCAAAGTAAAACGTGAAGACAGTGCGTGGATTATTCCGCGTTTATTCCAGGATTTCAGCGATGTTAAAGATTATCCGAGAACATTGCTTGAAGGTATTACTGAGTACCACACATTGGATTTTCAGGAACTTGTCAGAAAGCTCGTTGAAAGTGCAGAAGCATCTGACAATGCTGAACAGTATAAAGCACCATTTGAAGAAATTAATATACTTGCACCGGTGAAACCGCCGAATAATACTATCGGTTTCGGACGCAATTTCAAAGCTCACGCAGAAGAGATGAACAATGAAGTTGAACTGTATGTATTCACAAAAGCGAATTCAAGCCTAGTCGGTGATGAGGATACAATTTCTGATTTCAGCGAACTGACTGAACAGCTGGACTATGAAGGGGAGCTCGGTGTTGTTATCGGGAAAGAAGCAAAAAACATAGACAGCTCAATGGCATTTGATCACATTTACGGTTATACAATCGTTAATGATATATCAGCAAGAGAACTGCAGAAGTCACACAAACAGGCATTCTTATCGAAGAGCCTTGCAACTCCAATGGGACCTTATATCGTAACTAAAGATGAGATTCCAAATCCGCAAAACACGACAATCGTTACTAAAGTGAACGATGAAATCCGTCAGGACGGCAGCACGTCACTGATGGTAAGAAAAATTGATGAAATGATAGCGGAGCTTTCCAGATATGTAACTCTGGAACCGGGTGATGTCATTGCAACAGGTACACCAGCAGGTGTCGGTGCAGGCATGGATCCCGCAGGATTCCTGAAATCAGGAGATACGGTACGTATTTCTATAGACGGAATTGGCACTTTAACGACACACATTGAGTAAAGATTCCATGATATAATACTACAGTAATCATTAATGTAGAGGGGGAATCAGACTGTGTTACATTTACACTTAACAGCTATTATTGTCGCAGTTATTTTATTTATCGCTGTTTACGGTATGTACAAGAAGAACAATACCCGCGATAACAAAGCTGCGTTCATAACGCATATGGTATTAAGAGTGTTCTATCTGATTGTACTGTTCAGCGGACTTATGGTTTATGTCGGCAACATGGAGGGAATCAGCAACTCCGGCGGTCACATGACATACGGCATTAAAGTTCTGCTTGGTATTCTTACTATCGGATTCATGGAAATGGCGATTGTAAGACTTAAGAAAAACTCTGCAAAAGCAACTGTACTTATGGTCATTTGTCTTGCAGTAATTATCGCAACAGTTATTATGGGTGCTACGCTGCCGCTTGGCATGCTCAGCTTCTAAACTGTATACTGAATGGCAAAGCCGGTCTGTTATATATTAACGGGCCGGCTTTTTATATTTCGTGTTAAAATAAAATTTATGAACAATTAGTGAAACGAAGAACTAATGATGTGAAGTTTAGTATACTGATTATTATACGAAGTAAAAGGTAGGATAAAATTATGAAGAAAATGCTAGCGTTTATGAGCACGGTTCTGGCAGTGCTGTTTATGAGCACGGGTCCTGTATCAGCTGAAGAAAATACATATGACAGAATTTATATGATTACTGTCGACCGCTTTTTAAATAATAATACGTCAAATGATATCGGCGTAACTGCAGACGGTGATCCGTACTACCCGTTCGGCGGGGACTTTGACGGGGTTAAACCGTATCTTGAATACATTAAGGATATGGGATTCAACACGGTTATGCTGTCACCTGTAACAGAACGCGCTGAAGATGACTATCTCGGATACGACGTCACAGACTACGGTGCAATCTCTGAAGCATACGGCAGCCCGGAAGACTTCAACAATCTTATCGGTGAAGCACATGAACTGGATATGAAAGTAATCGTTGATATGCCCGCAGTGGCAACAGATGATTATACAGCACTTGAATCACCTGTATTCAACGACGTGCAGGCGGACTACTACGAGGATATCGGTAGAGAGATTATCGATTTGAACGATGCGGATAACCAGGAAACATACCGGGCGATGGTCCAGAACTTTATCGATACTTACGATGTTGACGGTATCAGCATGTTTGTGAACCAGGACGGTTTAAATGCAGAGGAATTCATGCCTGAAGGCATTGAAACCTACGGAATTTTATCGACTGGGGAACTGACGTCCGAAGGATTTGATACGACAGCATCAGAACAATTCAGAGCTGAACTTGCAGAAACATACGGTGGAATTAACCAGGATATTCCTGAATTCCCGGAAGATCAACAATTGATTATGGCCGATCACTGGTTCTCTGAGCGCTTCACTCATCACGCGGCAGAACAGAACATGTTCCCGGGTACGAGAGTCCAGCAGCTGGTGAATTATTTATACGCATACCGTGGACCAATTGCTATGACATATGGTACAGAAGTTGCGTTTAACGGTTCAGAATATCCGGAAGTACACCCGCAGATGGACTTCCGAAGCGATAAAGAAGTCATCGAATTCATGGAGAATATCGCAGTCGTTTACCGCAACCATGAAATTATGCAGTCTCCCGAATCAGAAACTGAAACGATATTAAACGAAGCGGGACAGTACCTCGTTAAGTACTACACGGACGACGTGGACTACCTGCTCAATATTAACAACACGACAGAAACACAATCCAATACACTTAAACAGACAGCAGAAGAAGAAGGCAAAGTACTGAGCGGAATGCTTATCGGAGATATGATCCGCCCGCACGAGGGCGAATTCATCGCAGTACTCGACAGAGAAGAAACAGAACTGTATTCAATCATCGATGAGGCAGGATTCAACAACGGTTATCTTTACGCAGCAGTACTCATCTTTGGTATCTTCGCAGTATTCGTCTGGGTTGCCGCAAGCCGCAGTAAAAAAGCGAGACTGCAAAGAGAACAAAACGAACAAAATAATAAGTAATTTATAGATTGTGAGCGCACTCCCCGGATTGGGAGTGCGTTTTTTTGTCTGCGGAAGACTGGTGTGAGTGTGCTAGGGGTGAGGAGCGTTGCCGGATGACAACGGCAGTTCCCCGTTGTGAATCGAGCAGTCTCGGATGACAACGGCAGTTCCCCGTTGTGAATCGAGCAGTCTCGGATGACAACGGCAGTTCCCCGTTGTGAATCGAGCGTTGCGGGATGACAACGGCAGTTCCCCGTTGTGAATCGAGCAGTCCCGAATGACAACGGCGGTTTCCCGTTGTGAATCGAGCGGTCTCGGATGACAACGGCGGTTTCCCGTTGTGAATCGAGCAGTCCCGAATGACAACGGCGGTTTCCCGTTGTGAATCGAGCAGTCTCGGATGACAACGGCGGTTCCCCGTTGTGAATCGAGCGTTGCCGGATGACAACGGCAGTTCCCCGTTGTGAATCGAGCGTTGCGGGATGACAACGGCAGTTCCCCGTTGTGAATCGAGCGTTGCGGGATGACAACGGCGGTTCCCCGTTGTGAATCGAGCGTTGCCGGATGACAACGGCAGTTCCCCGTTGTGAATCGAGCAGTCCCGAATGACAACGGCGGTTTCCCGTTGTGAATCGAGCGGTCCCGGATGACAACACCAATCCACCGTTGTGAATCGAGCAGTCCCGGATGACAACACCAATCCCCCGTTGTGAATCAACCCGTCCCAACCAACAAACAACAACCAACAACCGCCTACTCCACACCAAAAAAACCGAATCCATCAAAAATGGATTCGGTTCCCTAAATATAAACTCTACAGTTTCTGAGCTTTCTCTATCGCTTTGTATCCAACCATATTGATAACGTCTTTCGGACTGGAGAAGGGTGGCGCGTAACCGACTTCAATGTTGATCAGATCATAAACAGTGCCGCCTAAACGCGTGTGTGCGGATAAGACGTCGATGCGTTTATCCACGCCGGCAGTACCGACGACTGCTGCTCGCAGTATAATTCCGGTTTCAACCGAAACGTACACGCGCACGTGTATCGGTGCTGCGTCTTTCATATACCCGGATTTATTTTTCTGTTTCTGATCGACAACGAAGTGGGGGACGTCTGCCGCTTCTTTTTCTGATAAACCTAATGTTGCAATATGATAGTCGAAGAACTTAACGATGTTGGTACCGAGAAATCCTTCATGCGTAATGGTTTTATCGCCTGAAATCTGATTTGCAATTATGTGTGCGAGTCTGTGTGCAGGCCATGCGAGTGCAGCCTGCATCAGCATGGCAGGCATATGCTGATAGTGAGTGATTGTCGCATCCCCAAGTGCATATATATTACTGATGTTCGTCTGGCAGTTCTTATTAATCGGAATTTGACCGTTATGAAGTGCAACCCCGGAACCGTTTAAAAATCCGGTGTTTGGCTGGATACCGACACCTGTTATAATCAGCTCCGCATTAATAGTTTCACCGTTTGACAGTACGGCCTGTTTGCCGTCGACATAATCGATTTCCGTATTCAGCTTCAGCGTGACACCGTGTTCGGTCATCGCTTCGTAGAGCACACCGTTCATATCAGCTTCGATGTTTTTGTAAATTCGTTCATCGTGCTGGAGTACAGTAACGTGAATGCCTCTTTCAGTCAGATTTTCTGTCACTTCAAGTCCGATATAACCTGAACCGACGAGTACGGACTCTTTGACGTTATTTTTTTCGATGTATGACATGATGTGGTCAAGGTCCGCCAGCCGGTGGAGTGAAAATGCCTGTTCGGCATCTTTTACCGCCTCAAGCTGTTTCGGTGAACCGCCCGGTGACAGAATCAGCCAGTCATATGTGTCGGTAAATTCTTTGCCGCTGTTTTTATTAAACACAGTCACAGTATTTTCTTCTGAATTAACTGACCGGACTTCATGTCCCGTCTTCACAAAGATGTTTTTCTCCATGAATTTTCCAGGTGTCATATTCATAAGGCTGTCCCGGTTTTCAATGTCTCCGCCGATGTAGTACGGCATACCGCATGACCCGTAGCTGATGTCATCATATCGCTCGTAAATAACGATTTCGATATCCGGGTTCAAACGGCGGAGCTGGGATGCTGCAGTGGCACCGCCTGCAACACCGCCAACTACTATTGCTTTAGCCATCTTACTGGCCGTCTTTAAAGTAGAACAGACCGATAGTGCCGTCTCCGGTATGCGAACTGATTGTCGGTCCGATACTTGAGATGTTTATCGTTTCAAGGTCAGTTTTTTCAAGCAGCTGTTTCTTCAGATCATTTGCAGCTTTTTCAGCGTCGGCGTGAACGATATGTCCCGTTGCTCGTGCGCCTTCTTCGTTTGAAATTTCAACCATGCGCTTAAATACTTTTTTAAGTCCGCGGTGTTTTTCCAGCGGAATTAATTTTCCGCCTTCAAGATGAAGGAGCGGTTTAATATTTAACAGACCGCCGACGAATGCAGAACCTTTCGATAAACGTCCGCCTTCTGCAAGGTAGTCGAGATCATCTACTGTAAACAGATGTCTGATATTGCTTATATCTTTTTGAATTTTAGCAGTGACAGTATCTTTATCGTCGCCGTCAGCGATGTAGCCTGCAGCTCTTTCGATAATTAAACCGATTCCGTAACTCGCACCTTCTGTGTCGAACAGTGTGATGTCCGCATCGGGCTGCTCTTCAAGAATCATGTCTTTCGCGATTGAAGCACTCTGGTATGTACCTGATAAAGCGCTTGAAAAACCGATGTAAATAATACTTTCGTTTTTGTCTGTATATTCTTTGAACATGGAAGCAAATGCTTCCGGATTTGGCTGACTTGTCATCGGACGTTTGCCGTCTTTTATTGCCTGAATGACTTCTTCACTCGTAATTTCAAACTGGTCTTTGTAGCTCTTGTCTCCGATTTGGATTGTCAGCGGCTGTA
This sequence comes from Jeotgalicoccus saudimassiliensis, assembly GCF_000756715.1. Taxonomy (NCBI): domain Bacteria; kingdom Bacillati; phylum Bacillota; class Bacilli; order Caryophanales; family Staphylococcaceae; genus Jeotgalicoccus; species Jeotgalicoccus saudimassiliensis. Next base: position 295,149 of record NZ_CCSE01000001.1, read on the forward strand.
CGTCAGCACCAAGTTCACGTGCTCTTTCGAGCGACAGGTCTGAACAGCTGTCGATTATAAGTTTCATTTATAAAGTCCTCCTTATGGTTTTAGACGCAGGTCAAAGAATTCATTTAAGAAGTGACCGATACCGTCATTATTATTATTTGATTTTGTTACGTAGTTGGAAATATTCTTAATATCATCAATCCCGTTTTTCATTGCAACACCGTGTTCAACGTACTGAAGCATTTCAGTATCGTTGTCTTCGTCACCAAAAGCGATAGTGCGGCTTTGCGGAATGTTTAAATATTCTCTGGCATAGTCGACACCGACTGCTTTGTTTATCCCTTTTTTAATAATTTCAAGTACAGGATAAGGTGCACCCCAGCGGCGCTGCTCAATAACTTCGGCAAACAGGTCATCGAGTGTCTTTCTAATGTTCGGCATTTCGGATTCCTCAGCCTGAACGAGAATACTCGTCACATCTTCAGTGACTGTTTCATACAGATTACCGACGCTTATTTCAGGGTTACCCATCTTAAATGCATCAAAGAGCACGCTGTCGTGGTAGTGAATATATATATTATCTTTTATTTCAGCAACGATATTTTTAATATTAAGCTCCGGTACAATTTTGGCGATTTCCCTGGTTACTTCAAGATCCAGTGTTTCATGCTTCATCTGGAAGTTGAAATCTGTCGGATGATGGACAAATGCACCGTTAAAGTTAACGACAGGCGTCGTCATTTTTAATTCTTTATAATATGGAACACTTGCCCGGTAGGGACGCCCGGTGGAGATCATCAGTTCGTGCCCCTGTTGTTTAAGTGTTGTGAGCACTTCTTTCGTATACGGAGTGATTGTCTTTTCATCCGTTAAAAGAGTACCGTCTAAATCTAAACAAATTAAATGCTTGTCCATATAAATCTCCCTTTTATTTGTGTTAATTAAAATGTTTCTTCTTAATAATAGCATTTATATTTATTGAATGTATAATTTTTGTTATAGTTATGATACATACACTACAGTAAGGAGTGATTAGTTTGGATAAAGCAATGGAAGAAAGCATGTACGGTGCGTTAGAGAACGTTATTGACCCCGAACTTGGTATAGATATAGTGAACCTTGGTTTAGTTTACGGTGTAAACCTCGACGACGAAGGTAATGCTGGTGTGGAAATGACATTAACTTCGATGGGGTGCCCGATGGGACCTCAGATTATGGGACAGGTGGAACACTGCCTGCTGGAACTGCCCGAAGTTAAAGATGTACAAATCGCAATCGTCTGGAACCCGCCATGGGATAAAGACAAGATGACACGTTATGCGAAAATCGCACTTGGGGTCAGCTAATTTAACTTAACAGCACAAAAAAGCCGCGAAGAATTTTCTTCGCGGCTTTTTTCTATGCCCAGATGAACTGGTAAAGTATTGAAAATGTTCCAAGTGCAAAACAGTAGTATACGAAAATAATCAGGTTACCGCGCTCCATAACATTTTGCAGCCATTTAACTGCAAAGTACGTTGCGATTACCGAAACGATAAACGCCAGCAGATAGGCAAGCCATAACGTATTCATGTTCGGATCATTAACGATGTCCCCAACGGACAGCATTGCAGTTCCGAGAGATACCGGAATATATAACAGGAAAGCGAAACGCAGTGCATTTTTCTGACTCAGGCCGACAGCGATTGCTCCGACAATTGATGCACCGCTTCGGCTGATACCGGGTGTTAATGCCATACACTGGGCTATACCGACAATAATTGAATCTTTTACAGTCAGGTCACCATCCTGTTTAACTCCGCGTTTATTTTTAATGAATAATAAGGCAACACCTGTAACAAGAAGCATTAAGCCGACAAACCCGACAGAAATATTATCCCCGATGACATCTTTTAATAACAAACCCGCAACACCGACAGGAATAGTAGCGATAATAAGACAGATTATATATTTGAAATCGGTCACTGCGTCGTTATCTCTGGCACCGTTAAAAACAAATCTCCATAAGTTTTTAATGATACTGATAATATCTTTTCTGTAAACTGTAAGAATTGCAAGGAGTGAAGCTGTGTTTAAAAATATTTCAAACGACAATCCTGAAGCTTCAATTCCAAACAGCTCGCGTGCAATAACGAGATGGCCGCTGGATGAAACCGGAATCGGCTCGGTAATTCCCTGAAGCAATCCTAAAAATACATATTTAATAATAGTAATGATATCCAACTTTATAAATCCTCCTTAAAAGACCCATCAATAAATATATGATAAATTGCACAATATTGCTATTAATTACTTGATTTAAAGATGGAAAAGCGTATAATTAAATTAAGGTCAAAAAAGGTCAAACTAATTTGAACCTTAATTTTACTTAACCGAGGTGAAGTAAATTGGATATTAACAAGATGACAGTGAAAGTGCAAAACATAATTGAACGTGCGCAGCAGTATTCACAGGAACTGAAACTGCAGTCGATCGAACCCGAAGCGGTCATAAAAGCGATGCTGACGGCAGATGAAAGTATGAGTGCTGATATACTGACCCGCGCAAAAATTAATACAGACAATATTATTGAAGCTTACGATGAAAAATTAAGTAAATACAATTCGGTAACCGGAGACAGCGTTGAATACGGCGTATATATGTCGGACGGCTTTTCGAAGCTGTATAACAAAGCTGAAAAGAAAATGGCGGAAATGGAAGACTCATTTATCTCCCAGGAGCATATGCTTCTTGCAGCGCTTGAAGAAGACAATATATTAAAAGAGGCCGTCGTCAATAAAGCGGACATTATTAAAGAAATCATAAAGAAAATCAGAGGGGGAAACCATGTGACAACACAAAATCCTGAAAACCAGTATGAAGTGCTGGAAAAATACGGCCGTGATCTGGTCGAAGAAGTCAGAAACGGCAATGTAGACCCTGTAATCGGTCGCGATGAGGAAATCCGCGACACAATCCGTATACTGAGCCGTAAACGTAAAAACAATCCGGTGCTGATCGGTGAACCCGGTGTCGGTAAAACAGCAATCGTTGAAGGACTGGCACAGCGTATCGTGCGTAAAGACGTGCCGGACAGCCTGCTCGACAAAACAGTATTCGAGCTCGATTTAACATCGCTCGTTGCAGGTGCTAAATACCGCGGTGAATTTGAAGAAAGACTGAAAGCAGTTTTAAAAGAAGTGAAGGAATCAGACGGCAGAATTATTCTCTTTATCGATGAAATTCATATGCTGGTCGGTGCCGGTAAAACAGACGGTGCAATGGATGCCGGCAATATGCTGAAACCGATGCTGGCACGAGGCGAGCTGCACTGCATCGGCGCAACGACGACAAATGAATACCGGGAATATATTGAAAAGGATTCGGCGCTCGAAAGACGTTTCCAGAAAGTACAGGTGCCGGAGCCGGATGTCGAAGATACGATTTCCATTTTGCGCGGACTTAAAGAACGCTACGAAGTACACCACGGTGTACGCATTACCGACCGTGCACTCGTCGCTGCAGCGGAATTATCGGACCGTTATATTACGGATCGTTTCCTGCCGGACAAAGCAATTGACTTAATGGATCAGGCAAGTGCGACAATCCGTACTGAAATGGGTTCAAACCCGACAGAACTCGATCAGATTAACCGCCGTGTTATGCAGCTTGAAATTGAGGAGCAGGCATTAAAAGGCGAAAAGGATACAGTATCTGCAAATCGTCTGGCTGAACTGCAAACAGAGCTCGGCGATATAAAAGAAGAACAGAAAACATTGCAGAACAAAGTTGAAAAAGAAAAAGAACAGATTCAAAAAGTGAATGACAAGCGTGCCGAAGTCGACAAAGTGCGTCAGGAGCTTGAAGAAGCTGAAAACAATTACGAACTTGAACGTGCAGCGGAACTCCGCCACGGTAAACTGCCTCAGCTTGAAAAAGAACTTGCGGAATTTGAAGCTGAAATGGAAACCGCATCGGACGAAGGACGTATAATAAGAGAAGTTGTGACCGAGGAGGAAATCGGCTTTATCGTCAGCCAGTGGACCGGTATTCCGGTAACGAAGCTCGTTGAAACCGAAAAAGATAAACTGCTTAAACTTTCTGATATACTTCACGAGCGTGTCGTTGGCCAGGATGAAGCGGTGGATCTTGTCGCTGATGCTGTAATCAGAGCACGTGCAGGAATTAAGGATCCTGACAGACCAATCGGAAGCTTCCTGTTTTTAGGACCGACGGGTGTCGGTAAGACGGAGCTCGCGAAAGCACTTGCCGCAACGATGTTTGATTCGGAGAAACATATAATCCGCATCGATATGAGTGAATATATGGAAAAACATTCTGTCTCAAGGCTGATTGGTGCACCGCCGGGATACGTCGGTCATGAAGAGGGCGGACAGCTGACTGAAGCGGTACGCCGTCAGCCGTATTCAGTCATCCTGATGGATGAAGTGGAAAAAGCGCATTCCGACGTATTCAATATTCTGTTACAGCTTCTCGATGAAGGCCGGCTGACTGACTCAAAAGGGCGGAGTGTTAACTTTAAAAACACAATCGTTATTATGACTTCGAATATCGGCTCCCAGCATCTCCTGGACACGGTCGTTGTCGATGGTGAACTGAGCGATGAAACGAAAGATATTGTTATGGGTGAAGTTCATCAGTACTTTAAACCTGAAATTATTAACCGTATGGACGATATTGTCATGTTCAGTCCGTTAACCAAGAAAAATATGGGTGCGATTGTCGATCGTCTGCTCGTTGACCTAAACAGACGTCTCGATAATCAGCACATGTCACTTGAAGTAACGGACAGCGTGAAAAACTGGGTGGCTGAAAGTGCATATGAGCCGCAGTTTGGTGCCCGTCCGCTGAAACGTTTTATTCAGAAACATATCGAAACACCGCTTGCGAGAAAACTGATTGCGTCAGATTTGACTGAAGGACTGCATATTAAAGCAGATTATGTGGATGATGAACTGGTATTCGATATTAAATAATAAAATAAAGAGCGTCTGAAATGAAAATTTCAGACGCTCTTTTGCTGTTATCTCCTCGTATCTTCGATTGCAGCATCGAGTTCTTTGCTGTATTTGTTTTTTACTTCATCACCGAATCCAAGCGTATCCTGCAGCAGCTGTTCAACACCGCTCCGGTACATGAGCACATCGTCGATTTCGAAGTACAGCTTGCCGGAACGGCGGACGAAAAAGTCTGTCGGTTTAATTACCATTTCATGCAGTATACCGTATATAACTTCTGCATAAAGCGGCTTTGAAAGACCGTATTTTTCATGGTTGTTATTCGTAATGCCCGCATACTGATAAACAGCTTCGGCATTACTGCCGTATTTCATGGCGAGCACATGACCTTCATCCAGTGAAAGGCCGTAGCTCGGTGCTTTGCGGCTGATATTGTCGACGTAGTTCTGATAGCCGACACTGCCTCCGACTTTTCCGCCGGAGACCGGCTCGTTTTTAGTGGATACTTTCTTCAAATGCATTTTATGATGTTTTTTCAGATATTCCGAAACTTCATCGGTAATTTCCTCTGCCATATGACGGTAGCCTGTCAGTTTGCCGCCGGCAATAGTAATCAGGCCGCTCGTACTGTGCCATATTTCGTCTTTACGGGAAATGTCGGAAGCATTTTTGCTGCCGGACTGTATGAGCGGACGGATGCCTGCCCATGAAGATTCAATTTTAGAAACATCCAGATTTAAATCAGGAAACATAAAATTAACGGCATCGATCAGATATGTTTTATCTTCGGCATCAGCAGTTGGATTTTCCTTCTGTTCACCGTAAAAAGTATCCGTTGTGCCGACGTATGTTTTTCCTGCACGGGGAATTGCAAAAATCATCCGGCCGTCTTCTTTCGTGTCGAAGTACACCGCCTGGGTTAACGGGAAGTCCTCCTGCTTAAAGACAATATGAACACCTTTAGTATGAACCAGATGCTTTTTAGTCTGTTTGCCTGCCTGGTCATTTGCACGGACTTCATCGACCCACGGTCCTGAGGCATTGACGACAGCTTTACTTTTAATTTCATACGTTTCATTTTTGAGAACATCGGTCGCGGTAATACCCGTTACAGTCCCGTTGTCGTACAGGAACCCTTCAGCTTTGACATAGTTGACTGCATCTGCACCGTATGAAGCAGCTTTTTTCATAACTTCGATAGTCAGCCGTGAATCGTCAGTTTTATATTCCACGTAATGGCCGCCGCCGCGGAGCCCGTCGGTTTTAATGTTTGGGACGCGTTCAATGACTTCTTTTTTAGAAAGCATATTGCGGCGCTCATTTTTATCGACCTGTGCGAGAGCGTCGTAAACTTTTAACCCGAGACTTGTAGTAAACTCACCGAATGTCCCGCCTTTATGAAACGGCAGCAGCATCCATTCCGGTGTAGTAACGTGCGGACCGTTTTCATAAACAATAGCACGTTCGCGCCCGGTTTCACGGACGACGTTTACCTGCATTTGTTTTAAGTAGCGGAGACCGCCGTGAATTAACTTTGTACTGCGGCTGCTCGTACCGGCAGAAAAATCCTGCATTTCGACAAGTGCAACATTGAGCCCGCGCATCGATGCATCGAGAGCAATACCGGCACCTGTAATACCGCCGCCGATAATAAGCAGATCGTATTCAAATTTTGACATATGCTCGAGCTGGTGTTTTCTAGTGAGAGCGTTTAACATAATTCTCCTCCTGTATATAAACCTGATTAACTGTCTGCTTTAAACATCTGGGTGGCACGTACAGCGCTCTGCCAGCCGCTGTACAGAGATTGACGTTCTTTATCATCCATCAGCGGAGTAAATGTGGAGTCTGTTTTTTTAAGTGTCTCCAGTGCCTCCTGTGATTCAAAAAATTCCGTGGCAAGGCCGGCAAGATATGCGGCACCGAGTGCTGTAGACTCCAGTATTTCCGGGCGTTCAACATTAGTCTGCAAGATATCCGACTGGAACTGCATCAGGAAATTATTCGCCGATGCACCGCCGTCAACGCGGAGTCTGTCAATCGCAATACCTGCATCCAGCTGCATTGCATCCAGTACATCTTTTGTCTGGTAGGCAACAGCTTCAAGTGTCGCCCGGCTTATATGCGCTTTTGTGGCACCCCGGCTCAGCCCGAACATCGCACCGCGCGCTTCTGAATCCCAGTAGGGGGCACCGAGACCGGTAAAGGCTGGAACTACATAGACACCATCCGACGAATCAATCTCAAGTGCATACTGTTCGCTGACTTTTGAATCGCTGAAAAATTCAAGGCTGTCGCGCAGCCACTGAATCGCGCTGCCTGCAACAAAGATTGAACCTTCCAGAGCATAAGTCACTTTGCCGTTAATACCGATGGCAATTGTCGTTAACAGACCGTTGCTGCTCGTGGTCGGTTCTTCACCGGTATTCAGCAGCAGGAAGCAGCCGGTACCGTACGTATTTTTGGCGTCGCCTTCTTTGAAACAAGTCTGGCCGAACAGTGCTGCCTGCTGGTCACCGGCAATACCTGCAATCGGAATATTGTACCCGAAGAAATGGGATTTGGTCGTGTAGCCGTATACTTCACTCGAAGATTTTACTTCCGGAAGCAGTGCAGCAGGTACATCCAGTACTGACAATAAATCTTCGTCCCATTTGAGTTCATGTATATTGTATAAAAGTGTCCGGCTCGCATTCGTATAGTCAGTCACATGAGTTTCGCCTTCTGTAAATTTCCAGATGATCCAGCTGTCTATCGTACCGAAAAGAAGTTCGCCGTTTTCAGCTTTCTCTCTGGCACCTTCGACACGATCGAGAATCCACTTAATTTTCGTTCCTGAGAAATAAGGATCAATCAGGAGACCGGTCTTTTCACGGAACATCGGTTCATGACCCTGCTCCTTTAAAGTGCTGCATATATCAGCGGTTTGTCTCGACTGCCAGACGATTGCATTGTATATGGGAAGCCCTGTGTTTTTATCCCATATTACCGTCGTTTCCCGCTGATTTGTAATACCGATGGAGTCGATTTCTGCAGGAGTAACATTGTTTTCAATCATTACACCGGCAACGACTGACAAGACAGAGCTCCATATTTCATTGGCGTTGTGTTCCACCCAGCCGGAGCGGGGGAAGTACTGTGTAAATTCCCGCTGATTGGAAGCGGCAATTTGTCCGTCCCTGCCGATAAGCACAGCACGTGTACTCGTCGTTCCCTGGTCGATGGACATGACATATTTCTTCATATTTTATAACCTCCACAAAGGTGAAATTAAATAATAAATGACTATACCCGTTTTACGGTAAGTTAAATAAAATAAAAAAACCGGATTTCATAATGAAATCCAGTTTAGTGTTCGTCGCCCGCATGCGTGTGGTCAGCTGACATTTTAGTCAATCCGTCAAGAATGAAGATTGCTAATGTAATTGCAACAGCTAAAACAACACCGATCCAGAAATTAATCGGACCGCCTCCAGCAAGACTGTTTAGTATGAAGTTAACCATTTGAGTGAGCAGGAATGCCCAGAAAAATGTAACGAGATATCTCATGAGTGAGAAGCCTCCGATTTAACGTATTTTTATATATTCATTTTACATTAAAAAGTGTTCAAAGTATAGTACGAAAAAAATAATTACTGAAAACGCTTGCATTATTGAAAACGGTCTCATAAAATAAGAGTGCAAGTGATTATGCATAACTGCATATTCATAAATAATATACAGAAGAGTTTGTAATTTTTAGACAATTCGTATTGCCTTTTTGACTGTGTCTTTATACAATAGAAAAACAAACGTTAGATTTTACATAATTTGAAAAAGAGGAAAAGTTTTGACAAAGGGAAAGTTAAGGTGATTTAAGTGGGAGAAGAGCTACTGAGCGTTAAAAATCTGACGACATCCTTTAAAATCGACGGGAATTATTATCCCGCGGTTGACGGTGTATCACTCGATATTAAACCGAACGAAGTGGTGGCACTCGTAGGGGAGTCGGGTTCAGGTAAAAGTGCAACGGCGTTTTCATTAATGAAACTGCACCGTAAAGCACGTATCGAGGGGCAGGTTAATTTTGAAGGAAGGGACCTCCTTAAATATAATGAAAAAAAGATGAATAATATTCGGGGCGGGGAAATGGCGATGATTTTCCAGGATCCGATGACTGCGTTGAATCCGCTGATGAAAATAAAGCATCAGATTATGGAAACGCTGAAAATACATAAGACGAAAGCTAAAAGTGAAAGGGAAAGCTATGCGATTGAACTTCTGTCGAGAGTAGGTATTCCAAACCCGGAACGTGTCGGTGAAGCGTTCCCTCATGAGTTGTCAGGAGGAATGAGACAGCGTGTTGTTATCGCGATTGCGATTGCCAACAGACCGCGTCTGTTAATCGCAGATGAACCGACAACGGCACTGGATGTAACAATCCAGGCACAGATTCTTGATTTAATCAGAGAACTGCAGGAAGACCTGAACTCGGGTGTACTTCTCATTACACACGACCTCGGAGTCGTAGCTGAAATGGCTGACCGTGTTGCAGTTATGTACGCAGGACAGATTGTGGAAATTGCTCCGGTAAGAGAACTGTTCAAAAATCCGAAGCACCCGTACACAAGATCATTGCTGAACTCTCTGCCGAACGAAGATCAGCACGGCAGTAAACTTCATGTTATCGAAGGGGTAGTGCCTGCACTGAATAAAATGGAACGTGAATCATGCCGATTCGCTCCGCGTATTCCGTGGATTCCGGCTGAAGCTCATGAGCATAATCCGGAACTTCGCGAAATTTCCCCGGGGCACCACGTCCGCTGTACGTGCTACAAAGATTTCTACTTAAAATCAGATTCTGATACAGGAATACAAGTAGAACAGGCACAAATGGAAAACGCCGAAGAAGAGGTGACGGAATGAGCAATTTACTCGAAGTCAAAGATTTAAAAGTGTATTACCCGATCAAAGGGGGATTCTTCAATACAGTTAAAGACCATGTTAAAGCAGTAGACGGTGTGTCACTGAACATACCTCAGGGGACTACTTACGGTCTTGTAGGGGAATCGGGATCAGGTAAAACAACTACCGGTAAAGCAGTTATCGGTCTGAACCATATAACAGAGGGAGAAATACTTTTCGACGGCAAGCCGATTAGCGGCAGCGGAAAGTCGGTTGAAAACAGCCAGGAAATACAAATGATTTTTCAGGATCCATATTCATCACTGAACGTGCGTAAACGAGTTTTTGATATCGTCAGCGAGCCGATCAGAAACTACCATAAGCGTACGAAAGATGAACTGATTGCCGAAGTTTTAGGTCTGCTTCAGAAAGTCGGCCTTCCACCGGGTTCTCTTTACAAATATCCGCATGAATTTTCGGGCGGTCAGAGACAGAGAATTGGTGTAGCAAGAGCGATTGCCCTGAATCCAAAACTGATTATTGCAGATGAGCCAGTATCGGCACTGGACGTATCGGTTCAGGCGCAGGTGCTTAACTTTATGCAGGAGATTCAAGAAGAAATGGATTTAACGATGCTGTTTATCGCACATGACCTCGGTGTAGTCCGTCACATGTGCCAGCATATCGGAATTATGTATCAGGGCCGCCTCGTCGAAGAGGGGACAGCGGAAGAAATTTTTAATAATCCGCAGCATCTCTACACGAAACGTCTGATTGCGGCAATTCCAGATACAAATGTTGATAAAATTGATGAAAATCTTCACATCCGCCAGTCGGTTAAAGAAGAGTACGATCAGCATTTTCACGAATATTTAGATGAAGACGGCAGAGCATTGCCGCTGATTAACATATCGGCGACACATAAAGCAGCATTGCCGGCAAAGGGGTGAAGAGCTGAATGTTAAAATTTACTATTAGACGTCTGATTATATCGTTTCCGCAAATTATTTTACTGAGTATTTTAATATTCTTCCTGGGTTCTTTAATGCCGGGGGATGCACTGAGCGGTCTGATTGACCCGACGGTGCCTATTGAACAGATTGAACGTCTGCGCGAACAGATGGGATTAAATAATCCATGGTATATCCAGTACAGAGACTGGATGTTCTCAATGCTCCAGGGAGACTTCGGTCACTCGTTCTTTAAACAGCAGCCGGTACTCGATGTAATCGGGGACAGAATGCTGAATACTGTATGGCTGTCATTATTCTCGGCAGTATTAATTTACTTAATCGGTATTCCACTTGGCCTTGTGTCAGGACGCTGGAATGACTCACCGCTCGACAGCATTATTACAGGATACACATACTTAGGTTTCGCAACACCGACTTTCATCTTTGGTTTAGTTGTTCTTTTACTGTTCGGTTATACACTTGGCTGGCTGCCTACCGGTGGATCTGTCGGGGCAGGTATAACTCCGGGAACACTGGAATATGTCATCAGTAAGATACAGCACCTTGTCCTGCCGAGCTTCTCGATTGCCTTAATCGGACTGGTAGGAACAGTTCAGTACTTACGAAGCGGTATTATCGAAACAAAACAAAAAGACTTCATTACTTTAGCGCGTGCTAAAGGGGTGTCGGAAGGTAAAGTATATACAAAACACGTTTTCAGAAACTCAATTTTACCAATTGCAGCATTTTTCGGTTATGAAATTACTGCATTACTTGCCGGCTCACTGTTTATTGAACAGATATACGGTTATCCGGGAATGGGACGACTGTTCCTTGAATCAATTTCAATCCGTGACTTCTCGGTAGCGAACGTACTTATTCTCATGTACGGCATGCTCGCGATAATCGGTACGTTACTGTCGGATATTATTTTAAGTATTGTGGATCCTCGTATCCGCATTAAGTAAGGAGGGGTGTATATTGGCTAACGAAAGAGAAGAAAAAAGCAGAATCAATGACAACGAAAATAATACGTATAAGTATAATGAAACATCGGAAAATAAAGAACACACCCCGCCTGAAAAGGGCGACGGGTTTTCACTGAAAGACAATGACAAGAGTGAATCAAAAGAACTGGACATGAGCGTTAAAGCGGATTTACCGCACGGCGCGACAGGGCACGGTGCGCTGGATATGAAAAATCTTCCGCGCTCGAAGCCGGGCTGGAAAATTATATTTGAAGAACTGATCAGCGACAAACTGGCACTGTTCTCACTTATACTTTTAATTATTATTACATCTTATGTATTTGGACTGACTATGTTCCTTAACCAGGCGGCAATCGTTAAAGTCGATTTATTCTCGATTAACCAGCCGCCGAACGATGATTTCAGACTCGGTACCGACTACGGCGGCCGTGATATATTCGGTCAGCTGATTATCGGAACGAGAAACTCGCTTGCTATCGGTTTCCTCGTTACAGCAATCAGTGTCGGTTTCGGTGTTGTTTACGGGATTGTGTCAGGATATTTCGGCGGACATATTGATAACGCGATGATGCGTATTGTTGACTTCTTTATGGTACTTCCATTCCTGATGATTGTTGTAGTATTCGTAACAATCGTTCCGTCATACGACATCTGGACATTCTCACTGATTATGGCAGCATTCCTGTGGACAGGGACTGCAAGACTGATTCGTTCAGTGGCAATGCAGGAGAAAGAACTTGATTACATTAATGCATCTAAGACACTCGGCAGTTCGCATATTAAAATAATCTTTAAGCAGCTGATGCCGAACCTTGTCGGACTGATAATCGTTAACGCTACACTGTCACTTGCAGCGAACATCGGAATTGAGTCCGGACTGTCGTTCATCGGTTTCGGTTTCCCTGAGAGTACTCCTTCACTGGGTACGCTGATGGCATACGCTATTCAGACTCAGACACTGCAAAACAGATGGTGGATCTGGGCACCTGCTGCGATACTGATTTTAGTATTAATGCTGTGTGTAAGAAACATCGGGGAAGCATTCAGACGTGCAGGGGATGCCCGTCAGAGAAATGCATAAAATTGATAACACAATTTTCTAAAAATTTAATTGAAATAATGCATAACTATGCTATTATGAATATTAAGAAAACTTTACAAACATATTTTGGAAGAAGTTCAATTTGGTACTAAAGTTCGGTTAGCTGAACTTTGTATATATATCAAGCAGTAAAAAACAAAGGAGGAAATAAAATGACTAAAATTTCTTGGTCGAGGTTTTTATTCCTCATGACGCTGGCATTAGTATTAGCGCTGGCAGCATGTGGGGGAGATTCTTCAGAAGAAGATACATCTTCGGATGATGCTTCATCAGAAGAGTCTGGTGACGAAGAGTCGGCAGATGAAGGTGATTCTGCTTCAGGCGATGTCTACAACTACGAAGACTTCGCTAAAACAGTATCTAATACAGGAGAACCATCAGGTGAAGGAACTTTAAACATTGGTTATTCATCAGATACTCCATTTGAAGGTACGCTGAACTGGGCATTCTATCAAGGGGCTCCGGATGCAGATATGATGGCTCACTTTGATGAGGCAGTTCTTGCAATGGATGCAGATTTCCAGTATACAAATGAAGGTGCTGTACAGTACGAAATGAACGAAGAAGACAACACAGTTACGTTCACAGTACGCGACGGCGTTAAATGGCACGATGGCGAGCCATTAAAGATCCAGGATTACGTTTCTTCATATGAAATCATTGGACACCCGGATTACGACGGTGTGCGTGGTTCAACTGACGGCTTTACATTAATCGAAGGTTACGAAGAGTATAGAAACGGCGAAGCTGATTCTATCTCAGGTATCGAAATCGTCGACGAAAAAACAGCTGTATTTACTTATACTGAACTTGCTCCATCATTAACAGCGGGCGGGTTCTGGTCATATGCATTCCCGACTCACCACTATGAGGGAATGGAAGTTTCAGAAATGGCAGCAGCTCCGCAAACTCGCGAAAACCCGATCGGTATCGGGCCGTACAAAGTTGATTCAATCGTTTCTGGTGAATCAATCACTATGTCTAAATTCGAAGACTACTGGCGCGGTGAGCCGGGTCTTTCAGAAGTTACAGTACGCGTAATCGCTCCATCTTCAATTGCAAGTGCAGTTGAATCAGGAGATGTCGATATCGCTAAGAGCTTCCCGACTGACCAGTATCCGGATGTTGCAGATATGGAAGGTGTGGAATGGTTAGCTAACATCGATGGTGCATACACTTATATCGGTTTCAAACTTGGTTCATGGGATGCTGAAGCAGGTAAAGTAGACTACAAACCGGAAGAAATGAAGATGGGTGACGTTGAACTTCGCCGTGCTATGTGGCACGCAATTGACAACGATGCTATCGGAGAGCGTTTCTACAACGGACTTCGCTGGAAAGCAACTTCATTAATTACTCCTTACCATGCTAACTGGCATGAGGAAGTAGATGTTCCGGCTTACGATCCTGAAGAAGCAAACCGTATTCTTGACGAAGCTGGATACGAAGACGTTGACGGCGACGGCATGAGAGAAGACAAAGAAGGCGAACCGTTATCAATTAACTTCGCATCTATGTCAGGTGGAGACATTGCTGAACCATTAGCAAACTACTACATCCAGTCTTGGAGAGATATCGGCTTAAACGTTGAATTAACTAATGGTCGTCTGATCGAGTTTAACACGTTCTACGACATGGTTGAAAACGACGATCCTGAAATCGATATTTACCAGGGTGCATGGGGTGTTGGTTCTGACGTAGACCCATCAGGTCTTTACGGCGAGGATGCTCCATTTAACTACACTCGTTACGCATCTGAAGAAAACACTGACTTATTAACTAAAGGTAACTCACAGGAAGCACTTGATGTTGAGTACAGAAAAGATATCTACAACCAGTGGTCTGAACTTATGGCTGAAGAAATCCCTGTAATTCCAACTCTATACCGTGCATTCGTTACACCTGTAAACGAACGAGTAATCAACTACTCTGAAGATTACGAGTGGAATGAAGATCTGTTATGGTACCGCGTTGGTGTTGAAGACGCAGAATAATAGTCTTAACAGACAGGAACCGGAGACAATTTGTCTCCGGTTCTTTTTATGTTTATCGATTCAGGGCTTTGTTTTTAATTGAACAAAACATCGAATTATGATAAATTAGTACCTAGTAATATAATGAGACTATAAGGTGTGATAAGCATGACAAATGTAGGGATTCTCGGCATTGGTTCATATGCACCAGAAAAAGTATTTACGAATTTTGACTTCGAAAAAATTCTCGATACTTCTGATGAATGGATTAGAGAAATGACAGGTATAGAGGAACGACGTTTCGCTGAGGATATGGAAACGAGCGATATGGCGTTTTACGCAGCAGAAGAAGCGATCAAAAACTCAGGTGTGGCGAAAGAGGATATTGATTTCGTCATTGTCGCTACATCAACCGGAGAACACAAATTTCCGTCTGTGGCGAATATGATACAGGACCGTCTTGGTCTGAACAACATCCCGTCGGTGGATCAGCTGGCAGCATGTTCAGGATTTATTTACGGCCTGGCAACTGCAGAAATGTTCGTTAAATCAGGCAACTACAAAAATATACTTGTAGTCGGTGTAGATAAGCTGACAGAGATTACAGACTTCAAAGACCGTTCGACAGCAGTGCTGTTTGGTGACGGGGCAGGCGCTGTAGTTGTCGGTGAAGTTGAGGAAGGCTTCGGTATTAAATCATTTGAACTCGGCAGTAAAGGTTCCGGCGGCAAATATTTATACGGTGACAGAGAAGAAGGTTACATTCGTATGAACGGCCGTGAAGTATTCAAATTTGCAGTCAGACAAATGGGTGAATCAAGTGTTGCAGTGACAGAAAAGGCAGGACTTGCCAAAGAAGACATCGATATGTTGATTCCACATCAGGCAAATATTAGAATAATGAATGCGGCGAGAGAACGTATGGGGCTTCCATATGATAAAATGAGTGTAACTGTCAATAAATATGGAAACACTTCGGCGGCATCAATTCCGCTCAGTATAGATTATGAAGTGAAAAGAAACCGCATTAAACCGGGAGACAATATTGTTCTCGTCGGATTTGGCGGCGGTTTAACATGGGGCGCAGTTTGTTTAACTTGGGGTACTAAGAAGGAGGACTCTTAATGACTAGAAGGAGAGTTGTAATTACCGGTGCAGGGGCAGTGACACCGATTGGTAATACAGCAAAGGAAACGTGGCAGAATGCATTAGCGGGTAAAAATGGTATTGCAGAAATTACAAACATCGATACGGAACAGTTTAATGTTCATATCGGAGGAGAAGTAAAAAACTTAAATATAGAAGACTTTATCGATAAAAAAGAAGCACGCAGAATGGATAAATTTACACAGTTTGCCGTTATTGCTGCAGATGAAGCGGTCAGAGATTCAGGGCTTGAAATTAACGACAGCAATGCTGATCGTGTCGGCGTATGGATCGGTTCGGGAATCGGCGGTATCCAGTCGCTTGAAGACGGGTTTATCGCGCTGACAACTAAAGGGCCCAGACGTGTAAGTCCATTCTTCGTTCCGATGATGATTCCGGACATGGCGAGCGGCCAGGTATCAATCCGTGAAGGTGCAAAAGGACCAAACGGTGCGACGGTAACAGCATGTGCGACGGGGACAAACTCAATCGGTGATGCATTCAAAATTATCGAACGCGGTCAGGCGGATGCAATGATTACAGGCGGAAGCGAAGCACCGATTACGAATATGGGTGTTGCAGGATTCCAGGCAAACAGAGCATTATCAAGCTCGAATGACCCGAATTATGCATCGCGTCCATTCTCTGCAGACAGAGACGGGTTCGTTATGGCAGAAGGCGCAGGCGTACTTGTGATTGAAGAACTTGAACATGCAAAAGCACGCGGTGCACAGATTTACGCTGAGATTGTAGGGTACGGCTCGACAGGAGACGCACATCACATTACAGCCCCGGCACCAAACGGTGAAGGCGGCGCACGTGCAATGTCGGAGGCACTGAAAGACGCAGGAATTAACCCTGAAGACGTTCAGTACATTAACGCACACGGTACGAGCACACCGTATAACGATGAATTTGAAACACTGGCAATCCGTTCAGTATTCAAAGAACATGCGGATAATCTGCTGATTAACTCAACTAAGTCAATGACGGGACACATGCTTGGCGGTGCAGGCGGTATGGAAGCAATCATTACTGCATACAGCCTTCGTGAAGGTAAAGTTCACCCGACGATCAACTTAACAAACCCGGCACCGGAATGTGACCTTAATTACGTGCCGAACGGTGCACAGGAAGCAGATCTTAAGTATGCTGTTTCAAACAGTCTCGGATTCGGCGGACATAACGCATCACTTGTATTCAAAAAATACGAAGAGTAATTTAAATAGTAAAAAGCATTTCGTCCGAAGAGGACGAAATGCTTTTTTTATTATGCGTGAGCGAGCGTCATTCCCGAGGAAGCGACGTTTACTCCGCAATGAGCGAGCGTCATCCCCGGGAAAGCGCGTTTGCACCGCAATGAGCGTCTGTCATTCCCGAGGAAGCGGCGTTTACACCGCAATGAGCGAGCGTCATCCCCGGGAAAGCGCGTTTGCACCGCAATGAGCGAGCGTCATTCCCGGGAAAGCGCGTTTACTCCGCAATGAGCGAGCGTCATTCCCGGGAAAGCGCGTTTACTCCGCAATGAGCGAGCGTCATTCCCGAGGAAGCGGCGTTTACACCGCAATGAGCGAGCGTCATTCCCGGGAAAACGGCGTTACTCCGCAATGAGCGAGCGTCATTCCCGAGGAAGCGACGTTTACTCCGCAATGAGCGAGCGTCATCCCCGGGAAAGCGCGTTTGCACCGCAATGAGCGTGCGTCGCCTGTTCCGCCACGCAGACAACAAAAAAACCTGCACGACAGATCATGTCCGCGTGCAGGTTCCCATTTTAAAGTTTATTTTTTACGCTTACGGCCGAGGCCCATTGCACGTTCCATTTTTTCAACCATTCTGTCAGCTTTGCGTGCTGCTTTATCGCGGCCCGCATCAAGAATGTCGTCCAGCTCTTCGCTGTTTAAGTAGTAGTTGTATTTTTCCTGGAATCCGATAAGGAATTCTTTAACGACCTCGCCAAGATCTTTTTTGAAGTCTCCGTAGCTCGAGTCCTTATACTGCTCGGTAAGCTGATCGATCGTTTTATCAGTTAATGAACTGTAAATAGTCAGCAGATTGGAAATACCTGGTTTGTTTTCTTTGTCGAACTTAATTTCAGTATCTGAATCGGTAACAGCAGAACGGATTTTCTTCGCTGCCTGGTTCGGATCATCAAGCAGAGTTATGAACGATTTCTGATTATCATCACTCTTACTCATTTTTTTCGTAGGTTCATTCAGACTCATAATACGTCCGCCGACTGCCGGTGTTTTAATTTCAGGCAGTGTGAAGATGTCGTTATATTTAGCGTTGAAACGTTCTGCGACGTTTCGCGTAAACTCGATGTGCTGAGTCTGATCATCACCGACAGGTACTACGTCAGCGCTGTATAGAAGAATATCTCCCGCCATTAAAGCGGGGTATGTCAGCAGGCCGACAGATATACCGTCGCGCTGATTTTGTTTGCGTGCTTTATCTTTAAATTGTGTCATACGCTCGAGTTCACCGATATATGAAGTACATTGCAGCATCCATGCTGCTTTTGAGTGTGCTGAAACTTCACTTTGAATGAAGAGTGAAATTTTTTCCGGATCAAGACCGCTGGCAAGATAAATTGCAGCGAGTGCACGTGAGTTTTCACGCAGTTTTAAACGGTCCTGGGGAACAGTAATTGCGTGCTGATCCACAATACAGAAATATGAATCGTACTCGTCCTGTAATTCAACGAATTGTTTATACGCGCCAATGTAGTTTCCGATTGTTGGAATACCGCTTGGCTGAACGCCTGAGAATAATGTTTTCATTAATGTCACCTACATAGTTTTAGTTAGTCTCTTAATATTAATACTCTTTTTGCCGCAGTGCAATCAAGTGGCTGAATAAATGAGTATATATAGGAAAATATTTGTTCAGGGGGAGTATTCATTCTCAGGTTGTATATACTTTGACCTTATTTGATGTTATAATAAACACAAGGAACAGATGTTACACATTAATTTCAGATTAATTAATAATTTTTAAGATTATTACAATATTCTCATTTTATTTTAATGTTTGTTACCTATAATAAGAATTGTCAGCAAGAGGCATAGTTACATACTGGTGAGATGTTTGGATATTGCTCCAAACGGGTATAGACTCTTGTTAGAATTAAAAAATTGGAGTGTGAGTTACATGGTAGTACTATTTACTTCTCCAAGTTGTACGTCATGTCGTAAGGCAAAAGCATGGTTGCAGGAAAACGATATTCCATACACGGAACGCAATGTATTTTCCGAACCGTTAACTTTAGACGAAGTTAAATCTATTTTAAGAATGACAGAGTACGGGACTGAAGAAATTATCTCGACTCGCTCTAAAACTTTCCAAAAATTAAACGTTGATATTGAGAGCCTTCCTATGAATGAGCTGTATACTTTAATTATGGAGAACCCTGGTTTACTGAGACGTCCTATTATTATGGATGAGAAACGTTTACAAGTGGGCTACAACGAAGATGAGATCAGACGATTTTTACCACGCAGCATAAGAACATTGCATCTAATCGAAGCTAAACGCCTGGCAGAACTGTAATTTAATATTTGTAAGATGACTAATTTGATATATATATAAAGTTCGGGACGCCTGCAGATGATTTGCTATCTGCGGGCGTTTTAACATATAATAGTAAGACAAATCTAGAATTTGGTATTATATTGTAATCCCTAGTATAATAGGCAGAAATGATGGTAAGGGAGTGAGCAGGATGAGAATTGAGAGAGTGAACGACTCAACCATTAAATTCTTCTTAACATACAGCGACATTGAGAGCCGCGGTTTTAACAAAGAAGATTTATGGATGAACCGTCAGCGCGGCGAAGAATTTTTCTGGACGATCATGGACGAAGTTAATAATGAGCAGACAGATGATTTTGCAATGGATGGCCCTTTATGGATCCAGGTGCATGCGTTCGACAAAGGTATCGAAGTCGTTGTGTCTAAGTCCCAGAATGAACATGATCCGTATGGCATGGAGCCGTATGCCATGAATATTGAAAACCGTGATATCGAATCATTTATCGATAAAGCCATCGATGAACGTAAAACAGACAATAATAAATTTGATGTTCCAGTCATTAGCGAACCTCTGATGGTTCACTTTAATGATTTTGAAAATCTTATAAAATATTCCCATGAAGTTGAAGTGGATGAAACACTGTATGAAGATTTACTGTACGTTATTGACGGTAAATACTACTATCAGATGTTCTTCGACTACAGAACGCATTTCGACAGAATGGAAGGGATTGAGTCAAAGCTGCTTGAATACAGTGAGCCGACAACAATTGCCAGTGCGCTTCTGGATGAATATGGAAAAATTATCATGAGTAATAATGTGAGATCACAGGTCAGAAGATATTTTCAGGAAAATTAAATAACTTGTACGAAAAAAAAATAAAACCTCCTTTTTGCCTATATATAGGTAAAGGAGGTTTTTTTATGTTTATAGCAAACGATGAAGACGGCATTCAGGTACTGGCACACGATGCTGTAAAATCTGCAAAGTATTTCTGTCCGGTGTGCAGTATGCCGGTTGTCCTGAAAGCGGGGAACATAAAGGTGCCGCATTTTTCGCACCATCATATACTGCAGTGCAGCAGATATTTATACAAACGGGAATCGGTGCTGCATTTAAAGTTAAAACACGATTTATATTTGGAACTGAATCGCCATTACAACACAGCTATGGAGTATTACCTTGAAAGTATAGAGCAGATACCCGATCTCCTTATTGAGTATGATCTTGCACTTGAAATTCAGCTGTCAAGAATCAGTCCGGAATTAATATTGTCTCGTACAGAAGGTTATTACAAGCTCGGTATGCGTGTAATCTGGCTGCTTGACGAGAAGGAAATTAAAACGGATGGGACATACATCCATTTAAATCATTTTCAGCTGGCAACAATGACCGGTAATGCAATATATACTGTCGATACGGAAACGCTCGTCATCACAGCATGGCATATTGGACACAGCGGGGGGCTGAATCGTTTTACGTACCAGACTGAGCGTCTCGTGACGGCGGAGCTTTTGGCATATAAGCCGTGTCCGGAGTGGAGCGAGACCCACCTCTTGTCAAAGTCTGCTGTGAAGCGTCTGATTCAAAGAGAGAAGGCTCAGAAATCAGTGCTGAACCCGACTTTAACGTATATGTATCAGCTGGCAATGGCATCTGACGATTTTCCGGAATTTCTTTATATTACCAGTTTTGAAGAAAGATATATTTTAAATTCACCAATCGAGTGGAAGTTATATATTTATTACCATTTATCGAATGGTATTTTTGACCGTGATCAATTTACGGACTTTATCAGACTGCGCAGCATTTCCAACATTCCGGACAAAAAAACAGTCGTCCGGTCACTTCTTGTTTTTTACTTGAAAGTTTTTCGGATTTCGAAAGATATTGCTTGAAATAAAATTAATTTATTGAGAAAATTGTGTTACTAATAAACGGAGGTTTTTATACATGGGGAAATTAATTACAAGAGAAGAGCAGCAGCTCGAAAATACATGGGATTTAACGACAATTTTTAAATCGGATGAGGACTTTGAAGCAGCATATAAAGTGCTTGAAGGAAAGATTGCTGATAATGACCAGTTTAAGGACGGATTTGATTCAGCAGAAAAACTGGCGGATGCCCTTGAACTTGAGCGCACGCTGGATACAGAGCTTGGACAGCTTTTTGTGTACGCTCACTTAAAACATGATCAGGAT